>JBEDNE010000095.1:0-8237 GCA_041170745.1 Pseudomonadota bacterium
GCTTTGGAAGCCTCAGATGTAAAGGGCAGGAAGTCATAGGGCCCAGCCAGCCCTGCAAAGCTGCGAATGCCAGCGGCAGTCCCCCCGGCTTTTGCCATCCAGTCTGGATCGAGCGTCAGCAGTGCGGCGATATGCGCGCCTGCCGAATGGCCCGTGAGATGGATGCGCGTTGGATTACCCCCAAATTCGGCAATATGCTTTTGCGTCCAGGCCAAGGCAGACGCGCCATCTTCCACAAAGCCGGGGAAGCGCACGTCGGGCACCAGCCGATAATCGGGGATCACCACAATAAAGCCGCGCTCCGCCAGCGCCCGGCCGACAAAGCCATAAAAATGCCGCGCGCCGCTATTCCAGCTCCCGCCATAATAGAAGACGATCACATCGCGCGGCTTGGTGGATTTCTCCTTAGGCGCCCAGATATCAAGTTTATGCCGCTCTCCCGCGCCATAAGCCACGCCTTCGGCCACTTGCTGCGTGGGGGATGTGAGCGAGAGCAGCGCGTCTACGCTGTTCAAGAGCCCCACTTGCGTCCAGCGGCTCGCAAAGCCGAGTGCCGCCCCAATAAGCGCCAGCGCGCCTAGCCCGATCCAGATCTTCCCCATGCCCCCTTGTGGCACGTGCTTGACGTTTACGGCAAGTCCGCCGACCATAGCCCCAACGAAAGAGGGTGTGATGAGCTGGGAAAAAGAAGTTGAAGAGCTCAAACGGCGGCAAAAGCTGGCCGAAGCCATGGGCGGGCCAGACAAGCTGAAACGCCAAAAAGAAGCCGGCAAGCTGAATGTGCGTGAGCGAATCGCGGCCCTTGTCGACAAAGGCTCATTCCGCGAGATCGGCAAATTGGGCGGCGTTGGCCAATATGATGCCAAAGGCAATCTGACAGGCTTTCTGCCTGCCAATATCCTGTTTGGCCGCGCGCGGATCGAAGGACGACCAATTGTCGTTCAAGCGGATGATTTTACCGTGCGCGGGGGCGCAGCGGACGCCTCGCTCCATGGCAAGCTTATTCAATCTGAAAAGCTGGCGAACGAATATCGCCTGCCCTTGGTCCGCCTGATTGAAGGCACAGGCGGTGGCGGTTCCGTCAAGACGCTTGAAACCACCGGCTTTACCTATGTGCCCGAAGTGCCGGGCTGGGAGATTATGGTCGACAACCTCTCCACAGTGCCGGTCGTGGCGCTTGGCCTTGGCCCTGTGGCCGGGCTTGGCGCCGGACGGCAGGTGATGGCGCATTATTCGGTGCTGGTGAAGGGCCTGTCGCAAATGTTTGTCGCGGGGCCTCCCGTTGTGGCCGCCGTGGGGGAGAACCGGACCAAGGAAGAGCTTGGTGGCTCATCCATCCACGCCAAAAATGGGGCAATTGATGATGAAGCCGACAGCGAGGCCGATGCCTTTGCCAAGGCGCGGCGCTTCCTCTCTTACCTCCCCTCCTCAGTTCATGCGCTGCCCCAGCGCTTGGCCCCGACCGATAAGCCCGATCGGCGCGATCCCGGCCTGATTGAGGCTGTGCCGCGCGACAGCCGCCATCTCTATAAAATCCGCCCGATTATTGAGGCCGTCGTCGACACAGGCAGCTTTTTTGAAATTGGCCGGCAGCATGGCACCAGCGTGGTGACGGGCTTTGCGCGGATGGATGGCTATCCCGTCGCAATCCTCGCTTCAGACCCGATGGTTCTGGGCGGGCTATGGACGGCGGCCAGCGCGCGCAAGCTGGAACGCTTTGTCGATCTGGCAGACACTTTCCACTTGCCGATCATCCATCTCGTCGATGTTCCCGGCTTCCTTATTGGCCGCAAGGCCGAGGATGAAGCCACGATCCGCTTTGGCAGCCGCGCGATGATGGCGATGTATCAAGCCAAGGTGCCAACCTGCGCCGTCATCCTGCGCAAGGCCTATGGCATGGCGGGCAGCGCACACGCCAATCTCTCACGCCACAAATGGCGCTATGCGTGGCCCTCAGGCGATTGGGGCAGCCTGCCCATCTCAGGCGGACTGGAAGCGGCCTATAAGTCTGATCTGGAAGCCAGCGACAATCCCAAAGCGCTGCTCAAAGACATCCAAAAACGCCTGAACGATGTCCGCAGCCCGTTCCGCACCGCCGAGAAATTCGGAATTGAAGATATTATCGACCCGCGCGACACGCGGCCCCTGCTCTGTGAGTTTGTGGACCACGCCTATCGCGTGCTCGAGCCGGGGCCTGTGGCAAAAGGGTGGCGGTGTTAAAGGCCACCGCCAAAGCCCGGCTTAAACCTGCGGCACCTGCTGGCTGATGCAGTGGAAGCTGCCGCCGCCCGTCAGGATGTGATTGGCAGGCAGGCCAATCGTCTCTCTATCGGGGAAGAGCTTCGCAATGGCGGCCACGGCAGCATCATCGCTTGGGCCGCCATAGGTCGGCACCACAACGCACGCATTGCCAATATAGAAATTCATATGGCTGGCGGGGATGGGTTCTCCATCCTCATCGACGTGGAGCCCGGCCGAGGGGATGAGCGCAATCTCCACCGGCCACTCCTTCGCCCGCGCCAGAGCGTCGGCAAAGATGTCGGCATTGGGATCATCATCACCAAACGCCTCGGGCAGCGCGAGCACGCCAGGCGCCACAAAGCGCGCCAGATTATCGACATGGCCATCCGTATGGTCGTTCAACAGACCAACGCCCAGCCACAGCACCTCTTTCAGCCCCAGATCGGCACAGAGCTGATCCTCAATCTCCCGGCGGGACAGCTTGGGATTGCGATTGGGGTTGAGCAGACATTGCCCCGTCGTCACGCACAGTCCCGCGCCATCGACATCAATTGCCCCGCCTTCCAAAATCCAATCGCGCGGCTGGCGGGCAAGCCCTGCCTGTTCGCACAGCACGCGTGCCAGATCATCATCCAAGGGCGAGGGATATTTGCCGCCCCAGCCATTGCCGGGATAATCGAGCGCCAAGGGTTTGCCATTGTCCGACACGATAATCGGCCCGGTATCCCGCAGCCAAATGTCAAAAAATGGCGCCGCCACAATCTCGATGCCCGGGGCCGCCAGCGCCCGCGCCGCCGCCTCTGCCTCAGGGTTGGCGCAGACAAGGCGCACCGCCTCACCTTTGCCGCCTGCGTAGACGGCATTGGCAAAAGCCGCGACTTCGGCTTGAGCGCCCTCTAAATCCTCCAGCCAGAGGTCAGCGGCGCTGGGAAAGCCGATCCAGACGCTGTCATGCAGCGCCCATTCTGCTGGCTGGATACGGCTCATTTACCGCCCCGGCTCGCATCGCGGGCAGCGCGGAATTCAGCAGTTGGATACCAGTTGGGCCAAGCATTGCCATCGGCCAATTCGCGCCCAATGTGATAGTTGAGCGCAAGGTCTTCGACAGCGCCCTCCCAATTCCAATCGTCGCGATATTCATCCTGCGGCTTGTGATAGCGGTTGGTGGTGTAATCTTCCGCCGCCGCAGCCCCCGCTGCCTTGCCGCCGTTCACCAAATCTTCGCCTGAATCAAAATAGATCATCGGCACGCCGCGCTTCGCAAGGCTGAAATGGTCGGACCGATAGAAGCTGCCCTTTTCGGGCGTTGGTTCACCCACAACAACCCGGCCCTGTGCCTTGGCGAGGCGTTCCAACATCGGCTCCAGCTCTGACTTGCCGGGGCCAATCACAACCACGTCCTTGGTGCGACCCAGAATGTTGAGGCCATCCATATTGATGCCGCCGACTGTCTTCGCCAGCGGCACCAACGGGTTGGCGGCGTAATAGTCAGATCCCAACAGGCCCGATTCTTCCGCCGTGACAGCCGCAAAGATGATCGAGCGGCCCGCAGCCCCTGCCTTTACATGCGCTTCGGCCAGCGCGACCAGCCCGGCCGTGCCTGTCGCGTTATCGAGCGCGCCGTTGCAGATATTATCGCCCTTTACCGGCTCACAAATGCCCAAATGATCCCAGTGCGCCGAATAGAGCACATATTCATCGGGCTTCGTGGTCCCCGGCAAAATACCAACGACATTGTGCGAGGTCTGGCGCTTAATGTCCGTAGTGAAGGAGAGATTGGCCTTGATGCCCAGCTGCACAGGCTTGAAGCCCTTTTTCTTGGCAGCAGCCGTCAACTTCGCCAAATCGAGCCCTGCAGACGCCATCAGCTTTTGCGCGGCCTCTTTGGTCATCCAACCATTGGCCTGCGTGTCGCCCATATGATTGTCTGCTGCATCCATGCGGATTTGCGCACCGCTCCAGCTGGAAACAACGACACCCCAGGGATAAGCGGCGGGGAAGGTATCATGCACGATGATGGCAGCGGCCGCACCCTGACGGGCGGCTTCTTCATATTTATACGTCCAGCGGCCATAATAGGTCATCGCCCGGCCGCCAAAGGGGCCTTTCAGATCCTTTTTCTCATAATCGGGATCATTGACGAGGATGATGACGGTTTTGCCCTTCACATCGAGGCCAGCATAATCATTCCAGCCGCGCTCGGGCGCGTTGATGCCAAAGCCGACAAAGACAACATCGCTGTTCTTGATGTCTGTCTGGGGCGTGATGCGGTAGCTGGAGGCCACAAAATCAGTCTTATAGGCAAAATCAAGTGGCGCTTTGCCGCCTGAAAATTGCAGCCGCATGGATGGGCTGGCCGTCATCCGCACCATCGGCACATCCTGAAACCAGCTGCCCTTATTGGCCGGCTGTAGGCCAATGGCCGAAAAGCGCCCGGCCAAATAGCCAATGGTTTTATCTTCACCCGGAGACGTTGGCGCCCGGCCTTCAAACATATCCGATGACAAGGTCTTGGTGACCTCTTTCAGCGTGCCCACCGAAATCTCAGGCGTGGCAGCCATCAGCGCGGCAGGCGCCACCAGAAGCGAAGACAGGATAAGAAGCTTGCGACCCATAAGACTCTCCGAACTGTATAGTCGCCGGGTCATGGCAAAGCACGCGCCCGGCGACAATGAAAAAGGGCGGCCCCGCAGGACCGCCCTTTGAATTTTTCGATGAACGTAAACTTAGCGCGAATAGAATTCGACGACCAGGTTCGGTTCCATCTTCACCGGATAGGGAACTTCATCGAGCGTCGGGACGCGCGTGAAGGTGACCTTCGCCTGACCATCGGGCGAGATGTAATCAGGAATGTCACGCTCAGCGAGGCCCTGCGCCTCAATGACCAGTGCCATTTCCTGCGCCTTGTTGCCGAGGCTGATTTCATCACCCGGCTTCACCTGGCGCGAAGCAATATTGCACTTCTCACCGTTCACGCGCACGTGACCGTGCGACACAAGCTGGCGCGCGGCGAAAATCGTCGGCGCAAATTTGGCGCGGTACACAATGGCGTCCAGACGGCGCTCAAGCAGACCAATCAGGTTCTGCGAGGTATCGCCAACCATACGGTCCGCTTCCTGATAGGCACGCTTAAACTGCTTTTCGGTCACATCGCCATAATAGCCCTTCAGCTTCTGCTTGGCGCGCAGCTGAATGCCGTAATCCGACATCTTGCCCTTGCGGCGCTGGCCGTGCTGACCGGGACCATATTCGCGCTTGTTCACCGGGGATTTCGGACGGCCCCAGATGTTTTCGCCCATGCGGCGATCGAGCTTATGCTTGGCGCTATGGCGCTTCGACATGATAGTTCTCCAATTGCGTTTCGTTACAGTTTTCCGGAACCGCGCGACAGGATTGGCCTGCCGGACACCCGCTTCACCGGAGTGCGGGGTCAATTGCGGAAGGTCGCGCCTTTAGCGCAGCAAGCCACAGAGTCAATCAGATTCGGCCTTTGCACCCCGTTCCAGCGTGCTCAAGACACCGCGCAAAGTGCGCACTTCATTGGCATTCCATGCGGGCTTGGTCAGCACAGAGCGCAAGGTGCGCTTGGTGGCCGGCACACGATCAGGCGGGAAGAAATAGCCTGCGGGTTCTAACATTGATTCAAGATGATCAATCAGGCCATCCAGTTCTTGCTGATCGGCAGGGGGATCAAGATCAACTTGTGGCGGGCTCGCCAAGGCGACATGCTTTGACCATTCATAAGCCACCAAAATCACAGCTTGCGCCAAATTGAGCGAGCCAAATTCCGGGTTAATGGGAACCGTCAGGATTTTGCGGGCAATGGCCACATCTTCAGTTTCCAGCCCCGAGCGTTCGGGCCCAAAGAGAATGGCAGTCCGCCCCTGTTCGGCATGAATTTCGCGCGCCGCCTCTTCGGGCGTGACAACGGGCTTTACCAGCCCGCGCTTGCGCACGGTGGTGGCATAAACCTGTGTGCAATCAGCCAAAGCCTCGGCCACCGTTTCAAAAACCTGTGCCTTTTCGAGCACAATATCCGCGCCTGAAGCGGCAGGGCCAGCGGCAGGATTGGGCCAGCCATCGCGTGGGGCAACCAGCCGCATATCTGTAAGGCCAAAATTGAGCATGGCACGGGCGGCCTTGCCAATATTTTCACCCAATTGCGGGCGCACAAGCACAAAAACGGGCTGCATGATCAGCTCCGTGCGGCTTCTGCCACGTTGCCTGCAAAATCTTCAAAATCGCGCGGCTCCGTAAAGTCGCGATAAACTGAGGCAAAGCGGATATAGGCAACGCCATCCAGGCCTTTCAGCCCTTCCATCACCAATTCCCCAATGGTTGCAGCACTCACTTCGCTTTCGCCCGATGTTTCCAACTGGCGCTGGATGCCCGAGACAAGCCGTTCAATCTTGGCGGGGTCAATGGGCCGCTTGCGGCAGGCAATGGTAACGGACCGTTCCAGCTTTTCTCGCTCAAAGGCTTCCCGCCGCCCTTCAGACTTCACCACCGTCAACTCGCGCAGCTGAATGCGTTCAAAGGTGGTAAAGCGCGCGCCGCACGCTTCGCACTGACGCCGCCGCCGAATGGCCGAATTATCTTCGGTCGGACGCGAGTCCTTTACCTGGCTGTCTTCATGCGCGCAGAAGGGACACCGCAAGGATCAAAGACCTTCGTAAATTGGGAAGCGGGCGCACAGATCTTCCACGCGCTGGCGGACATGCGCCTCGACTTGGGCGTCGCCTGCTTCGCCATTTTTGCGCAGGCCATCGACCACTTCGGCAATCATTTCGCCAATCTGGCGGAACTCTGCGGGGCCAAAGCCGCGCGTCGTGCCAGCGGGCGTGCCCAAGCGAATGCCCGAGGTGAGGGCCGGCTTTTCATCATCATAGGGAATGTTGTTCTTGTTGCAGGTGATCGACGCCCGGTCGAGCGCGTGTTCCGCGTGCTTGCCCTTGGCCTGTTTGGGCCGCAGATCAACCAGCATCAGGTGATTGTCGGTCCCGCCCGAAACAATATCCAAGCCCTGTTCCTGAAGCGCGGACGCCAATGCCTTGGCATTATCAACAATTGCCTGCGCATAGGCCTTAAACTCTGGCTTCATCGCTTCGGCAAAGGCAATGGCCTTAGCGGCCACCACATGCATCAAGGGGCCACCTTGCAGGCCGGGGAAGATGGCGCTGTTCATCTTCTTCGCAATGGCTTCATCATTTGACAGGATGATGCCTGAACGCGGGCCACGCAGCGATTTGTGCGTCGTTGTGGTCGTCACATGCGCATGGGGCACAGGGCTGGGGTGAACGCCGCCCGCCACAAGGCCCGAAATATGCGACATATCGGCCAGCAAAAACGCACCCACTTCATCGGCGATTTCGCGGAAGCGCGCCCAATCCCAAAAGCGCGAATAGGCCGTGCCACCACAGATGATCAGCTTGGGCCGATTTTCGCGCGCCAAACGGGCGACTTCATCCATATCAATCACTTGGTCTTCGCGGCGCACGCCATAAGGCACGGGCTTAAACCATTTGCCGGACATGTTGACAGGCGAGCCATGCGTCAAATGCCCGCCTGCTGCGAGGTCCAGACCCATGAAGCTATCGCCCGGCTGCAACAGCGCGAGGAAAACGGCTTGGTTCATCTGGCTGCCCGAATTAGGCTGCACATTGGCAAAGTTCGCGCCGAACAGCTTTTTGGCGCGCTCAATGGCCAGCGTCTCAATTTCATCAACATATTCGCACCCGCCATAATAGCGGCGGCCCGGATAGCCTTCGGCATATTTGTTGGTGAGGATCGATCCTTGCGCCTCAAGCACCGCGCGCGAGCAGATATTTTCCGAGGCGATCAGCTCAATCTTGTCGCGCTGGCGGCCCAGCTCTTTGCTGATCCAACCCGCAATTTCAGGATCATTTTCGGCAATGCTGCGCGAGAAAAATCCATCAGTAACAGAATAGCTGGCGGCGGGGTTGGTGCTCATGCTGGGTCCTTGGAGAGAACAGGGT
>JBEDNE010000096.1:0-5546 GCA_041170745.1 Pseudomonadota bacterium
CTGTTGATCCTGAACGCGCGGTCGCCGCCATCTTTGATCGGCTGGCGCAGGGCGGAGCCAACATCGTTGAGGTGCGAGACCCAACAGTCCTGCCCAAAGCCATTAAAAACCCGGTGGAGCAGGCGGGCCATCGCGCTGCGCAAAAGCGGGATGGGGCAGCGCTAACGCGCTTTTTGCACTGGATGACGTTGGAAGCGCCCAAGGGCGGCCAGACCGAATTGTCCGCGGCGGCCAAGCTGGAAGATTTCCGCAAGGCAACGGGCAAGCTGGTTGACCTGTCGTTCGATACGATTTCGGGGGCTGGTCCCAATGCGGCGATCTGCCATTATAAGGTGGATGAGGCGAGCAATCGCGCCGTGGACCCCAACAGCATCTATCTGGTCGATTCGGGCGGGCAGTATCTGGATGGGACGACCGACGTGACGCGCACGATCTGGATCGGCCCGGGCGAACCCACGGCGGAAATGAAGGACCGCTTCACGCGGGTGCTCAAAGGCCATATTGCGCTTTCTCGCGCGGTCTTTCCGGCAGGGACGCGGGGCAGTCAGCTTGATACACTTGCCCGCCAGTATCTCTGGGAGGCGGGCCTCGATTATGCGCATGGCACAGGCCATGGCGTGGGGGCTTTCCTCTCGGTTCATGAAGGGCCGCAGCGCATCGCCAAAAGCGCAGGCGGGCAAGCTGGGACGGAAGAGGTTTTGCAGCCAGGGATGATCCTGTCCAACGAGCCCGGTTATTACAAATCGGGCGCATATGGCATCCGCACCGAAAATCTGGTGCTGGTGGAAGAGCGGGAGATTGCGGGCGCGGAAGGGCGTTATCTTGGCTTTGAGACGCTGACCTTCGCGCCGATTGACCGAACCTTGGTTGATACAAGCCTTATGACCCGCGACGAATTGCGCTGGTGGGATGACTATCACGCGCAGGTGCTTGCAATTGTCGGCCCGCAACTGGAGGGGGACGTGCGCGATTGGCTGGAGCAGGCCTGCCGCTCGCTCGGGTAAGGCGCGCCTATTCCTTCGAGGGTGCTGGCGGCGCTGCGGCGGTGTCTTCCGCTTTCGGCGCTTTGCGTTTTTTCAGATTCGCACGCAGCGCTTCAGCAAGGCGGCGGGCGCGTTCGGGATCATTCTTGCTCATTTGATGCCCATTTGGCGTGATGTGCTTGACCCGTCCATAGCTTTTGTTCATAGGCGCGCCTCATTGCGGTGCGCCGGATCCTCTCGGCGCCCTTTTAATGGTCGCGCTGCTGTAGCTCAGTGGTAGAGCACTCCCTTGGTAAGGGAGAGGCCGCGAGTTCAATCCTCGCCAGCAGCACCATCGCCCCTTCGTCTCTGTTGACCACTGGGAAAGCTGCCGCCAAGAGGCTGGCTATGCGCTTTTTTTCTGACAATGCCGCCAGTGTGCATCCTGCTGTGCTTGAGGCCATGGCCCGGGCCAATCATGTCGATACGGCGTATGATGGGGATGCCATTAGCCAGTCGCTTGAGTCTTTGTTGTCGCACGTCTTTGAAAGGGACGTAACAGCGGTTTGGATTGCGACGGGCACGGCCGCCAATTCTATTGCCCTTGCCAGCCTGTGCCCGCCTTATGGCAGCGTGCTGTGCCATAAAGATGCGCATATCCAGAATGATGAATGTGGCGCGCCCGAATTTTACACGCATGGCGCCAAGCTGGCGTTGATTGAGGGAGAGGGCGCCAAAGTGACGGCAGAGGCGCTGCGGCAAAAGCTGGCGACCACGCCGGGCGGTGTCCATTGGGCACAGCCGCACGCGCTGTCGATTACCAATGCCACGGAATATGGCCGAGTCTATACGCCTGATGAGGTCGCTGCACTGGGTGAACTTGCCAAAGCGCATCGCCTTGGCTTTCACATGGATGGTGCCCGCTTTGCCAATGCCCTGGTGACGCTGGGCTGCACGCCTGCCGATGTGACATGGCGGGCAGGCGTGGATGTGCTGTCCTTTGGCTTTACCAAAAATGGCGGCATGTCCGCCGAATGCCTTGTCTATTTTGACAAAGCAAAAGCGGCTGGCGTGGTGGAACGGCGCAAGCGTGCGGGGCATTTATTGTCCAAAGGGCGCTATCTGGCCGCGCAAATTGTGGGCTTGATTGAAAACGACGTCTGGCTGGACAACGCGCGCGCCGCGAATGCAGGCGCACAGGTGCTTGCCAAAGCCTGTGCGGGCCGATTGCTTCATCCTGTTGAGGCCAATGAAGTCTTTGCCCGGATGACGCCTGATGAAGCGGCCAAGCTGCGTGCTCAGGGCTTTGACTTTTATGATTGGGCCGAGGGTGAGGTGCGCTTTGTGGTGAGTTGGGATCAGCCGGAGGCCGAAATTTCAGCTTTTGCCAGTGCGATTGCTGCCTTGTGACGGATCGGCACGCGCAACCCAGTTTTTTGAACCCCAAGGTTCTGATCCCCTTTACGATCATTACGTTGATCTGGGGCTCCACCTGGTTTGTCATTCGCGGCCAAATTGCTGAAGTGCCGCCCAGCTGGTCTGTCACCTATCGCTTTTTACTTGGCGGGCTGGCGATGCTGGTGGCAGCGGCCATTAGCGGCCAGCGCGTGCGCTTTACCCGCGCAGAATTGGGCTTTGCGGCCTTTATTGGTGCCCTGCAATTCACGATGAATTTCAATCTTGTCTATGAAGCAGAGCATCATATCACCTCAGGCTTGGTGGCTGTTGTTTTTGCGCTGTTGGTGGTGCCCAATGCCATTTTGGGCCGCATTTTCTTGGACGATAAGGTCAGCCGCCGCTTTGTGTTGGGATCGGCGCTGGCAGGGTCGGCCCGCACTTCATGCACAAACAACAGCGCCACGCCGACCATTGCCAGCGCCAGCCAGACGCTGTTGGGCGTTGGCCTAACAATCGCTGCCGTCCTAACGGCTTCTGTTGCCAATGTGATGCAAGCGACAGAACGGGCCCGCCGCCTGCCGATGATGAGCCTGATTGGCTATTCCATGCTTTTTGGAACTTCCATGAACGCCCTGTGGTCATGGATCACGCTGGGCCCGCCCGTTTTGGGGACCAGCCTCGGCTTTTATCTGGGGCTTGGATATTTGGCGATTGCGGCCAGTGCTGTCACCTTCACGCTCTATTTTGGCCTTGTGCGCATCATTGGGCCGGGCAAGGCTGGCTTTTCCAATGTGCTGATCCCCGTGGTCGCTATGGCCATTTCGACACTGTTTGAAGGCTATCGCTGGGTGCCGCTGACCATAGCAGGTGGTGTGATTGTGATGATTGGTATGGTCATCGCGCTGGCGCCCCCCCGTCAGGCCTCGGCGTAACAGGCGGCCAGCCCCAAGCGATAATCCGCATAGCGGGGCTGCCATCTCAAGAGTCGCTTGGCCTTGCCATTGGCGACCCGACGATTTTCGGCATAAAAGGCACGGGCCATGGGGGACAGGCCGGCTGCATCCATGGATTGCAGCGGTGGATAGGCCCGGCCCAGCAAATCGCAGCCATATTCAATAACTGCATTTTGCCCGCACGGCAGATCATCTGCCAGATTATAAACGCCTGCCGGCCCGGCAAATCCAGCGAGGACGCCGGAAACAATATCAGCCACATGGATGCGGCTAAACACTTGGTCTGCCACATCAATGCGGTGCGCCCGGCCGTCTGCAATTCGGTCGAGCGCAGATCGGCCCGGGCCGTAAATGCCCGGCAAGCGAAAGACGCGTGCCCCAAGTTCTTGCCAGGCCAAGTCCGCCTCATTGCGGTTGGCGCGGCGGCCTTTTACGGGCGCGCTTTCATCCACCCAGGCCCCGCCCACATCGCCATAAACGCCTGTGGAGGACAAATAGCCAAGCCATAGTCCGCGCGTGCGTGCGGCCTGCAGTTCAGCCCCATAGGTTTCTAGCACAGGATCGCCATCTGCCATGGGCGGGACGGATGACAAAATATGTGTCGCCCCATCCAGCCCCATGCGCACCGAGGCTGCATCGTCAAAGCGGATGCTGCCCTGCGTGCCTGTAGAGATTACCTCCCAGCCACGTGCTTGGGCGGCCTGCGCAATATGGCTGGCACTATAGCCAAGGCCAAAGATGAAGAGGCGAGACATGGCCCGCAGATGCCCTGCTTTGGGGTGCGGTTCAACTGTTGATCTGGCCTAGGGCGACGCTTCAGGCTGGAGCAAGCAAGTCTGTGGCCGATTTGCGGACATCTTCGGCCAAGTCAGCGCGTGCCAAGGCCAGGGCCAGCGTTGCTTCAACAAAGCCCGCCTTGCTGCCACAATCAAATCGGCGACCTTCAAAGGTAACCGCATGAAAGGCTTGTCGCCCAATCAGTTGCGCCATGGCATCGGTCAGCTGAATTTCACCGCCTGCGCCTTTTTCTTGCCCGTCCAATATCTGCATCACGTCGGGCTGGAGAATATATCGGCCAGACACAATCAAGTTGGAGGGCGCGTCTTCAATGCGCGGCTTTTCAACCAAGCCTTTGACTTGCGTCAGCCGACCATGCGCCGCGCCCGGCGCGATGACGCCATAGCTGGAGACCTCCTCGCGCGGCACGGGAAGAACCGAGATCAGATTGCCACCAACCTTGTCATAGGCATCGACCATTTGTTTCAGGCAACCGGTTGCGCCGACCATGAGCTCATCGGGCAAGATTACGGCAAAGGGCTCATCCCCCACAACGGCGCGCGCGCACCAAATGGCATGGCCAAGGCCCAGCGGCACTTGTTGACGCACGGTCAGCAGATTGCCGGGTTCAATGCGGGTGGGCTCCAGCACGTCCAAGGCCTTGTTCCGATCGCGCATTGTGGTTTCCAGCTCAAAGGCCATGTCGAAATGTTCGACAATTGCGGTTTTGCCCCGGCCGGTAATGAACACAAGCTGCTCAATCCCTGCCTCGCGGGCTTCGTCGACGGCATATTGGATCAGCGGTCGATCAATAATCGGCAGCATCTCCTTGGGCATGGCTTTGGTGGCTGGCAAAAACCGGGTGCCAAGCCCGGCAACGGGGAACACAGCTTTGCGGATAGGTTTTCTTATGGGCATGGGCGCACCTCATTTTGACGGGTTAGAAAAATGACGGTGCTGTGTTTGGCAGAGATCGTGCCAAGCCAAGAAAGATAAGGATTTCAGGCTGTTTGCGGCAAAGCTTTTGCAAATTGCAATGGACCCTATTTGCAATTTGCAAAGGCATTTGGCCGCACTTTGCAAGCCTTGACCTGTTTAGCCTGCTCGTTGGATGGCGCGAAACCCCTGTATTGGGCCTGCTTTTCATCACCGTGCAAAATCTGGCACGGTGGTTGCTGGCAGGGTGGGCGCAACTCAGAGGCCCGCATGATGTTCCCCAAGATGACCTCCCTTATGTTCGCTGCGCTGGCGCTTGTCGGCTGCGCGGCCATGCCTGCGCCCCGCAATTTGGCAGATGCCCAATATCAGCCCAGCCAAGCCATTGAGGCGCCTGAGGCTAAGGCCTGTGTGGACCCCGCGCCCCCGCCTGTGGTTGCATCGTTGCAGCCAATGTCTTTGGCAGTTGTGAATGCCGCGCAAGATGTGATTGCCGCTGGTGATCGGTTCAAGCTGATGG
>JBEDNE010000097.1:0-4078 GCA_041170745.1 Pseudomonadota bacterium
GATCAATGGCCTGCGCGAAGCGGTGACAGGCGCAATTGCGGCGAAAAAGGATGCGCTCGAAAGCGCGGCGCTCAATGCGCGGCTGGCGACCGAGCGGCTGGACATGACGCTGCCGGCGCCCGATGCCCCCGCAGGTTCGGTCCACCCGGTGAGCCAAGTGATGGATGAGCTGGCCGAAATTTTTGCCGATATGGGCTTTGCGGTGGCCGAAGGGCCGGAAGTGGAAGATGATTGGCATAATTTCACCGCGCTCAACATCCCGGAAACGCATCCGGCGCGCGCGATGCATGACACTTTCTACTTCCCCGAAGAGGCGGCCGTGGATGGCAAGCGGATGCTGCTGCGCACGCACACATCGCCCGTGCAAATCCGCACGATGCTAAATCAAAAACCGCCCATTCGCGTGATTGCGCCGGGCCGCGTCTATCGATCCGACAGCGATGCCACGCACACGCCGATGTTCCACCAGATTGAAGGCCTTGTCATTGATAAGGGCATTCATATGGGGCACCTCAAATGGACGCTGGAGACCTTCCTCAAGGCGTTTTTTGAGCGCGAGGATGTCGTCCTGCGGCTGCGGCCCAGCTATTTCCCCTTTACCGAGCCAAGCGCCGAAGTGGATGTGGGCTACACGCTGGTGAATGGGAAGCGCGTGATTGGCGGCTCGGAAGGCTGGATGGAAGTTTTAGGCTCGGGCATGGTCCACCCCCGCGTGATCGCGGCCTGTGGGCTCGACCCCAATGAATATCAGGGCTTTGCCTTTGGCACCGGCGTCGACCGGCTGGCCATGCTGAAATATGGGATGGATGATTTGCGCGCCTTTTTCGACGGTGATCTGCGCTGGCTGAAACATTATGGCTTTGCGGCCTTGGATGTCCCCACATTGAGCGGGGGGGTAGGCGCATGAAATTCTCCCTGTCTTGGCTGAAAGAGCATCTTGATACGAACGCAGATATTCAGGGCGTGGCGGATGCGCTGAACCGCATTGGCCTTGAAGTTGAAGGCATTGAAAACCCAGCCGAAAAGCTGTCCGGTTTTCGCATTGCCAAAGTGTTGACGGCAGAGCGGCATCCGCAGGCGGATAAGCTGCAAGTCCTCTCGGTCGACGCAGGCGATGGACCGTTGCAGGTCGTGTGCGGTGCGCCCAATGCGCGCGCGGGCTTGGTTGGCGTCTTTGGTATGCCGGGTGCAACAGTGCCGGCCAATGGCATGGTGCTGCGCGTGGCGGCCATTCGCGGCGTGGAATCGAACGGCATGATGTGTTCGACGCGTGAGCTGGAATTGGGCGATGACCATGATGGCATCATCGAATTGCCCAGCGACGCGCCCATTGGCGTGAATTTTGCCGATTATGCGCGGCTGGATGATCCCATTATTGACGTTGCGATCACCCCCAATCGGCAGGATTGCATGGGCGTGCGGGGCATTGCGCGGGATTTGGCGGCAGCGGGCCTTGGCACGTTAAAGCCGCTGAACGTCCCCACCATTGCGGGCAGCTTCCCCTGCCCCACCGAAATCCGCATTGCTGACCCCGAAGGCTGCCCCGCTTTTTATGGGCGGGTTGTGCGCGGCGTGACCAATGGCGAAAGCCCGGATTGGATGCAGGCGCGCCTGAAGGCCGCAGGCCAACGCCCGATTTCCGCGCTGGTCGATATTACCAATTATGTAATGCTCGATCATGGGCGGCCCAGCCATGCCTATGATCTGGCAAAGCTGACGGGCGCTGTTTCTGCCCGCCGCGCAACGGACGGCGAGACGGTCACCGCGCTCAATGGCAAGGATTATACGCTCACCAGCGATATGACGGTGATTGCCGATGAAGCTGGCGTGCATGACATTGCGGGCATTATGGGTGGTGAACATTCCGGCTGCGCCGAAACCACACGCGATGTGCTGTTGGAAGTCGCCTATTTCACGCCAGAGCGGATTGCGAAGACCGGCCAGTCGCTTGCCCTGACATCCGACGCGCGCAGCCGCTTTGAACGCGGCGTGGACCCCGCCTTTTTAGAGGATGGGTTGGCCTTGCTGACCGGCCTGATCCTCGACATCTGCGGCGGCGAAGCGTCTGACATTGTCCGCGCGGGGGAGCCTCCGCTGGCGCAAAAGACGCTGAGCTATGATTTTGGCCTATGCGCGCGTTTGGGCGGCATGGATGTACCACAAGAGAAGCAGACAGCCATTCTGACCTCTTTGGGTTTCGCCGTTGCAGGCAATCAAGTCACTGTGCCGACTTGGCGGCGCGATGTGGATGGCCCGGCTGATTTGGTCGAAGAAGTCATCCGCATCATTGGGCTGGACAATGTCCCCTCGACCGCGCTGCCGCGTGCGGAAGGCGTGGCTAAGCCCACCGCAACCCCCATGCAAAAGGTGGAACGCCGGATGCGCCGCACGGCCGCTGCACGCGGGCTGAATGAGGCAATCAACTGGTCGTTCCTGCCCGAGGCGCAAGCTGCTGTGTTCGGTGGCGGGACATGGACGCTGGCCAACCCGATTAGCGAGGACATGAAAGTCATGCGCCCCTCGCTGCTGCCGGGTCTCCTCTCTGCTGCGGGCCGCAATTTGGACCGGGGGGCAAGCTCTGTCCGCCTGTTTGAGCTGGGCCGCCGCTATCTGGCCGACGGCGAAAAGCTGACCCTTGGGCTGGTGCTGGCGGGCGAACGCCAAGCGCGTGGCTGGGCCAGCGGCAAGGCGCAGAGCTTTGACCCCTATGACATCAAGGCCGAAGTGCTCGCGCTGCTCGCAGCGGCAGGAGCGCCTGTTGATAATCTGCAAGTGATGGGCGATGCGGGCGCGCATTTCCACCCCGGCCAATCCGCCACGCTGCGCCTGGGGCCGAAAACCATCCTCGCCAGCTTTGGCGCGCTCCACCCCAATGCCGCCAAGGCCTTTGATCTGGACGGCGCGGTGATGGCTGCCGAAATCTATCTCGATGCCATCCCCGCCAAGCGCGGCAGTGGCAATGGCTTTATGCGCCCGGCCTATACGCCGCCCGCGCTGCAAGCCGTGACGCGCGATTTTGCCTTCCTTGTGCCTGCTGACCTTCCGGCAGGAGATCTCGTCCGCGTGATTAAGGGATCAGATAAGGACAATATCACCGCAGCCCGCCTGTTTGACCAGTTTATGGGCGCTGGCGTGCCCGAGGGGCAAAAGTCGCTGGCGATCGAAGTAACGCTGCAGCCCGTTGAGAAAAGCTATGGCGAAGAGGATTTGAAGGCCATTGCCGAGCGCGTGGTTGCAGCAGCGACGAAGCTGGGGGCCGTGCTGCGGGGGTGAGGAGCGCGGCGGAAAGCGCGGGACACATAATGTGCTCCGGCCTTGAGCCGGAGCCTAGACATTAGCGCCATGCCTGCCTCATTTACGCGGTGACCCTGGGCTCCGGCTCAAGGCCGGAGCACGAGCCCGCAAGTCGGTTCTAATCGAAGCGAAGCCTGAAAGATCTAAAAGGCTGGAGCGGGTGAAGGGAATCGAACCCTCGTCGTAAGCTTGGAAGGCTTCTGCTCTACCATTGAGCTACACCCGCATCGCATGGAGGGGCCGGGCCATCCTCTCGCGCAGCGCGGCCTTGCCACTTTGGGCAGGCGCGCGTCAAGCATTTCTGCGTGAAAGGCGGCCTTAGGGTTGAATGAGGAAAGTGGTTGCCGCCAGCACGGCGGTCAGCGCGCCAAGGCCCAGCGAAAGGGTGCGGCGCAGAGCCAGCCAGCCTTGGGGCAAGCTAAGCGTCAAAGCGATTTCCCGATCGACCAAGGGGCTGAACAGAAGGCAGGCGGACATGACGGCCAGCGAAGGCCCCGGCCAGCTCCAGCCAAAAATCCACGGCAGATAGGCCGCGAGCGCAATCAGGCTGGGCAGAACGGCCGCCCCATAAATCCAGCGTGGGGCCTGCGGGTTGCTGATGCCAAGGCCCCACCAAACGCCGCCCAAAAAGCTGAAGATAAAGGCCGCATAGCCAAAACCTGCGGCGAGCGCCGTCCAGCGCAACCCCTCATCACTCAGCAGCAGAACTGCGAAGATTTGCGGCAATAGCCCCGCATAGCCCAAAAAGCGCGCACGCCCATCCAGAAACGAAGCTGTCATCATC
>JBEDNE010000098.1:0-3085 GCA_041170745.1 Pseudomonadota bacterium
AAGCCCACCCAGCCCATCACGTTCGCGCGTGCGGGCGTTGGACCAATGCGGCTCTTCACCGGCAGCGCGGATACAACTGTCAAACCACGCAACAGCACCGCGCTGGTTGCGGCGCAAACCCGGGCCGGGGCAAAGGCCTCAACGCTCATTTATGAGGGCGTGGGCCATAGTGGCATCATCATGGCCTTTGCACGGCCCTTCCGGGCCATTGCACCCGTGCGCGATGATATGAGTGCATTTTTCGATAGGGTTCGCTGATCAAGGCTTTATATGGGGCGCATGACCAAGATGCACGTTGCCGCCCTTCAACAGTCGTTTACGGACGACATGGATACCAATATCGACCGTGTCGAAACGCTGGTCCGCGCCGCTGCCCAGCGCGGCGCGAAAGTGATTCTGCCGTCCGAACTGTTTGAGGGCCATTATTTCTGCAAGGTGCAGAATGAGGCCTTTTTTAGCCGGGCGGCACCTGTCGACAGTCACAAAGCTGTCAAAGCCATGCAAAAGCTGGCGAAGGACTTAGGCGTCTATATCCCCACCAGTTTTTTTGAGCGCGATGGCCAGCATTATTACAACAGCCTCGCGATGATTGATGATCAGGGCGACGTGATGGGCGTCTATCGCAAAAGCCATATTCCTGATGGCCCGGGCTATAATGAAAAATTCTATTTCCGCCCCGGCAATACGGGCTTTCGCGTTTGGCCGACGCGCTATGGCACCGTCGGCATCGGCATTTGCTGGGACCAATGGTATCCCGAAACGGCCCGCGCGATGATGCTGATGGGGGCAGATATTCTGTTTTTCCCGACTGCCATTGGCGATGAGCCTGAGGCGGAGGATCTGGATACATCACGGCTTTGGCGTCGCGCGATGATTGGCCATGCGGTGTCCAATGTGGTGCCCGTGGTCGCTGCCAACCGGGTTGGCGTAGAAGGTGAGATGAGCTTTTACGGCCATAGCTTTATCGCGGATGAGCGCGGCGATTTTGTCGCCGAAATGGGCAATGGCACCGAAGGTGTGCTCGATGCGGTGTTTGATTTTGACATTGTGCGCAAACACCGTGCGACCTTTGGCTTTTTCCGTGATCGCCGGCCACAGCTTTATGGGCGAATTGCCGAAGATATTTAATTCATCACAATTTGCCGCGGGTCCGTGACGACAACATGGACCTGATAATAATATTTGCCAGTTGCTTGCCCATTGTCTGTCAGGTCAATGCGGACACGCCGGGCAATGCCTTGCACGGCAATGCGCTTGCCTTTCATGCGCGCAGCAAGGCCTGCGAGATCGGCTGAACCCATCATAGATTGAACAACGCTGGGGGTGACCACGACGGTCAGGCAATTGCGTTCCCGATAATCTGTCTCGGAGTTCAGATAATAGCGGCCTTGTTGTTCGCCCACGCTCATCACAGTCAGATCAAACTCACCCGCAATTCCTGCTTTGGGCGCAACATTATCCGCAAAGCTAATGGCTTCGACAGGGGTTAGGCAGCCAAGCGCGCAGGGCTTGCGCGGGGGCGCACTTGCCACAGGCTTTGCTCTGGCAGCTGGGGGTGGGTTGGCTTCAGCCCGGGCCGGTGTTGCAGATGCGGGTGCCGGGCTGGGGCTTGGGGAGGGGTTGGGCCGGACCATAGGCCGTTCAATCACAGGCACAGCAACCGTTTCAGGCGAAAGGGTTGGGGTGGCCAGCATCAAGGCTGGCAAAGCAAATAGGATCACGCAACACTTCTTTGCACAGATGCGACATGACTATGCCGTCAAGTCAACGCAAGTGCAAATATCTCTTCCATCATGCGTTGCGTCAACCGACCTGTGTTCTGGTTATAGCGCGAGGTGTGATAACTGTCGATGAGGCGGCGGCCATCTAGCAAGTGATGCACGGCCCCATGGGCAAAGCGCCTTTTGGGCAGTTTTTCGCCACAGGCTTTGACAGTGGATTGATGCGCAATTTGGCCCAGCGCGATAATTGTCGTCAGCTTGGGTAGGCTGTGCAACGCCTGTTCCAAATAGGGACGACAATTTCGCATCTCTTCTGGCGTGGGCTTGTTTTCGGGCGGCAGGCATTTGACAGCATTCAGAATCATGACGCCCTTCAACTGGGCGCCATCATCGCGAAAACTGCCGGGCAGATAGCGCGGCGGCTCTGGCGGGACAAAATTGAGCAGGCCCGCTGTGCCAAGAGCGGCAAAGAGCATATCACCCGAAGGATCGCCCGTAAAAGGCCGCCCGGTGCGGTTGGCCCCATGCTTTCCGGGTGCAAGGCCAACAATGGCAAGCCATGCCTCAGGATCGCCAAAAGCGGGCACCGGGGCATTCCAGAAATTCGGGAATTCTGACTGACAGGCAGCACGATGCTGCACCAATCGAGGGCAGAGCGCGCAGTTATGCGGGGGTTCCACATCAGCCAAAGGGCTGGGCAGGGCGGCGGTCAAAAGGGAAGGACTGGTCATGATGTCAGAAGGCGCTTAAGCGGGCCAGACCATGCGCACAAGCTTTGCCATCGCTTTGGGGTCAAATATGCGGCATCCGCATCATGGTGCCCCGGCCCATGTGCTTCGTGCAGCGCTGAACGCCCTTGATGCCGGGCCTGTGCAGCTACTGTGTGCCAGCCCCATCCTCGCCTCTCGGCCGATTGGCCCCTCGCACCGCCTCTACGCCAATGGCGCGGCACTGATTGAAACAGATTTGGATCCCGAAGCGCTGCTTGACTATTTAAAGCAGTTGGAATGCCGCTTTGGGCGCAAAATGGGCGGCCAGCCTTGGCGCGCGCGCCCGTTGGATCTTGATATTCTGCTATGGTCAGACGGCGCTTTTGTCAGTTCGCGCTTGTGCATTCCGCATAAAGAGCTGGCCAATCGCCCTTTTGTTCTTACCCCTTTGGTGCAGATTGCGCCCCGCTGGCGCCACCCGATATTGCATCTTTGCATAGCTCATCTAAAGGCGCGCCTTGACCGCAAGGCCCCCGGCGCATAGGGGAGCGCATCCAAGGTCGGGCCGTTAGCTCAGTCGGTAGAGCAACTGACTTTTAATCAGTAGGTCGCTGGTTCGAATCCAGCACGGCTCACCATTAAAGTATTGGAATT
>JBEDNE010000099.1:0-14534 GCA_041170745.1 Pseudomonadota bacterium
TGGAAGAGCAGATGTCGCTCATTGCCCAGCGGGCCGAACAGGCCATTGCCGCTGCCCGTCAGGCAACAGCCGATTTGACAGCAGAAGTCGCCCAAATCAGTGCCGCAACTTTGGGGCTGGAAGATCAGATTGAAGATGCCAAAGACGCAGCGGTCAGAGGGGATAGCGCACAATTCGCACGCCGTATGGGTCGGTTGGTCGAGGCGCTGAACTCTAACGCAATTAATGTCAGCCAAATCCTCTCAACTGAGGTGACAGAGGCGGCATGGGGCGCCTATTTGCGCGGCGAACGCGGCATTTTCACGCGGCGGGCCGTCAAGCTGGCAAGTGGCACAGAAGCCCGAGAAATCCGCCGCCTTTATGCGGATGACGAGGCGTTCCAAGCGCAGGTCAACCAGTATATCCATGATTTTGAGGCCATGTTGCGCAATGTGATGGCCACGCGGGATGGCGATGTGTTCAGCGTGACCCTGCTCTCATCAGATGCTGGCAAGCTCTATGTCACGCTGGCCCAGGCGATTGAGCGGTTGCGCAAATAAGGATTAACCCGCGGTTAGCGCGTAAAATCCAAATCTTCTGCGACAATCCAGCCATTTGTATAATTGGCGTAATAGAGCAGGAAGAGTACCGCCGCCACAATCGTTGTCCACAACAGGATCGCCCGGGGACGGAAATTATGCGGTGCGCTTTCCGCCTGGCCGGGAACAAGCTCTGCCCCCTCTTCCTCTGCGGTCCGCACAAAAAAGGGCATGACGAAAAAGGCACTCATCACCCAGAACAGGCAATAAATGGCAAGAACAGAAGTCCATTTCATAGGCCAGCCTTTTCGCGCATCACATGCACTTCGACAATCGGTTTTTTACCTGTCCAGCTGGTTGCCACACGGCGCACAGCCAAACGAATAGCCTCCCGCAGGCGGTTTTCATCGCGCTCGCCAGAGCTTGCTGCCTTGGCCGCAGCCGACGCCGCTTCGTCCAGAAAATCTGGCTTATCCTCTTCCACGGGCACGCCCAACAAACGGCATGACGGCTCTGCGACCAGACGACCCGATTGATCGAGCGCCACAGCCACCGAAATCAGCCCGTTGATCGATAGCTTGCGCCGTTCATTCATGGTCGTGCCATCTGCGGGCAAAATAACATCGCCATCCAACACCAACCGGCCTTTGCGTTCTTGGCCAATAATCTCTGGCCCCTTGGGCGCGAGGCGAACAACATCGCCATTGGATTGAACAAGAGCTTGGGGAATCCCTTGTGATAGGCCGAAACGCGCTTGTTCTGCCATATGCCGCCGTTCGCCATGCACGGGCACCAAAATCTGCGGACGCAGCCAGCCATAGAGCAAGGCCAATTCTGGCCGCGCCGGATGGCCCGAGACATGGACATGGCCCTGTTTTTCAGTGACCATCCGCACATTGGCGCGTGCCAATTGGTTCATCACCCGGCCAATCGCCATTTCATTACCGGGAATCTGGCGTGAAGAGAAAATGACGGTATCGCCCTCCTCCAGCTTAATCGGGTGTGTGCCCTCGGCAATGCGGCCCAAGGCGGCGCGCGGTTCCCCCTGCCCGCCGGTTGCAATGACCAGCACTTCATTGCGGCGCAGGCCGTCCACGGCCTCCATATCCACCAGCTCTGGCAAGTCCGTCAGATAGCCATTGGCTTGGGCGACTGTGAGAATGCGTTGCAAGGATCGGCCCGCCAAGCACAGCTTACGCCCTGTTTCCTTTGCCACACGCGCCAGCGTTTGCAGGCGTGCGGCGTTGGAGGCAAAGCTGGTGACGACCACACGGCCCTTGGCTGCACGAACATGCTCTAGCAATCCGGGATAGACGCTGCCTTCGCTGCCACTGGCTTCGGCATTGAAAACATTGGTCGAATCACACACCAGCGCCAATACGCCGCCATCGCCAATCTTCGTCAGCCGCTCAACGGTGCTGGGCGTGCCAATAACGGGGGCGTCATCCAGCTTCCAATCGCCGGTATGGAAAATCCGGCCATAGGGCGTGTGAATAAGAACGGCGCTCATTTCCGGGATGGAATGGGCCAGCGGGACAAGCTCGCACCCAAAGGGGCCAATATCGACTTGGCCCGCCATTGGCAGAATGCGCAGGTCCACTTCTTCGCCCAAGCCTTCTTCTTCCAGCTTGCGGCGAACAAGGCCCGCCGTGAAGGGCGTCGCATAAAGCGGCACGCCAAGGTCTGCCGCCAGATAGGGCACCGCGCCAATATGATCTTCATGACCATGCGTCAGGACGATGCCGAGCAGATCTTTCTTCCGATCTTCAATAAATTCGAGATCAGGCAAGATGATTTCTACACCGGGATAATCATTGCCCGCAAAGGTAATGCCAAGGTCAACCATCAGCCATTTGCCTTGGCAACCATAGAGATTGACGTTCATGCCAATCTCGTCGGACCCGCCTAAGGCGAGGAAGAGAAGTTCATCTTTGGGGTGAGTCATAACCTGCCATCGCGGCGTGCGTAGAGAATGGCAAGGCCCCGCAGAGTCAAATCGCCATCTACAGCATCAAAAAGATGTGCGTGCTGCTGAAACAGCACAGCCAATCCCCCCGTGGCAATGACTTTGACATCGCCCCCAATTTGCGCCTTCATCCGCGCAATGAGACCTTCAATCATCGCGACATAGCCCCAATAAATGCCAATTAGCATCTGGCTTTCGGTCGTCCGGCCAATCACGGAGTCCGTCGCGGGTGCTTCAATTGCAATGCGTGGCAATTTCGCGGCCGCCGCGACCAGCGCATCAAGCGACAAGTTGATACCGGGGGCAATAATGCCGCCGCGATAGGCCCCGCTTGCACTCACATGATCAACTGTGGTCGCCGTGCCAAAGCTGATCACAATCTTCTCCCCCGGATGGCCCGCATGGGCCGCCGTCGCGTTGCAGGCGCGGTCTGCACCCACATTTTGCGGCTCATCCACATCCAGCTCAATGCCCCAGCTAACGCTGCCCCGCCCGGCGACCAGCGCTTCCAGCCCAAAATATTTGGAGGATAGCACCTGCAAATTATGCAGCGCGCGCGGCACAACGGTGGAGATGATGACATCGGTCACATCGCTTTTCTGATAGCCTTCAAGCGCCAGCAATTGCAGCAGCCACACGGCATATTCATCGCCCGTGCGCCGGGCATCGGTTGCGATGCGCCAACGGGCCTTAATCTCCAGCCCGTCAAACAGCGCAAATTTGATATTGGTGTTCCCAGCGTCAATCGCGAGCAGCATCTGCCCATCCTTTTTCATCAAACCAGAAATACATCGCCTGCATGAATGGCACGAACCTGCCCATCCGCCAAGCGCAGCTGCAACGCGCCATCAGCGGCAAGGCCCTGAAACACGCCTGTCGTCACCTGCCCATTGGCCTCCGAAACCGACAAGGGCGTGCCAATTGGGTGCGCACGGCATAGCCATTCCGCACAAATTGCGGCTAACCCTTCCCCGCGCCACATGGCAAGCCATGCGGCAAAGCGATCCGCCAATTCAAATTGAAAGCTGTCAACATCGGGCACTGGTGCGCCAAATGCAGCCAAACTCGTCACCGGACGCGGCAAATCTGTGGGATGGAAGGCCAAATTGACGCCCATGCCAATCACCACCGCACCATCGCCAGCGCGTTCCAGCAAGATGCCGGACAGCTTGGCGCCATCGACCATCAGATCGTTGGGCCATTTGATAAAGGCGCGCACATCCGGGGCAAGCCGCGCCAATGTGTCGTGCAAGGCAATGGCGGCGACAAAGGCCAGCGAGGCCGGTGCCGGATCACTAGCCAGGGGCCGCACAATTGTGCTGCCGTAAAAATTACCCCGGGGTGAGGCCCACGCCCGGCCCATGCGGCCCCGGCCTGCGCTTTGCCGATCTGCCCGCAGCCAAAGCCCCTCTTCCGCGCCAGCCGCAGCCAGCGCGAGAAGATCAGCATTGGTCGAGCCGGTTTCGGCGACCGCGCGGAACCGGTTGATCAGAAGAGCGCCTTGGCCGCGATGGCCGTTGCCGCCCCCAGCATTGGGATCGCCAGATAGCCAATGGGCGACACCGCAACTGCCGTCAGCGCAATCACGCCGCTTTCGACATAGCTGGAAACAGGCGCAAATTCTGCCGTTGGCTCATCAAAATACATGATCTTGACGACCTTCAGATAATAAAAGGCGCCAATCGTCGACGCCGCAATACCAATGGCCGCCAGCGGCATCAGCCCAGCTGCCACGGCAGCATCAAAGACGACAAACTTGGCCCAAAAGCCCAGAAGCGGCGGAATACCAGCGAGTGAGAACATGAAGATGGCAAAGGCGGCCGCCAGCGCCGGTTGACGCCGCGACAGACCCGCCAAGCTCTGAATATCTTCAACATGGACGCCATTGGTCCCACGCATTTGCAGCACACAGGCAAAGCTGCCCAGCGTCATCAGCACATAAATGACCATATAGGTCAGCGTGGCGGAGACGCCTGCCTCGGTGCCCGCAGCCAAGCCCACCAGCACAAAGCCGATATTGTTAATCGACGAATAGGCCAGCAGCCGCTTGATATTGACCTGCCCAATAGCGCCGACAGCGCCCAGAATGATCGAGGCGAGCGAGGTGAAGATCAAAATCTGCTGCCAGCTGGCAACCGCGCTGCCCATTGCCTCAATCGTCACGCGGACCAGCAAGGCAACCGCGGCAACCTTGGGCGCGGTGCCGAAATAGGTGGTGACGGGGGTTGGAGCCCCTTCATACACATCGGGCGTCCACATATGGAACGGCACGGCGGCAATTTTGAAGGACAAGCCGGCGAGCACAAAGACAATGCCGAACAGCTCACCCATATTCACGCCATCGGCCAGCGACCGGGCAATGGCGTGATAATCGGTTGTGCCCGAAAAGCCGTAGAGCAGCGAAATGCCATAGAGCAAAATGCCCGACGCCAGCGCCCCCAGCACGAAATATTTAAGGCCCGCCTCGGCTGAGCGCACATCCTTGCGCATGAAGCTGGCCAGCACATAGGCCGCGAGGCTCTGCATTTCGAGGCCAACATAGAGCGTGAGCAGGTTCGTCGCCGAAACCATCATGCCCATGCCCACAGTCGCCAGCAGCACCAGCACGGGATATTCAGCCCGAAGCCGATCTTCCGCCGCGAAAAAGCGCGTGGACAGCAGCAGAGAAATACCCGCCGCCAGATAAATCAGCAGCTTGGTAAAATCAGAAAAGGCATCTGCGCTGTAAAGGCCATCAAAGCCCACACCGCGCCCCCCCAGCGAAACGGCGGCGCCAATTAGCGCGCCAATCGCCGCCAAAGTAACAAAGCGCGTCGCCTTATCACCCACAAAGGCAGCAACCAGCATCAGCGCCAGCGCAGCGCCAGTCAGCACCAATTCTGGCAGCGTCAAAAGCAGAGAGTCGACAATAGACATTAGTGCGCCTCCCCATGCGCGGCAGAATGAGCTTGGGCGGGCTTGGCCGCACCCATTTTTAACTGGGCATCGCCGGCAGGCGCAGTGCGTTCAATCCGCGCCAGCAGCGCCGTCACGTCATTGCGCATCGGCGCCATAAAGCTTTCGGGATAAACACCCATCCACAAGGTGGCCGCCGCAATGGGGGCCAAGGTCAGCCATTCACGCGGCGTTATATCGCGCATAGAGGCCGTGTCCTCGCCAGCAGCCGTGCCAAAGGCAACGCGGCGATAGAGATAGAGCATATAGGCGGCGCCCAAAATAATGCCCGTGGTGGCAACAGCGGCAACCCAGCTATTGGCCTTATACGCGCCGACGAGCGCCAAAAATTCACCCACAAAGTTCGCCAGACCCGGCAAGCCAATGCTCGCCATGGTAAAGAACAGGAAGAACAGCGCATAATAAGGCATATTGTTCGACAAGCCGCCATAACGCGCAATCTCCCGCGTGTGGAGGCGATCATAGATGACGCCTACGCATAGGAAGAGCGCGCCCGAGACAAGCCCGTGCGCCAGCATGACCAGCAATGCGCCCTCAATCCCCTGCCGGTTAAAGGCGAACAGGCCAATTGTCACGAACGCCATGTGCGCAACCGAGGAATAGGCAATCAGCTTCTTCATATCTTGCTGCACCAGCGCGACGAGCGACGTGTAGACCACGGCAATCATCGACATGCCAAAGACCAGCCACACCAGCTGCGCCGACGCCTCTGGGAACATCGGCAGCGAAAAGCGGATAAAGCCATAGCCCCCCATTTTCAGCAGCACGCCGGCCAAAATGACTGAGCCTGCCGTTGGGGCCTGCACGTGCGCATCCGGCAGCCACGTGTGGACGGGCCACATGGGCATTTTAACCGCGAAGGAGGCGAAGAACGCCAGCCAGAGCCATGTCTGTGCCTCTACTGGGAAGTTATATTGCATCAGCGAGGGAATATCGGTGGTGCCGGCTTCGCGCGACATCCACAGCATCGCCACCAGCATCAAGAGCGAGCCGAGCAGCGTGTAGAGGAAGAACTTATAGCTTGCCTTGATCCGGTCGGCCCCGCCCCAAATGCCAATGATAAGATACATTGGAATGAGGCCAGCTTCGAAGAAGATGTAGAATAGGAACATATCCTGTGCTGCAAAGACGCCAATCATCAGCGCCTCCATCAGCAGGAAGGCGGCCATATATTCGGGCACCCGCTTTTCGATCGACTCCCAGCTGGCGAGAATGCAGATCGGCATCAGGAAAACCGACAGGACGATGAGCATCAAAGCAATGCCATCAATCCCCAAGGCCCAGGCAAAGCGACCGAAAATCGGCGCATTCTCAACAAACTGCCATTGCGGGCCGCCAATATCAAAGCCATCCCACAGCACAATGCCAAGGCCCAGCAGCACCAAAGTGGTGCCCAGCGCCACCACACGGGCGGCCTGCCCGCTGAGGAAGATGGTCAGCAAGGCTGCCGCAATGGGCAGCAGGATCATGGTCGAGAGAATGGGAAAGCTCATCGCGTCATCGCCCAAGTTGCAAGGCCCACGAGCCCAAGGAGCATCACGAAGGCATAGGAATAGAGATAGCCGGTCTGGAACCGGACAGCGAGGCGGCTGCCCTGCAGCACAACTTCTGCCGCGCCATGCGGGCCGAAGCGATCAATTGTCCCTTCATCGCCCTTCTTCCAGAAGAGGCGGCCAAACCAGAAAGCCGGTTTGACGAAGAGCAGAGTGTACAGCTCATCCCAATACCATTTGTTCAGCAAGAAGTTGTAAATGGCCGGGAAAGTCGCCGTGAAGCGCGCCGGGACGCTCGTGTCCTTAATATAGGCCCACCACGCCAGCGCGAGGCCCAGGATCATGACAATCGTGGCCGAAAGCTTCACCAGCAGGGGCACCTCATGCATGGCGTGCATCAAATGCGCATCGAAAACGAGGCTGCCCTGCCAGAATTCAACACCCATTTCCGCATCGAGGAAGTGGTTGTGCCAGACATAGCCCGCAAAGACGGCCCCCAGAGTAAGGACAATCAGCGGCACGAGCATCGGCAAGGGGCTTTCATGCGGATGATAGCCCAAAGTGCCATCGTCATGATCCCCATGCGCGGGATGTGCGTCATGAGCAGGATCGTGGCCATGATGATCATGCCCATGGTCATGCGCGGCGTGCTGAATATGTTCTGACTGCGCCCAACGCGGCTTTCCAAAGAAGGTCAGGAAAATCAGGCGCCAGCTATAGAAGCTGGTGAGCAAGGCGGCGAACACGGCAACTGCAAAGGCAATGCCGCCAGCCTGTGTGCCCGTGGCAAAGGCCGCTTCGATAATCGCATCCTTGGAATAGAAGCCCGCAAAGCCGAAGACGCCAATAACCCCAACGCCGGTAATCGCCAGCGTCCCTGCCATCATCGCCCAGAAGGTCAGCGGAATGTGCTTCCGAAGGCCACCATAATAGCGCATATCCTGCTCATGATGCATGGCATGGATGACCGAGCCGGCACCCAAGAACAACAGCGCCTTAAAGAAGGCGTGCGTGAACAGGTGGAACATCGCCGCGCCATAAGCGCCAATGCCCGCTGCAAAGAACATATAACCCAATTGCGAACAGGTTGAGTAAGCAATGACGCGCTTAATATCCGTCTGCGTGGTACCTACCGTTGCCGCGAACAGCGCCGTGGCGGCGCCGACATACGTCACCAAGTGCGTTGCCGTTTCCGACAATTCAAACAGCGGCGAAAGGCGGCACACCATGAACACGCCTGCTGTCACCATCGTCGCGGCGTGGATCAGCGCGGAGACGGGCGTTGGCCCTTCCATCGCGTCCGGCAGCCATGTGTGCAGGCCCAGCTGGGCGGATTTGCCCATCGCGCCAATGAACAACAGGATGCAGAGCAGCGTAATCGTATCAATGCGATAGCCAAGGAAGCCAATGGTTGACCCGGCATAGGCCGGGGCAGCTTCCAAGATTGCCGGGATTGAGACGGTGCCGAACACGAGGAAGACACCAAAAATCCCCAGTGAGAAGCCAAAATCGCCCACACGGTTGACGACAAAGGCCTTGATCGCCGCCGCATTGGCGCTGGGCTTATGATACCAGAAACCAATCAACAGATAGGACGCCAGGCCCACGCCTTCCCAGCCAAAGAACATCTGCACCAAGCTGTCCGCCGTCACCAGCATCAACATCGCAAAGGTAAAGAGCGAGAGATAGGCAAAGAAGCGCGGCTGGCTGGGGTCTTCCGACATATAGCCCCAGCTATAGAGGTGGACGAGACTGGAGACGCTTGTCACCACCACCAGCATGACCGCCGTCAGCGTATCCACGCGCAGCGACCATTGGACGTTCAGATCGCCCGAGCGGATGAAATCCAGCACGGGCACAACATGGGCTTCGGCACTGCCGCCCACGAAGGCGAGGAAAATCGGCCAGCTCAGCGCGCAGGAGATGAACAGCGCGGCTGTTGTCACGACCTTGGCCGCGACATTGCCAATCATCCGATTGCCAAGGCCGGCAATGATCGCCGCCAAAAGCGGCAGGAAAACAATAAGCTTGATGGTTTCCACGACGCTTAACCTTTCATCCGGTTGACATCGTCAACCGCAATCGACCCGCGTCCGCGGAAGTAAATGACGAGGATAGCCAAACCAATGGCGGCTTCACCCGCCGCCACAGTCAGCACGAACATGGCAAAGACTTGGCCCACCAAATCGCCCAGATAAGCGCTAAAGGCGACCAAATTGATGTTTACCGCGAGCAAGATAAGCTCAATCGCCATCAAAATGATGATGATGTTCTTGCGGTTGATGAAGATGCCCAGCACCCCCATCACGAAGAGGATCGCCGAGACGACCAAATAATGCTGGAGCCCGATCATAGCTCTACCCCCTGCCCAACTGGCTGGTCGATATTACGCACCGCATCTTGCGGACGGCGCTTCACCTGATCCGAGATGTTCTGCGGGCGGACATCTTTGCGCTCACGATGCGTCAGCACAATCGCGCCAATCATCGCAACCAACAGGACCAAGCCAGCTGCTTCAAACACATAAAGATATTTGGAATAAATGAGCGCACCCATTGCTTCGATATTGCTGAGGTCTTTCGAAACGGGCGCTGTGCGGTTGGCAATATCAATCGCCCCTGCCGACCATGCGCCACCAGCAATGATCAATTCGCCGGCTAGCACCAGCGCGATCAACAGCCCGAAAAAGCCATAACGCACAAAGCCGCTGCGCAATTCCGCAAAATCAATGTCGAGCATCATGACGACAAAGAGGAACAGCACCGCAACCGCGCCGACATACACAATGACGAGCAGCATCGCGATAAATTCAGCGCCGACCAGAACCATCAGGCCCGCGGCGTTGAAAAAGGCGAGGATCAACCACAGCACGCTATGCACCGGATTGCGCGACAATACGGTCAGCGCACCCGACAGGATGACGATGGCCGAAAACAGGTAAAAGGCGAATGCCTGGATCATGGTCTTCCCCTCTTACCGATCACCGATAGGGCGCATCAGCCGCGATATTCGCAGCGATGGCACGTTCCCAGCGGTCGCCATTGGCGAGCAGCTTGGCCTTGTCATAGAGAAGCTCCTCGCGGGTCTCGGTCGAAAATTCGAGGTTCGGCCCTTCGACAATCGCGTCGACCGGGCACGCTTCCTGACAAAAGCCGCAATAAATGCACTTCGTCATATCAATGTCGTAGCGCGTGGTGCGGCGGCTGCCATCCTCGCGCGGCTCGGCTTCAATCGTAATCGCCAGCGCCGGGCAGACGGCTTCGCACAGCTTGCACGCAATGCAGCGTTCTTCGCCATTGGGGTAACGGCGCAAGGCATGCTCCCCCCGGAAACGGGGCGAGAGCGGGTTGCGCTCATAGGGATAGTTGATCGTCGCCTTGGGCTTGAAGAAATACTTCAAGGTCAGCCAATGCGCCTTCACAAACTCCCAAAGCGTGAAGGTTTTGATATAGTGAGCAATCACACTCATGCGCCGTACCTTGTCAGCATCAGATAGCCCGAAACGAGAAAAACCCAGACCAAGGAGAGCGGAAGGAAAACCTTCCAGCCCAGCCGCATCAGCTGGTCATAGCGGAAGCGCGGCACCGTGGCCTTGATCCACGAGAAGATGAAGAAGAAGATCAGGATCTTTGAGAAGAACCAGACAATCCCCGGCACAGCATAAAGCGGTGCCCAATCCACTGGCGGCAACCAGCCACCCCAGAAGAGAATGGCGTTAAGGCCGCACATCAGGATGACATTGGCATATTCACCCAGCCAGAACAAAGCGAACGACATCGACGAATATTCCGTCTGATAGCCCGCAACGAGTTCTGATTCCGCTTCGGTCAAGTCAAAGGGCGCGCGTGCCGTTTCGGCCAAGGCCGAAATCAGGAACACCACCGCCATTGGGAAGAGCAGCGGGTTAAAGCCAAAGCCGTTGAAAAAGCCCAGAACATGGCCCTGTTGTTCCAGCACGATCTTCGACAGATTGAACGAGTCTGCCCAAAGCACGACCGAAATCAGCACAAAGCCAATCGAGACTTCGTAAGACACCATCTGCGCGGCGGCACGAAGCGCGGAATAAAAAGGATATTTGGAGTTGGAGGCCCAACCCGAAATAATCACGCCATAAACGCCCAGCGATGACGCGGCGAGCAGATAGAGCAGGCCAACGTTAATATCCGCCAGCACCATACCGGGGCCAAAGGGAATGACCGCCCAGACAATCAAGGCCACCGTGAAGGTAATGATCGGCGCAAGCAGGAAGAGCCCGCGATTGGCCGCCGATGGGATGATCGTTTCTTGCAGCATGACCTTAAGGCCATCCGCAAAGGACTGAAGCAAACCGAGCGGACCAACCACGTTCGGGCCACGACGCAGGGCCATTGCCGCCCAGATTTTACGATCGGCATAAATGATCATCGCCACGGCCAGCATCAGCGGCAGGGCAATCATCAAAATGAGGACGGTGGTGGCCAAAAACCAGCCAAACGCCTCCCCACCCCAGGATTGGAACCATTGGGTAAAGGTCATTCCGCTGCCTCCCGCGCGCCGCGCGCGTCATGCTGAACTTGGTTCAGCATCCATGAACATGATGGCGCAGACCCTGCACCGACAGCGATAAGGGATCCTGAAACAAGTTCAGGATGACGTGTCACAAAGCGCGTCATTCCGCTGCCTCCAGCCAGTCTTCACCTTTGACCAATTCGCTCGAGCAACGCTGCATCGTTTCAGAAGCGCGGCAAATGGCGTTGGTCAGGTAGAAATCCTTAATCGGATAATCGGCAATGTCCGCACTTGCCTTTTCAGGCAGCGCCGGGACATCCCAGCCATAATCGGCCAAGCCTTCCCGGCCCAGCGCAGGAACCGCCTTTGCCATTTCGGCACGCAGCGCATCAAAACTGTCGAACGGCAATGTCTTGCCCGTCAGGTCAGACAAGGCACGGAAAATTGACCAATCTTCGCGTGCATCGCCCGGTGCGAACACGGCGCGATCGCCCCGCTGCACACGGCCTTCAAGGTTCACATATGTACCCGGCTTTTCGCTATAAGCAGCACCCGGCAGAATAACATCCGCTGCATGCGCGCCAGCATCGCCATGATGGCCGACATAGACTTTGAACGTCTCGGCAAAGAGGCTGTAATCCACCTCATCAGCCCCCAAGAAGAAGGCCAGTTTGGGCTTTTTCGCCGCCAGCGCCTTGATGCCGCCTTCATAGGCATAGCCCAGCATCAGGCCGCCCATGCGGGCCGCGGCAAAGTGCAGAACGTTAAAGCCATTCCAGTCCTTGCGGACGAGCTTATATTTCTTGGCAAAGGCCAGAGCCGCGCCATGCGCACCTTCATAGCGCAGCGCGCCGCCACCCATAATGATCACAGGGCGTTCAGCCGCCTCAAACGCATCGGCAACATGCTTTGGCAGCTTGCCCAACAGGCCCAAATTGGTGCCCAAAAACTCTGCCTTGTACGTCAGGTCCGTCTCTGGGCCGATGGCGAAAACCTTCGCACCCTTTTTGCGGACAGCCTTTTGCACGCGCGTGTTCACCAGCGGCGCTTCACGGCGCAAGTCAGACCCAACGAGCAAGATCACATCCGCATTTTCAACATTGGCGATGCCGGTGTTGAAATTGACGGCCGACAGGCTTGATGTGTCATAGGCCAAGCCCGTCTGGCGGCCTTCAAACATATTGCCACCCAGCGACTTTACCAATTGGCGCGCAGCGAACATGGTTTCGCAATCGACCATATCGCCCGCAATGGCAGCCACCGATTTGCCGGCCTTCGCCGCAGCATCGGCGACAGCCTTCAACGCCTCTGCCCAATCAACTGCAACCAATTTGCCGCCCTTACGGACATAAGGCCGGTCCAAGCGGCGATGGACAAGGCCATCAACGGCATGGCGCGTCTTATCGCTCGCCCATTCTTCGTTCACATCTTCATTGATGCGCGGCAAGGCGCGCAGCACCTGACGGCCACGGCTATCCAAGCGGATATTGGTGCCAACAGCATCCATCACGTCAATCGCAGGGGTTTTCTTCAACTCCCACGGGCGGGCGATGAACGCATAGGGCTTGGATGTCAGCGCGCCGACCGGGCAAAGATCAACCACATTGCCCGAAAGCTCGCTCGAGACAGCACGTTCCAGATAACTGGTGATCTGCATATTTTCGCCACGATAAATCGCGCCGATTTCCTCTACGCCCGCCACTTCTTCGGCAAAGCGGACGCAGCGGGTGCACTGAATGCAGCGGGTCATCGTCGTTTTGACGATGGGGCCCATATATTTCTCGGTCACCGCGCGCTTATTCTCGTCATAGCGCGAGCCGCCACGGCCATAAGCGACGGATTGATCCTGAAGGTCACACTCACCGCCTTGGTCGCAAATCGGGCAATCCAGCGGGTGGTTGATGAGGAGGAACTCCATCACCCCTTCGCGGGCCTTTTTAACCATCGGGCTATCGGTTTTGATCACCTGACCTTCGGTTGCGGGCAGCGCGCAGCTCGCCTGCGGCTTGGGCGGTCCGGGCGACACTTCGACCAGACACATCCTGCAATTGCCGGCAATGCTCAGCCGCTCATGATAGCAGAAACGCGGGATTTCCTTGCCTGCAAGCTCACACGCCTGAAGGACAGTCGCGCCCGCCGGAACTTCAATTTCGGTGCCGTCTACAGTGACTTTAGGCATGATTACTCCGCCGCCTCCAGCATCTGGCCGCCCTTGTTTTCGGCAATACGGCGCTCAATTTCCGGGCGGAAATGGCGGATCAGGCCCTGAATAGGCCAAGCCGCGGCATCGCCCAAGGCACAGATGGTATGGCCTTCCACCTGCTTGGTGACTTCAAACAAGGTGTCGATTTCCGACACATCCGCCTTGCCTTCGCGCAGGCGTTCCATCACGCGCCACATCCAGCCGGTGCCTTCGCGGCACGGCGTGCATTGGCCGCAGCTTTCATGCTTGTAGAAATAGCTGAGGCGCGAAATCGCGCGGACAATATCGGTGGATTTGTCCATCACAATGACCGCCGCCGTACCAAGGCCAGAACCAAGCGCGCGCAGGCCATCAAAATCCATCGGCGCGTCCATAATCTCCTTGGCGGGAACCAAGGGGACTGACGAGCCGCCAGGAATAACCGCCAGCAGATTGTCCCAGCCACCGCGAATGCCGCCTGCGTGCTTTTCAATGAGTTCCCGGAAGGGAATGCTCATCGTTTCCTCAACCGTGCAGGGCTTGTTCACATGGCCCGAAATCTGGAACAGCTTAGTGCCCGCGTTATTTTCACGGCCAAAGCTTTTGAACCAATCCGCGCCGCGACGCAGGATCGTCGGGGTGACCGCAATGGATTCCACATTATTGACTGTGGTCGGGCAGCCATACAGCCCCGCGCCTGCCGGGAAAGGCGGCTTCAGGCGCGGCTGGCCTTTCTTGCCTTCCAGACTTTCGATCATCGCGGTTTCTTCACCGCAGATATAGGCGCCAGCCCCGCGATGGACGAAGACGTCAAAGTCATAGCCTGACTTTGCGGCATTCTTGCCCAGCAAGCCGGCGGCATAGGCTTCTTCAACAGCCGCCTGCAGCACCTTGGCTTCGTAAATAAACTCGCCGCGAATATAGATATAGGC
>JBEDNE010000100.1:0-8135 GCA_041170745.1 Pseudomonadota bacterium
GATGGATACGGTGGGGGCGTGGATCATCCAGCGCTTTGTTGAGCGCACTGGCGCCAAGGTTGTTGGGGCCAGTGAAGATGCTGTCCGTCTTATGTCTTTGGTCCATGCGACCGAACGGGACGTGCGCGTCCGGCCCGAGCCTGCGCCTGCCGTTGTCCGTGTGGTCAGTGAAATTGGCGAGGCCACATTGTTGGCGTGGCAGACATTGCTGGGCCTTATTGCGTTTTTTGGCAGCGTGCTCATCGCGACATGGGATCTGATCCGCAGCCCCCGCCGCATTCGGATGGATGCGGTGGTCCACCGGTTTGAATTGGTGGGCGTGAAAGCGCTTGGCATTATTGGATTGATGAGCTTTCTCATCGGCATTGTTATTGCGCAACAAGGCGCCGTGCAGCTGGAACAATTTGGCGCTGAGGTGCTGACCGTCAACTTAATTGGCCGCATCACCACGCGGGAATTGGGCGTGTTGATGACTGCCATCATGGTTGCAGGCCGGTCAGGCTCGGCCTTTGCGGCGCAAATTGGCACGATGAAGCTGACCGAAGAAATTGATGCCATGCGCACCATTGGCGTCTCGCCGATTGAGGCCTTGGTGCTGCCGCGCATGCTGGCAGCGATCATCATGATGCCCCTGCTGGGCTTTTACGCAACGCTGATTTCCATCATTGGGGGCGGCATTTTCTGCTGGGTGTCCTTGGAAATTCCGCCGATTACCTTTGTCCAACGGTTGCAGGAAGTGATCCCCATTACGGACTTGTGGGTGGGGCTTTTAAAGGCGCCCGTCTTTGGCGCCATCATTGCGATGACGGGTTGTTTTCAGGGGATGCAAGTGTCGGGCAATGCCGAGGAAGTCGGCCTGAAAACAACGGCGGCTGTTGTGCAGGCGATTTTCCTGGTGATTGTGCTCGATGCCTTTTTTGCTGTGTTCTTCACGCAGATTGGGTGGATCTGATGGATCTCAATAACCCCATTGCCATTCGGATACGCGGCATCACCAACGCCTTTGGCGATCAAGTGGTGCATCAAGAGCTTGATCTGGATGTGCGCAATGGTGAAATTTTGGGCGTGGTTGGCGGATCGGGCACGGGCAAATCAGTGCTGATGCGCACCATCATTGGTTTGCAGCAGCCCAGTGCGGGCGAAATTGAAATTTTTGGCGACCCGATGATTGGGGCTGATCCCGAAGAGCAATTGGATTTGCGGCGGCGCTGGGGCGTTATGTTTCAAGGGGGGGCGCTGTTTTCCACGCTAACCGTGGCGGAAAACATCCAAGTTCCCTTGCGTGAATTCTACCCGCAGCTTGGGCAAACGCTGTTGGATGAAATTGCCGCCTATAAGGTCATCATGGCGGGGCTGCCGGCCAATGCAGGCCCCAAATATCCGTCTGAATTGTCAGGCGGGATGAAGAAGCGGGCGGGCCTGGCGCGGGCGCTGGCGCTTGACCCCCAATTGTTGTTTTTGGATGAGCCAACGGCTGGGCTTGACCCCATTGCCGCTGCGGCATTTGATACGCTGACACGCAATCTTTCACGCACCTTGGGGCTCACTGTATTCCTCATCACGCATGATCTGGATACGCTGCATGCCGTGTGTGATCGTGTGGCCGTTTTGGCGGATCATAAGGTTGTGGCCGTGGGCACGATCTCGGAACTTTTGGCCTCGGACCATCCATGGATTCAGGCCTATTTTAATGGTCCGCGCGGGCGGGCGGCATCAGCGGCAGTTGCGTCACAGCCGGTCAGGAAGGCATAAGGCGTTATGGAAACCCGGTCTAATCAGCTTCTTGTTGGCAGTGTGGTGCTGGCCTTGCTGGCCGCTTTGCTTGGCTTTGCCATCTGGATTGCGGGCATGTCACGCGGCAACACCAAGGAATATGATATTTTCTTCCGCCAATCAGTTGAAGGCTTAGCCAAAGGCTCCAGCGTCACCTTTGCCGGCGTTCCGTCCGGCCAAGTCCGGCATATTGAGCTGTGGCAGCCCAACCCAGAATTTGTCCGCGTGCGGATTGCCGTGGATGAAGAATTGCCTGTGCTGATTGGCACCACGGCCTCCATTCAGGGGGTTGGTTTTACGGGTGTGTCGCAAATTCAACTGACTGGCGCCGTCAAAGGCGCGCCGCCCATTGCAGAATTGGGGCCCGCAGGCGCGCCCACCATTCCCGCCAAATCCGCAGGCCTCGGCGCGCTCCTCAACAATGCGCCGCAATTGGTTGAGCGGCTGTCCACACTGACGGAGCGGCTGAGCGAGCTGATGTCAGATGAAAACCAAAAGTCGATCACGCATATTCTGAAGAATGTCGACACAGTCTCGGGCCATTTGGCGCGCAGTGGGCCAGAATTAGAGGCCAGCATTTCAGAAGCGCGGATCACCATTCGTGAAGCGGGGGTCGCGGCGCAGCAAATTGCCCAAATTGCGGGCACAACCAACCAGATATTGACAGAAGATGGACGCCCCTTGGTGCAAGACTTGCGCCGCACGGTCAATTCAGCGGAACGGAGCATGGCAGCTCTGGATGCGGCTTTGGCAGAGGCCAAGCCGGGTCTGCACACATTTTCCACGCAAACACTTCCCGAAATGGGCCAGCTGGTGCGCGATTTGCGAGCGATGTCTGAATCGCTCAATTCCGTTGCCAGCAAGATTGATCAGCAAGGCGCTGGCGCCTTGATTGGGGGACCAAAATTGCCCGATTATAAGGGCGGAAAGGCAGGCCAATAATGCGCGCTTTGTTTCTTGCCAGTGCAGCCTTTGCGCTTGGTGGATGCACCTTGGGGCTGACGGCCAAGGCACCTGCCTTTTTGATGACGCTGACGCCAGATCAACGCCCGGCCGCCAGCGATGGCGCCGCCGTTGACACTGGGGCTGTGCTAACGGTCATGACGCCGCTTGTGCCGCAAGCCATTGCCACAACACGCCTGCCGGTTGCCCAAGGCCAGACGGCGCTGGCTTATGTGAAAGATGCGGTTTGGGTCGAGCCGCCGGCCCGGCTGTTCCAGCGCCTCTTGGCCGAAACTATTCGTGCGCGCAGTGGCCGGGTTGTGCTCGACCCGCGCCAATTCAGCATGGACCCCGGGGCTACTCTGTCCGGCCATTTATTGCGTTTTGACGTGGATGAACGCGGCGCGACTGCTGTTGTGATTTATGAAGCCACGCTGTCAGGAGACGCCAATCAGCCAGTGCGCACGCGCCGTTTTGAAGCGCGCATGGCCATGGGCCAGATTGATGCGGCAAATGCCAGCCAAGCGTTGAACCGCGCCGCGAACCAAGTGGCGGCAGATGTGGCGGATTGGGTGAAGCGCTAAAGCGCTGGTGTATAGGTAAAAAAAGGGCGGGAGGGGTGTTGTACCTCTCCCGCCCTTTTTTGTGGGTGCATCGCGCGCCTTAGCGGCTGGCGATCTTCTTACCCTTGGCTTCCAGCGCCTTATCTTCATTGGCACGACGGATCACAAATTGGCGGATATTTTCAATCTGCGCCGCATTATACTGATCCTTCCAACCGACCATGCCATTCGCGCTTAACAAGCCATCATGGACAATTTGTTGCCATAGCTTGGCATTGCCGAGCGCTGCGGAATGGCGCAGGTCGGGGTTGAGGCCGCCGGCAATGGCGGAATCGCCATGGCAGACGCTGCAGCTATTTTGATAGGGGCTGGCCCCAGCATCGGCCTTTGCTGCATTGCTGGCGATAAAGGGCGGCGGATCCAGCACGCGCTGTGCATCCGGCGGCGGCGGCGGCAATTGCCCCTTGCTGCCCAGCTTAAAGACGAGCAAGCGGCTGATGTTGCGTACCGAGCCAGACTTGCCCGCCAAAATGCCAGCAGATACATCCAGCACGCCGCCCCAGCCGACCAGAATGGCCACATATTGCTGGCCTTTCACGGCATAGGTCATGGGGGCTGCAATCACGCCTGTTTGCGTTGCAAAGCTCCACAACTGCTTGCCGCTATCGGCTGTATAGGCCCGGAATTCGCCTCCAGCTGTGCCTTGGAAAACCAGATTGCCAGCCGTTGCCAGTGTGCCGCCATTTGAGGGGCCGCGATGTTCCACCGTCCAGCGCGCTTTGCCCGCCACAGGGTCCCACGCCACCAGAGCGCCCGTTGTGCCCGCTGCCGCGGCTGCCCGCACCACAGGGTCCGCCGGCATACCCAATTTGCCCTGATCCAGACCGAGCTGGAACCCAACTTTACCCGGCTTCCAATCCTTTGGGGCCGCGAAATAGGGCTGAGCCACTTCGTTGGTGGGAATATACACAAGCCCCGTTTTCGGGCTGTAAGACATGGGTTGCCAGCTATGCGCGCCAATGGCCCCAGGCAGGCCAATAAAGGGCTTACCCGTCAGCTCATAGCGTGCTTCGGGGTTAATGTTCGGCTTGCCCGTGACAGGGTCTAGGCCAGAGGCCCAGGTGATTGTTTTGGCAAAAGGCTTGCCCGACAGGAATTTGCCAGTCTTGGCATCGAGCACATAGAAAAAGCCGTTCTTGGGCGCGTGCATCACAACGCGTGTTGGCTTGCCATTAATGGGCAAATCGGTCGCAATGATCTGCTGGGTGGAATCATAATCCCAACGATCTTCGGGCGTCTGCTGGAAGTGCCAGACATATTCCCCGGTATCGGGCTTAATCGCCACGATAGAGGCAGTGTAGAGGCTGTCTCCAGCCTTGCCGCCACGGGCATTGGGGTTCCAAGGCTCGGCATTGGCCGTGCCAAAATAAACAAGGTCGGTCTTGGGATCATAGGTGATGGAATCCCACACCGTTCCGCCGCCGCCATTTTTCCAAGCGCCCGGCGCCCAAGTTTTGGCTGCAGCTTCTAAATGCTTGCCCTCAAAGGGTTTCGAGGGGTCACCGGGAACAGTGTAAAAGCGCCAAGCCTCTTTGCCGCTTTCCGCATCAAAGGCAGCGAGATAGCCACGCACAATATATTCGGCACCCGCCGCGCCAATCAGCACCTTGCCCTTTACAATGCGGGGCGCGCCTGTGATCGACATGGGGCTGCCTTTGGGAATGGTCAGCTTGTCCCACAGCACTTTGCCCGTATCGGCATTGAGCGCAACCAAGCGGCCATCCAGCGTGGCCACATAGACCCGGCCTTTATACACAGCGACACCGCGATTGACGGCATCACAGCACACATCAACCAGTTTCGACCGCGGAACTTGCGGATCATATTCCCACAGTTTTTTGCCAGTTGCCGCGTCAAAGGCTTTCACCATCGACCATGCGGTAGAAACATACATCACGCCATCCACCACAATGGGCGTTGCTTCCTGCCCACGGGCTGTCTCGAGGTCAGAAAACCAGTCCAGCCCCAATTGGCTGACATTTTGGTCACTCACCTGCGTCAGCGGGGAAAAGCGCTGCTCATCCATGGTCCGGCCATAAGACAGCCAGTCGGCACCATCCGGGCTGCCAGCCACCAGACGGGCATCATCGACTTGCGCGCTATTGCCGCCCTTGGGCGCACAACTCACCACCATTAGAGTCGCAAGTGCAACGGCACTGCCCTGCAAAAAGGAACGTGATTTCATCTGAGAATTTACCCCTCACATCAGCGCCTTATGATCGGCGCGCATCCTTCACCCATGGAGCCATTTTTGACTCTCTCGCTGTACTTGCCAGCGAACGCACGGGGATGCGAGGGAAAAAATACGGGGCAGCCCATTTCTGGACTGCCCGTCTGGGCGTGATTGATGTGGCTTACAAATCAACGCCTGCGGCAATGGCCTCAAGCTTGCGAAGCCGCTCTTTCAGGTCTGCCAGCTCAATGCGATTGGCGGCATGGGGCGTGCCTTCGCCCATATGGCCTGTCGCCATGCGCAGAGCCTCAATTTCGGCGCGCTTCAGTTCAATCCATTTGCCAAAGGCCACAAGCCCAATGACTGAGGTAAAGGCAATTCCGGCCAGGCTGGTCAGCGCGTAGATAAGTGTGGACACATCACTCATCGCAAATCTCCTAATGGTGGCTCAACGAAGCTTATCAATTTCCCGGTCCAGCGCGGCTGCGCTGTGGGTGTCCGTTGCCAATCGTTCCAAAACGGCAATCCGGTCTTTCAGATCATTCATCTCCGACCGTAATTGCTTAGCCTCAATCTGGTCGGCCATGTTGGCGTGAGAGCGTTTGTCAAATTTGCCGTGGGTCTTGCCGCGGATGATGCTGCCCAGCGTTACGATGGCCACAATCATCACAACCATTTCAAAGGGGTTCATAGTCTCTCTCTCCCGAATTGAGCTTTAGTTGCTCTTGCCGCGCAGCTGCTCAATATCGCGCGTGAGCGCATGGTTTTCATCAATCACAATGCGCTCCACATTGGCCAGCCTGTCTTTCATGGCGCTGATTTCGGCGCGCAATTGGGCATTTTCTTGGCTTAACAGTTTGATGCGTTCGACACTTTCCTGATCGGTCTTGGGGTAAATGGCTTTGCCCCAGCTATTCTCAAGCGGATAGCCATTTTTGATCCGGAGCCAGGTCGTAAAGATCCAGCCGATGACACCCAACAGCCCAATGGAGACGCCCATTAGGGCAATGGCGGGCACATAGGGGGCAAGTTCTGTCTCAATCATTTGTGCCTCCTTATTTCAAACGTTCAATTTCGGCGGTCAAACGCGATGGGGCATCGGTTGCGATCCGTTCTAATACCGCTACGCGCTCTTCGAGCCGAGTTATCTGGCCAGCAAGGCGGTCATTTTCCGATGAAAGCAGAGCAATTTTTCGGTCTGCCGCCATATCTGACTTGCCAACCGTGCCGCCCCATTCTCCCTCAAGAGGATAACCATGGCGGGCGCGGATCCAAGTTGTAATGATCCAGCCGAATGTGCTGATGGCAACAAGAGCAACGATGAATGTTGACAGACTAAATGACATGGCAAATGGCTCCTTAGGCCTTTAGAGCTATTTCAGATTGTCGATTTCATCGGCAAGGCGGCTGTTGCGCGCGGTGTAGTGTGCTTCGGCATCCGCAAGGCGGCGATCAATATCGCGCAGCTTCGACCGCACATCGCGCGTGGTGCGCGCGGGCGATTGCCGAACACCCTGCCAGAATTTTGCGGCTTCCTTGTCTTCATACAGGCCATTGGGCTTGTCATCGGCAATCCAGGCCGTGGCCCAATAGGCAATGAGCGTCCAAGGAAAGCCGCCCAGCAGGGTCAAGATGACCGTGCCAACGCGCACCCAAGTGACGTCAACGCCTGTGTAATCGGCAATGCCTGAGCAGACGCCCAGCCATTTGCGGTTCTGCTTATCCAGATAGAATTTGGTGCGGCTTGCAGCCATGGTTCTTACTCCGTGTTGGCGAGGAATTGAGCGCTTAAGCGCCCTTTTTCCAATTGGGGTCGTCGGCAGCGATGATCCGTTCGATGGTGGTCATCCGGTCTTCAAGGCGCCGAGCGATATCGTGCAGCTCGTCGAGAAGGTTTTCGTCTTCGCGGGTCAGTGTCGCCGCTGTCTTCCATTTGGTCATATAATGGAGGATCAGCCAGGGCAGACCAATGAATATGGTCGGGATAACGACGATGGGGACAAGTACCTCTTCCATCGGGTCAGCCTTTCTTGACTGCAGCCTTTAAGGCTTCCAGCTCAGCTTCTACCTTTTCCGAGGTGCGAAGCTCGGCAATTTCTTCTTCCAGGCTCTTGGGCTGGGCACCCAGGCCCAGCGCATCGGCCCGGCCCTCAGCCAGATCCACGCGGCGTTCCAGCGTATCAAAGCGGGCAAAGGCTTCATCCACCTTGGTGCCAGCATAGGCCTCGCGCACCCGGATGCGATTGTTCGCCGCTTCCAGCCGCGTCATCACGCTGTTCTGGCGCGCGCGTGCTTCGCGCAGCTTGGCCTGCAGCTTGGCAATATCTTCCTCATTGGCCTTCAAGGCATCATCCAAAACGGCAATTTCCGCCTGTAATTGTTCAGCCATATCAACAGCCTTTTGCCGCTCGACTAAGGCTGCCTTGGCCAGATCTTCCCGGTCTTTCGAGAGCGCCAGCTCAGCCTTTTCGCGCCAGTTTTCCTGCAGCGTTTCCAGCTTGGCAATATGGCGGCGCAGTTCTTTTTGATCGGCAATGGTGCGCGCGGCCGAGGCGCGAACCTCGATCAGCGTTTCTTCCATTTCCATAATGATCATGCGGATCATCTTTGCTGGGTCTTCAGCC
>JBEDNE010000101.1:0-33900 GCA_041170745.1 Pseudomonadota bacterium
CCTCAAGATTTGTCCCTACATAGAGGGGGACGACAAGAAGACAAAGGGAGAGATTCGCCATGCCGTCTGAATTGGACCTGCGCATTGCAAAGGCCACCGAGATGCTTACTGCGCCCGGCGCGCCAATGGCGCTGACCAGCTTCAAGGCCTATGGCGTTGATTTGCCAATGGTTGCAGTGGCCCCGCCAGCGCTGTCGCATTATTTTGCTTATTTCTGCGCACAGCATGGCGATACCGAATTCATTGTCGATGGCGATCAACGCCTATCGTTTAAAGAAACCTATGCCGCGGCTGACCGGGTGGCGCGCGCGCTGGTCGCCCATCATGGGGTCCAAAAAGGGGATCGCGTCGGAATTGCGATGCGCAACACGCCCTCGTGGATTATCTTATACATGGGCATTCTCATGGCGGGCGGCTGTGCCACGCTGCTCAATGGCTGGTGGCAAGGCAGCGAGCTGGCAGCCGGCATTGACGATGTCGGCGCAACTCTTGTCTTTGCCGATGCCCCCCGTGCTCAGCGCCTGACAGAAGCGGGATATGCTGGTGCGGCCAAGATTGTGACGCTGGATATTAGCGCACCTGTTGCAACAGCCCTGGCCCCCATATTGGGCGATGCCAGTGCGCTTGATGCCGTTGCGCTGCCCGAAATTACGGGGGATGATTTGGCAACCATCCTCTTCACCTCTGGCTCAACGGGCCAATCCAAGGGCGCCTATTCCACCCATCGCGCGGTGGTGCAGGGCACGTTCAACTATATCGTCCAAGCGCTGATGATGCTGCAATTGGCAACCGAAGACGGAACTATTTCTGAAAATCGGCCGCAACACGCCACGCTGCTGACTGTGCCCTTGTTCCACGTCACGGGCGAAGTGCCTGTTATGCTCGTCAGCTTTGCCATTGGGCGCAAGATTGTGATGATGCCCAAATGGAATGTCGTTGATGCGATGCGCCTGATTGAAAAAGAAAAGATCACCAACTTCACGGGCGTGCCGTTGATGAGCTTTGAGCTGATGACTCACCCGGATCGGCACAAATATGATTTGTCGACGCTGCAAGGCTTGGCAGGTGGCGGCGCGCCGCGCCCGGTGGAGCATGTGAAGCGCATTGCCGATGAATTTCCAACTGCGCCGCCGGCTTTGGGCTATGGCCTCACCGAAACCAACGGCATTGGGGCTGGCAATTTTTCAACCAACTATTTGGAAAAGCCCAACTCCACGGGCCTGCCGTCCAAACCATTGGTGGACATGGCGATCCTCGATGATGCCGGCAAACCCGTGCCACAGGGCGAGCGCGGGGAAGTTTCAATCCGCTCCGTCGCCTTATTCTCGGGCTATTGGAATCGCCCAGATGCGACAGCAGAGTGCATGACATCTGACGGCTATTTCCGCACGGGCGATATTGGGTATTTTGACCCTGATGGCTATTTGTTCATTGTCGATCGCAAGAAAGACATCATCATCCGTGGCGGTGAAAATATTAGCTGTCAGGAAGTTGAGGCGGCAATTTATGAACATCCCGCCATTGCCGAAGCCTGTGTTTTTGGCCTGCCCGATGAGCGCTTTGGGGAATTGCCCGGCGCCGTTGTCTATTGCCATCCCGGCACAAGCGTGAGTGAGGCCGAACTGGCGGATTTCTTGAAAGAACGCATTGCCGCCTTCAAAGTGCCTGCCAAAATCTGGTTTGAGGCAGACAGCCTGCCACGTCTTGGCACGGAAAAGATTGATAAGGTTAGCCTGCGGACCAAATATCGGGCCCTTTGGCAGCAGGCAGCCGCGGCATGACCCTTGCCAACACGCTGCGTCTGCCCTGCGGGGCTGAGCTGAAAAACCGCTTGGCCAAAGGGGCAATGACCGAAGGGCTGGCAACGCCCGATGGCGTGCCCACCGAGGCTCTGGCTCGGCTCTACCAATGTTGGGCCGAAGGCGGGGCAGGGATGCTCCTCACGGGCAATGTCATCATTGATCGGGACCATCTGGAACGCCCCGGCAATGTGGTCATTGATAAAAAGCCTTCAGCCGAGATGATGGCTGCGCTGAAGGCTTGGGCGAAGGCAGGCACACTCAATGGCACGGCATTGTGGATGCAAATCAGCCATGGCGGGCGCCAGACGCAAACCCTTGTCAACCCAACACCCAAGGCGCCGTCGGCTGTCAAACTGGGTCTGCCCGGTGGGCAATTTGGTACCCCCGTGCCGCTAACCGATGCTGAAATTAAAGATCTGATCCAGCGTTTTGCCATTGCGGCAAAAGCGGCCAAGGACGCAAGCTTTACCGGCGTTCAGATCCATGCGGCGCATGGCTATCTGATCTCTCAATTCCTTAGCCCGCGCAGCAACCAGCGTGACGATCACTGGGGCGGCAGTCTGGAAAATCGTGCGCGCTTTTTGATGGAAAGCGTCCGTGCTGTCCGCAAGGCGGTGGGCAAGGACTTTCCCGTTTCCGTCAAACTCAACTCCGCTGATTTTCAGCGCGGCGGCTTTGCGTTTGAGGAAAGCCTGCAAGTGGCCCGTTGGCTGGAAGCCGAAGGTCTGGACCTGCTCGAAATTTCCGGTGGCAGCTATGAACAGCCGCGCATGATGGATCTGGATGGCATGGAAGAGGTGGAGGACCAGAAAGTCCCCGCGTCAACTGCCGCGCGCGAAGCCTATTTTGTCGACTTTGCCAAAGCCATGAAAGCAGAATTGAAAAGGCTGCCCCTTATGGTGACAGGCGGGTTTCGCACGCGTGCCGCAATGGACCATGCTCTGGCAACAGGCGGGGCGGACCTCATTGGTCTTGGCCGTCCGCTCTGCGGCGCCCCTTATGCGTGCAATGATCTGCTCAACGGAGCGGCAGATATTCCACGCTTTGAAAAGCAATTGCACTTGTTGCCCGGCTGGCTGCGCTGGCTGGAGGGGATTAGCATGGTGCGCGCACTTGCCGGCTTTGGCGTCCAATTTTGGTATTACGCCCAAATCTATGCGCTGGGCGAAACAGGCAAGACGGACCCCAAAAAGTCGGTGTTCGCTGCGATGCGTGAGGTGGATGCCCGCAACAAAAAGATCATGGCCGCGCGCTCTTCCTAAAGAGCGGCGGTCAAAGCCCTTTGGACAGGTAGCGATGCTGGCTGATCCCGGCTAAGCGCGTGACTATGCAGATACCCGACACGCACCCGCCCATTGCCCCGCGCCGTATTGGCGTGCTGTTGATGAACCTTGGCACGCCCGACGCGCCCGAAACGGGGCCAGTGCGCCGCTATCTGAAGCAATTTCTGTCGGACCGTCGCGTGGTGGAAATCCCACCCTTTGTCTGGCAACCCATATTGCGGATGTTCGTGCTGACCACGCGCCCGGCAAAATCGGCCCATGCCTATCAGCAAATCTGGACGGACGAGGGATCGCCTTTGTCGGTCGTGACGCGCGATCAGGCTGCCGCAGTGCAAGCGCATTTTGGCGACCAGGTGCTGGTGGATTGGGCGATGCGCTATGGCAATCCCTCCATCGAAGATCGGCTGGCGGCCATGAAGGCCGCTGGCTGTGACCGGATTTTGATTGCCCCGCTCTATCCGCAATATAGCGGTGCAACGACTGGCACGGGCTTTGATGAAGTGGCCCGCGTGCTCGGCAAGATGCGCTGGCAACCCGCCCTGCGCACCCTGCCCGCTTATCATGATGACCCGGCTTATATCGCCGCGCTCAAGACATCGGTGGAAGAGGGGCTGAAAGCCCTGCCGTTTGAGCCTGAGTCGATTCTTGCCAGTTTCCATTCCATGCCGGAACGGACACTGCATCTGGGTGATCCCTATCATTGCCATTGCCAAAAAACGGCACGGCTTTTGTCGGAAGCACTGGGCCGCGACGTGCGCGTATCCTTCCAATCCAAATTGGGCCGCGCCAAATGGCTGGAGCCTGCAACAGACGCCACTTTAGCTGCGCTGCCCAAAGAGAATATCAGGCGTATCGCTGTGATTGCGCCGGGTTTTTCCGCCGACAATCTGGAAACACTGGAAGAAGTGGCGCTGCGCGGGAAAGAGACATTCTTGGAGGCGGGCGGGACCGACTTTGCCTATCTGCCCTGCCTCAACGCCAGTGCGCCCGGCATCACCATGTTGGCGACTTTACTTTCACGTGAACTTGCCGGCTGGCTTCCCGCACAATAGCCCTATGTCCGGGCACCTTGTAGGAGAGGGACTGGACAATGGGACGGATCGCAATCGTCACAGGCGGCACGCGCGGCATCGGCGCTGCCATTAGCCAAAAATTACAGGCCATGGGGATGACTGTGGTCGCCAATTATGCGGGCAATGCGCAAAAGGCGAAGGCCTTTGAGGAGGCGACTGGCATCCGCACCTATCAATGGGATGTGGGCGATCACGCCGCCTGCCTGAGCGGCTGTGCGCAGGTGGAAGCTGAAATTGGCCCCATTGATGTCCTCGTCAACAATGCCGGGATCACGCGTGATGGCACGCTCCTCAAAATGACCTATGAGATGTGGGATGAGGTGATGCGTATCAACTTGGGCGGCTGCTTCAACATGGCCAAAGCGGTCTTCCCCGGCATGCGCGAACGCGGCTGGGGCCGGATTGTGAATATTGGCTCAATTAATGGGCAAGGCGGCCAATATGGGCAGGTGAATTATGCGGCCGCCAAATCGGGCATTCATGGCTTTACCAAAGCCTTAGCACAGGAAGGCGCGAAATTTGGCGTGACCGTCAACGCGCTCGCCCCGGGCTATATTGATACCGATATGGTCGCGGCCGTCCCCGAAGATGTTCTCGCCAAGATCGTTGCCAAAGTGCCCGTTGGGCGACTGGGCCAAGCCGATGAAATTGCGCGTGGTGTTGCCTTTCTCTGTGGGGAAGATGCAGGCTTTGTGACGGGTTCGACATTGTCGATCAATGGCGGGCAGCATATGTACTAGACGATGCAAGGGCCCATCAAACGATCTGTCACCATTGCTGGCCATGAAACCTCAATCAGCCTTGAGCCGATTTTTTGGGAGGGGCTGCGTGCGGCTGCCGACCAGGAGGGGCTGCCCATTAACGCCCTTATCGCCCAAATTGATGCCGCGCGGATCGCCACAGACGATCCGCCCAATCTGGCCAGCGCACTTCGCGTTTGGCTTTATGCGCGGTTAAGCAACACCCGCGCCTGACCGGCAATTTGCGCCAGCATCGCTGTTGATGGCGCGGCCGTAAGCCTTGCCCGGTCAATCATCTTTCGGAAGGCTGCAATCCGCGCCGCACTGCTTTCCCGCCATTTGGCAACCGCTTCCACAGGGGATGTCCGGCCATGGCGTGCGAGGAAATCCAACCGCATCGCTTGAAAATCGCGCGCCAGCCCTGCCGCCAATAACCGCTCCCACGGATCACGCGGGTCAAGCTGCATGGCTGTGCCTTGCGCCCAATCCAGCCCCAAAGCCTCGCCCACTGCGGCAAAGGCCTGTGCTGTCACCAGCTCATCGACACCCGTCCGCGCGCTCAGCGCCGCAATGCCAATGGCTCCATCCAATTCCGCGAGCTGGACCAAAGCCTTGGCGATTGATTGTGGCGCCCCTGCCGCCAACAGCCGATCCCCAAAGGCACGCGTTTGGCGGCGGCTTTCGGCAGGCATTAACTGGTCCAAGGCAGCCGCCAGCCGTGCAATGACAGGGCGATACGCGGCAATGGCGCCAGCACTGCTCCGCTCAGCCACGGCATTGCGCAAAATATCTGCCATGTGCGCCCGCAGCTCAATCGCCAGCTGCTCAAACAGCAAGATGCGTGTGCCTTCTGCAATCTCTGCCGTTTCAATCTGGTGCCACAAAAGGGGCAAATCATAGACCTGTTCAGCAATTACAAAGGCCTCGGCGACATCGCCCAGCGTGCAGCCTTCTTCTTCCGCCAGTTCAAAGGGATGAATCAGCCCCATACGATTGACAATGCGGTTGGCCACTTTGGTGGCCACAATCTCATTGCGCAGGCGGTGATGGCAGATGGCGTCCGCATGGGCTGCGCGCATTGCGGGTGGGAAGGCGGCGAACAAATCTGCCTCGGCGGCTGCATCGCTGCCCAAAGGCGACTTTTCAATGGCCTCTTGCAGCGCCAGCTTGGCGGTTGCCATGACAACAGCAAGCTCAGGCCGCGTAAGCCCTTTGCCATCGGCGGCGCGACGCAGCAGCTCTTCATTGCCCGCCAAACCTTCAACAACGCGGTCCAAACGGCCAGTCGCCTCAAAGCCCTCAATCAGCCGGATTTGCGCAGGCAAGGCATCCGCCCCGCCACGCTCTGCAATCGACAGCGCCAGCGTTTGCAGGCGATTATCTTCCAGCACCAAATGCGCCACATCATCGGTCATCCGCGCCAGCAGGTCATTGCGATCGGGCATGGCAAGCCTGCCCTCGGTCACTTCGGCATTGAGCGCGATCTTGATGTTCACTTCATTGTCGGAACAATCAACGCCTGCGGAATTATCAATAAAGTCGGTGTTGATGCGCCCGCCCTTCAACGCAAAGGCGATGCGCGCCGCTTGTGTGACGCCCAGATTGGCGCCTTCACCAATCACCCTGGCGCGCAGATCCTCAGCATTCACGCGGTGGGCATCATTGGCTCTATCGCCCACATCAGCATTGCTCTCCGCCCGCGCCTTTACATAGGTGCCAATGCCACCAAACCAGATAAGGTCACAGTCCGATTTCAGGATGGCTGACAACAGCGCAGACGGCTCAATCTCCTCCACCTCAAGCCCAAGCATTGCTTTGATTTCAGGGGTCAGCCGGATGGTTTTTTCCTGTCGCGAAAAGACACCGCCGCCTTTGGAAATCAGCTTGGCATCATAATCGGCCCAGCTGGAACGCGGGAGCTGGAACAGCCGATTGCGTTCTGCCCAGCTTGTTGCCGGGTCAGGATCAGGATCAAAAAAGATGTGCCGATGGTCAAAAGCAGCAACAAGTTTGATCGCTTTGGACAGCAACATGCCATTGCCAAACACATCGCCTGACATATCACCACAGCCAACAACGCGAACGGGCTCTTGCTGCACATCCACACCCATTTCGGCAAAATGGCGGACAACGGATACCCAGCCACCCCGTGCGGTAATCCCCATGGCCTTATGGTCATAGCCCACCGAGCCGCCACTGGCGAAGGCATCGCCCAGCCAAAAATTGCGTTCCAGCGCGATGGTATTGGCGACGTCCGAAAAAGTGGCCGTGCCTTTATCTGCCGCCACAACAAAATAGGGGTCTTCCCCATCACGGATCACCACATGCTTGGGGTGAACAACCTTGCCCTGCACCAGATTGTCGGTGATCGACAACAAGGTGCGAATGAAAATGCGATAGCTTTCGGTCCCTTCGGCCAGCCACGCATCGCGGTTGGCCGGATCAGGCAGTTGCTTGGGGTAGAATCCGCCTTTCGCACCCGTCGGGACAATGACCGCATTTTTCACCCGCTGGGCCTTCATCAGGCCCAGAATTTCGGTGCGAAAATCATCGCGCCGGTCAGACCAGCGCAACCCGCCCCGCGCAACGGGTCCGGCGCGCAAATGAATGCCTTCCACGCGCGGTGAATAAACAAAAATCTCACGCCACGGCTTGGGATCTGGCAGACCCGGCACCTGAGCACTCTCCAGCTTGAACGCCAAGGCCTCAGCCGCGGCAGGCGCAAACATGTTGGTCCGCAATGTGGCGCGGATGACAGCACGGTAGAGCCGCAAGATGCGATCATCATCAATGGCGGCAACGCCCGCAAGCCCATCCTCAATTGCCGCATTGGCCGCCTGTGCCAGCGCAGCGGAGTGCGCTTGGTGTGCTGGATCATGCAGCGCATCGAACAGCGCAATCAGACCTTGGGCCACGGGGGCCGCTTTGCGCAGAGCATCGGCCACGGTTTGCAGACCATAAGCCAGCCCCGTCTGCCGCAAATAGCGAAAGAGCGCGCGTAACAGGATAACGCCGCGTTCATCCAAGCCCGCCCCAACCATAAGTTGGTTGAAACGATCATTTTCAGCCCGGCCTTCCAGAACGGCGGAAAGCGCAGGCTCTACATTCGCCGCCCGATCGAGCAACACCGAGGCATCCTGCCCTTCGGGCAAAGCGAGAATGAAGCGGTGGATATGGCCCAGATGACCATGTTCGCCCAACAATGTTGGCAATTCTTCCAGCACGCGGAAACCAAAATTCTCCAGCGCGGGGACTGCGTCTGACAGCGCAAGTGCCGCAAGGCTATACAGCTTTAAACGCAACTGATTGGGGGCGTCGTCTGCATTTCGATACAGCCGGGCGCCGCGTGCCGTGACCCCCGTCAATTGATTAAGACGGCAGATATCGCGCGCCGCCTCGTCAGGCCCAGCCCCATCCCGATAGGCGGGCGGAAAGGCATCCGCATAGCGCAGCGCAAGCCGCGTTGCGCGGGCGCCCTCCATCTCTGCCAGCGCCTCTTCAACAGCTGGGCGCCAGCCGCGGACCATAGATTCCAGAGCGATATTGAGCGCCGCAACATCGGGCAAATCACCGCCATCGCGAATGTCGATCGTCAACCGAATAAGAACAATGCCACTATCGTCCAAATCCATCGCCCAGCTGAGCAGCGGCGCTTTGGCCGCGGTCGACACCATGTCAATGATGGCCAATCGGCGTGCCGTCGACAGTTCATCGCGCGGCAGCCAGACAAAGGCGTGCAGATGCCGCGCCAAGGGGCTGCGTGTGATGGCAAGGCTGGGCCGCGGACGGTCTGCCAACGACATCGCGGCGAGAGCCACATCTTCCAGTGCCTGATCATCCATCGCGATCAGCAAATCGCGCTGCAGCGCGGTAACAGCGTGCGTCAGCGCCTTGCCGGCATGGCCCGCCGGGTCAAAGCCCAGCTTATCTTGCAAACGCGCCAAGCGCTGGCGCAACACAGGAATGTCAGATGGCCGGGCATTCATTGCTGCACTGGTCCACAAGGCAGCATGGATCGACAAGCCGTCGCCCTTTGGCACCACCACAAGCTCAACCGGCACACGCCGATGGACGACTGAAATCATGTTTGATTTCAATAGCAAGGGCGCCTCTCCACCTGCCTTGAAATAGGCCAGGGCGCGTTTGCGCGCAGCAGGCGAAAGAAGCGCCATCCCCGCATCACGCACAATGCCCAACGCCTCGGTCGGGCCGCCTTCTGCACGGAAATGACCATGGCCCAGCAAGGTGAGCTTATTGTCAGCAAACCAATTGAGCAGCGCCCCGCCTTCGCTGTCGCCAAGCGCATCGGCATCTGCCTTCAGCCGAGCGCGCACATGCGGCCAATCGTCCACTGCGCGGCGGACTTGCGCCAGCAGCGCTGCTATGCCGTCTTCCAATTTGCGGCGGACGCGAGCGTCTGCCCGCTCCACCTCCATATAGATCAGCGATTCATGGGGCCCCTGTCCGCGAGGGCCAAGCGCCGCCAATGCCCCGCTGGTCTTGCGTTGCACGCTGATAACCGGGTGCAGAACACGATCAATTGCCAGCCCCTGCGCCGCAATTTCCGCAGCGACGGAATCGACCAGAAAGGGCATATCATCATTGGCAATGCCCAGCCGCATCCGGCGGCGCGCGCGCGCCGTGGGAATGGTTTCAATCAAAATGCGGGGCAGACCCGGCTGACGCACAGCAAGGACACGACCCAGAAACGCAGCGGCAGCGGCGCATTCAGGCGCACCGAAACCATCTAGTTCTCCGGGCAGAGCATCCTCGATCAGCAATGAGGTCAGTTGAGTGGCAAATTCTTTCGTCAATGAGTCGGCGGTGGTCGCCATTTTCTCTCTCGCATGGTCTGGGGTGCACCATCAGGTGCGTCATGCCGTAAGGATATGGCCCTCCCCCCGCTGCTTCTCAACCCCGAGAACGACGAACGACGCTAAAGCCTTGTAAAATAGGTTTAGCCGCGCTTGCGTGCTTGGCTGATCCAGTCTGCTGGCGGGGCATTGCGCCACAAGCCCTGCTCAGGCTTTGTGCGCAGCACACCGGCACTGCGCCCCCCCGGTCGCACCTGACGCATGATGGGCTCTGCACGCGCTTTCCAGCTGATGACGCCATAGGCATAATCCACCTCAACGCCATCCGATGAAAAGGGCAATAACAAGCCGCGATAGAGCGTCTCTTGGCCCTTGTGCGATAAAAACTCTGCCTCAAAACCCAGTCCGCTCTGGCAGGTTACCAATTCGGCACAGCGATCCGTCAGGCGCGAGATAAGCGAGCGGGGCGGCACTTGCGCCAGTGAGACGACATGCTCAGCCAAGCCGGCCTCAATGCGCAATTGTTCTCCTAAAAAACGGATCAAGGGGTGCGGGCCGCGCAAATCAATGAGGATCGACCACGGGCCAAAATCTGGCAGCGCATCCAACGGCAAATCCGCCACGCGCGGAAAATCTTGGCCGTGGAGCAGGCTGGACCAAAATTTAAAGGCGCGCACTTGCATCCGGCGGTCATCCCCCGCCATCAACATATCCGCCATTGCTGGCTCTATCCGCTCTTGAGTCTGCCAGCTGCTGCCCTCAGCCATATGTGCCCCCAATGTCGTTCACGCCCTTTTGCCCAAACGAAGTTACAGAGGTGTTAAGCCCCAAGCAGGTTGATAATGGCCCTGCCGTAACGTCAAGCAGATGCCGCGCACGATATGGGCGAAAAGCCAATTGACAGCCGGGCATGGACGATCTTTGAGATACCCGAACAGTAGCGGAGAGATGCGGCATGAATTTCCAATTTTCAGAAGAAGCAGAAGCCCTGCGTGAACAGGCGCGGCGCTTTTTGGAAGATCGCTCAGGGCGCGAAAAGGCGCGCGCGGTGATGACGGCTGAAAGCGGCATTGACCGCGATTTATGGGCCGAAATTGTGGCGCTTGGGTGGACTGCACTGCGCATTCCCGAAGAACATGGCGGGCTGGGCCTGTCGGTTCTGGAACTGTGCGTGCTGGCCGAAGAAGTGGGCCGTGTTGTCTCGCCCGTGCCCTTTACCTCGTCGGTCCTGCTCGCAACCGAGGCGCTGATCGCGCATGGGACAGACGCGCAAAAGGCAAAATGGCTGCCCAAGCTGGCCGATGGATCGGCGATTGGCACTGTCGCGCTGGCCGAAGGTACCGCGACGCCGGGCACGCGGTCCAAAATCAAAATTGCTGATGGCAAGGCAACGGGCGTGAAAGTGCCTGTTGCCGACGCGCAGGTGGCGGACTTCATCATCTTCTCCGGCGCCGATGGCCTGTATCTGGTCGAAACGGCTGCATCGGGTGTGACGATGGATGGCGTGGAAACCATTGATCTGGTTCGCCTGTCCGCGCGCGTGACAATGAACAACGCCGCTGTTGAACCCCTGAATGGCGGGCAAGCCGGGCTAGAGCATTTCCTCCAATCCGCCGCGGTTCTTTTGGCCTTTGAAGGGCTGGGTGGGGCCGATGCCGCGATGGAAATGGCGCTGAATTACGCCAAAGAACGCGTGGCCTTTGGTCGCAAAATTGCCGGCTATCAGGCCGTCAAGCACCGCTTGGCTGATATGTACATCAAGAACCAGCTGGCACGCAGCCATGCTTATTATGGCGCATGGGCGCTGCTGACAGGCGCAACCGAGCTGGTCCAAGCCTCTGCTGGCGCGCGTTTGGCAGCTATGGACGCCTATCAATTTGCCGCTGAAGAAAATGTTCAGCTGCATGGTGGCATTGGCTTTACCTGGGAAAGCGATTGCCAATTTTATTATCGCCGGGCGCGTCTGTTGACGCTGATGCTCGGCGCCAAAGCACATTGGGCCGATGTGCTGGTGCGCGCGCTTGAACAGCGCAACACGATGATGGCCGCATAAGGGAGACGGAAAAATGGATTTCGAAGATACTCCAGAAGAAGCCGCCTATCGCGCCAAAGTCCGCGCGTGGATTGAAGCCAATAAAGATGCCCTGCCCGAACGCGATCATGGCAGCCGCGCGGAATCAGTCGCTGCCGCCAAAAAATGGCAGGCGCGCAAATATGAAGCCGGCTATGTTGGCATTACGTGGCCCAAGGCCGTGGGCGGCCAAGGCGGCAGCGCGATGCAGCAGATCATCTTCAACCAGGAAGAAGCCAAATATAATGCGCCGACGGGCCTATATGCCATTGGCCTTGGCATGTGCATTCCGACCGTGTTCAGCCATGCGCTGAGCCCCGATATCGCCCAGCGTTATGTGCCCGTGGCGATGAAGGGCGAAGAAGTCTGGTGTCAGCTCTTCTCCGAACCGGCTGCCGGGTCTGACTTGGCGGGCATTCGCACCCGCGCAGAGCGCGATGGCGATGAATGGGTAATCAACGGCCAGAAGGTCTGGACCTCGGGCGCGCATCTGTCGGACTTTGGCATTGTCGTCACGCGCACCGACCCCAATGTGCCCAAGCATAAGGGCCTGACGATGTTCATCGTCGATATGAAGGCGCCCGGCGTTGAAGTCCGTCCCATCAAACAAATGTCGGGTGGGAGTGAGTTTAACGAAGTCTTCTTCACCGATGTCCGCATTAAGGACACGCATCGTCTGGGCGAAGTAGGGGAGGGCTGGAAAGTCTCGCTCACCACCTTGATGCACGAGCGCCTGGCCGTGGGCGGCAAGCCCGCCAGCGCACCGGGCGTGAAGGAAATGATTGAGCTTGCGAAAGCCATCGACTTTGCTGAGGGCAGTGCGCTCGAACAAAGCCATGTCCGCCAGCAAGTGGCCGATGCCTATATTGCTGATCAGGGCATTGCCTTGACCCGCATGCGCACCATCTCGGCTCTGTCCTCCGGCCGCACGCCGGGGCCGGAATCGTCGATCTCCAAGATCGTCATTGCCAATAACATGCAGGACATGGGCGCCTTTGCTGCGGACCTGTGCGAAAGCGCGGGCCTGATGATGGGCGATGACGCGCCGGACTTGCCGCACCTCACACGCTTCCAGACGAGCTATATTGGCTCGGCCGGTTTGCGCATTGCAGGCGGCACCGATGAAATCCTGCGCAACATCATTGCTGAACGTGTGCTTGGTCTGCCGGGTGAAATTCGCCCGGATAAGGACATTCCGTTCAGCGAAGCGACCAAGCTGGGCCTGTAAGGGCTGAACAGCATGACAGATTTGGCCGCCCGGATTGACGCGCTTGGCGCATCAAACCCCGGGCGGCCTTTTCTTGTCACGCCGGAAGGCCGCACGATCAGCTATGGCGATCTTCTGGCCGAAACCCAACGCTTTGCCGCAGGGTTGAAATCCCTGGGCGTTGCCCCCGGCGACCGGGTGACCGCGCAGATTGAAAAATCGCCCGAGGCGCTCTTCCTCTATTTTGGCTGTTTGTGGCTGGGCGCTGTCTATATGCCGCTCAACACCGGCTATACGCAGGCGGAACTCGCCTATTTTGTCGGCGATGCAGAGCCTGCGCTGTACATTCATGATCCTGCCGCAACACCGCCTCAGGGCGTGCGCGCACTGACATTGGCGGCAGATGGCAGCGGCACGCTGATGACTGCGCTGCCGACACAGTCACACCTCCCCCGCGCCGATTTGGCCGAGAGTGCACAGGCGGCGATGCTCTACACCTCGGGCACCACGGGCCGCCCCAAAGGCGCTATGATCCCGCGCCGGGCACTGGCGACCAACGCCGCGACGTTGGCGCAGCTCTGGCGCTTTACCGCAGAGGATGTGCTGCTGCACGCCCTGCCCGTCTTCCATGTCCATGGCCTGTTTGTTGCCACCAATACCGTGGTTGCGGCAGGAGCCTCTATGCGGTTTCACGCCAAATTTGATACCGAGGCTGTGCTGGCCGATATGCCCCATGCGAGCGTGCTGATGGGGGTGCCCACCTTCTACACCCGGCTGTTGCAAGCACCTGATGTGCTGCGCGATGCGACACGCACGATGCGCCTCTTTGTCTCTGGCTCTGCCCCGCTGCTGCCCGAAACGCATGAGGCCTTTGCCGCCGTGACGGGCCATAGCATCCTCGAACGCTATGGGATGACCGAAACGCAGATCAACACATCACACCCCTATGAGGGGCCACGCAGCCCCGGCACTGTGGGCGTGCCCTTACCGGGAGTTGAGGTGCGGATCACACTGCCCGAAACCGATCAGCCCGTGCCGCAAGGCGAGACAGGGATGATTGAAGTGCGCGGCGAAAATCTCTTCACAGGCTATTGGCGCAATGCGGAAAAGACAGCGGCCGACCTGCGGCCTGACGGGTGGTTTATCACGGGGGATCTCGGCCATTTCAATGCAGACGGCCAATTGGTGATTGTGGGCCGCGGCAAAGATCTCATCATTTCCGGCGGGCTCAACATCTATCCCAAAGAAATTGAGACCGAAATTAACGCGCTTCCCGGCGTGATCGAATCCGCCGTCATTGGTGTGCCGCACCCGGACTTTGGCGAGGCGGTTGTCGCCGTGGTCGTCGGCACGGACATGACCGAAGCCGAGATCAAGGCCGGGCTGACAGACCGGCTTGCCCGGTTCAAACAGCCCAAGGCCGTCTTTATCGCAGACGGCTTGCCCCGCAACACTATGGGCAAAGTGCAAAAGGCGCTGCTGCGCGACACCTACGCACAGCTCTTTGCCGGATAGCGCCTAGCCTGCGAGGCTTTTTGACGCCTGCTCAAACAGATCCTTGCTGAGATTGGGGGCCGCCAAAATCCGCTCCAGCTCGGCCCGCATCAACGCCTGCCGGTCAGCGTCAAACCGCTTCCAGCGGCCCAGCGGCGGGAGCAGCTTGGCGGCCGTTTGCGGATTAATCGGGTCCAGCGCCAACAACACATCGGCCAAGAAGCGATAGCCTGCACCATCGGCCGCATGGAAATGCAGCTGATTCATGGAGAATGCGCCAGCAAGCGCGCGGACGCGGTTGGGGTTGGCCAGCGTAAAATCCGGGTGGTCTTTCAGCGCGCGCACGGCCCCTAGCGTATCACAGCGCGATGATGTCGCTTGAGCGGCGAACCATTTATCAATCACGAGCGCATTGCCCTGATAGCGTGCGTAAAATTCGGCCAACGCATCGGCCCGCTGGGGCGCATCGCCATTGGTCAGCGTCATCATCGCAGCCAAGCGGTCGGTCATATTGTTGGCCGCGCGGAACTGCGCAAAGGCGATGTCCCCTGCATCATCATGCCGCCCGGCGGCGAGATAATTGAGCGCCACATTGCGTAAGCGCCGTGCGCCCTTGGCCTCGGGCGTTAGGGCAAAACCCTGTGCGTCGTGTTTGGCATAGGCGGCGTGCCATTGATCTGCGAGCTGTTGGCCCAAATCCTGCCGCAAGGCTTCCCGCGCCGCATGGATCGCCTCTGGGTCCACAAGGGCCATTTGATCGCCAATATAGGCTTCAGACGGCAGCAAAACCGCCTCGCCCACAAAGGCCGCATCCAGCGCATTATTGGTGAGCGTCTGGCGCACAGCTTCTATCACGGGTGCATGATCGGCATGGCCTGTCTGCACAGCCTTGATCAGCGTGGCGAGCATCAGCTGTTGCATCGCTTCATACCTGCCAAAGGGGTCATCATCATGCGCAGACAGAAAGGCTAGGTCGTCATGCGTTTGATCTGCCGCGATAATCACCGGGGCCGAAAAGCCGCGATTGAGCGAGAGGACAGGCCGATTCCCAGAACGCCCCAGCGGCACGCGCATCTCGGGCTGATCGAGCAAAATTAACTGTTCCCCCTGATGCGTGCCCGTAGTCCGATCAAAGGCCGCAATCCGCAGCGGAATAGCCAAAACAGGCTTATCGTTTTGCCCCGGGGTCGCCGCCACGCTCTGGCCCAAAACAAGATCATCGCCATCGACCTGCACGGTCACGCGCGGTGTGCCGGCAGTGGAATACCAATGACGAAATTGTGCCAGATCACGCCCGCTGGCTTCTTCCATCGCGCGGACAAAATCTTCGCAGGTGGCCGCCGTGCCATCATGCCGATCAAAATAGAGATCACAGCCTTTGCGAAAATCGACTGGCCCCAACATCGTATGGAGCATCCGGATAATCTCCGCGCCCTTATTGTAGATGGTGGCGGTGTAGAAATTGGAGATTTCGATATAGCTATCGGGCCGGATCGGGTGCGCCAAAGGCCCTGCATCTTCGGGAAATTGTGCCGCCCGCAGCACGCGCACATCCTCAATCCGCTTGACGGCGGCTGAGCCTTGGTCCGCCGAAAAACATTGGTCGCGAAAGACAGTGAAGCCTTCCTTCAAACTCAGCTGGAACCAATCACGACAGGTGACGCGGTTGCCCGACCAATTGTGAAAATATTCATGCGCCACCACGCCCGCAATCGCATCATAATCGGCATCGGTCGCTGTATCCGGGTCAGCCAAAATGTACCGCGAGTTAAAGATGTTGAGGCTTTTATTCTCCATCGCGCCAAAGTTGAAATCGGCAACTGCGACAATGTTGAACTGGCCCAAATCATATTCGCGGCCATAGACGTGTTCATCCCATGCCATGCTGGCCTTGAGTGCGTCCATAGCGTGCTGCGTTTTGGGCAAATCCGCCTCGGCCACCCAAATGGCGAGATCAACTGTCTTGCCCGTCATCGTCGTGAACTGATCGCGATTGGCGGAGAGCTGGCCTGCGACCAGCGCGAACAAATAGCTGGGCTTGGGGAAAGGGTCGGTCCATTCTGCCCAATGGCGTCCATCCGCCAGATCCCCCGCGCCTGTGCAATCGCCATTGCCGAGCAGCACGGGGAACGCGGCCTTATTCGCTGTCAGTTTAACGACATAGCGCGTGAGCACATCGGGCCGATCGGGGAAGAACGTGATTCGACGAAAGCCTTCCGCCTCGCACTGGGTGCAGAGCAATCCGCCCGAGGCATAAAGCCCCATTAACTGGGTATTTGCTTCCGGCGCAATCTCGACCTCGGTCTCGACAACGGCCTGATCCCCCGTGAGCGCGATGACGAGCGCGCCTTCCTCCAGCGACCAAGCCGAACAGTCTTTTCCATCGACACGCACGGCAAGCGGTGTCAGGCAATCCCCATCCAGCCGCAGGGGCCGATCATGCGCGCCATTGCGCACAACGCTCAGCGTGGCGCGCACCCGCGTCTTCGCCGGGTCCAGATCAAAATCAAGCGCAATATCCGGCACCAGCCAATCGGGCGGCGTATAATCTTCCCGGCGAATAAGGGCGGGCGTGGCGGCAGCGTGTTGGGCGTCTAGCATTACCTTGATGTAGGCCCGACGACGCAAAGGCGAAAGGGGGCACCGCACGGAACGATGGGGATCGTCTCAATCCACGCCGGGTTGCAGATCGGTGAGCGTGTTGGGAGCGCCCTTGGCTGCTTTTTCCAATTCTGAGATGAGCAGTTGGGCGTGTTGCGCCTTGTTGCCGCCATGCGGGGAATTGGCAATCGGCCGCAAATAATTGGCTGCCTCGTTATATTTGCCCATCTGGGCAAGCTCATATGCATAGGAAAATCGGAAACTATCGGCCTGCGGCAAGAGCGCGGTTGCCTTCGCCAGGCCTTGAACGGCAACGGCTGTGGGCTTTTGCCCGGCACGGCGGAAGCTGCGATAATATTCAAACAAGGGCAGCGGGTCTTCCGTATCCGCTCGATTGGCACGCACAATCCAACTGCGCGCCATTTTCCACGCCGCTTCTGATGTTTCGTTTTTCAGGCCCAGCGCACGCAAGTCGGCAAGGCCACGCCATAACAACGCCCGCGCGAAATTGGGTTGAAGCGCAATTGCTTTATCCGCTGCAGCGGCCGAAGCAGTCATGTTATCCCCCTGCAATTCTGCATAGGCAATCAAAGCCCAAAGGTCGGCATCCTGCGGATATTGTCTCGCCACGTGGTGTAACCGCTCCAGAACTTGAGCCCGCTCCTCGGGGGAAAGCGGATGCAAAAGACGAAGCCGGTCAAGAACTGTTGCCCCAAAGCTGGGCGACAATGGGGTAACATCAATTTTCAGGTCTTGGGGAACCGGGGAGACAGCCGACATATAAGGCGTGGTGCGCGCTTCAAGATGACGTGCCATATCCTTTTGGAGCGCATCCAGATCTCCAAAGGCCTGTTGCGCCGCCGCCAATGGAGGTGTGCCCTTGTTGATGGCGGAAATATAGGCGGTAAGTTGACCAACGCGGCTGGACGAAAAGTTGAGCATATGTGTTAAAAGCCAGGCACGGCCATAAAAATTCCCAATCTTCGCCCGCGGCAAGTCCGCGATGGACGCTGTCAATAATGTGCTGACTGGGATGGTCTGGCCGAGCAGCAAATCAAAGGCGCGGTGATTGGCGGGGAGGCCCAGCAAAACCCTATCACGCCGGAAGCGCGCGGTTGAATAGAATTCCGCAAAGCCTTCCACATACCAAACGGGATAGGCGACGGGGAAATATTGCAGCATCAAGTGGTGGGCATATTCGTGAAACAGGATAACATCCTCCGCGTCAGGGGCAGAAACAGGTCCGAGAACAGCTGTCGGCCCCGTGGCAGTGGACGTGTAAAAACCGCCCAGGTCTCGTCCATCGCCGCCATAGACTTGAGCGACCCCCGCGCGACTGGACAGCGCATAGATCAATAACTTGCTCTCATGGCGGTCTGTCGGCAGGCCAAATCTCTGACGGAGAAAAGCATCAAACCGCTCAAGCCGAAGGGCATCCTCCTTCAGCGATTGGGGTGAGGTGCCATAAAAAATGAAGTTTGGCGTTTCTACTCGAAACCAGGCGGCCTGTGCCAGCGCCGGGACACATAATAACCATAAGAACAGCCACAAATAACGCAGACGCATACCCACCCCCATGAGTCTGGAGCCAGGTTATTCATCCCTGAAATGTCGCAAAACTACAAGATCAAATTGAGCGCTACACAAAACTATAGGGATCAATATCCACGCTCACGCGCACGCTGCGCGGCCATTCAAGCGTGCCGAGCCAATCGCGCAACACGTTCTGCACATCAAGGCTGCGCCGGGCATGGACGAGCAGGCGCTGGCGGTAGCGGCCACGCAGCATAGCGAGCGGCGCAGGGGCGGGACCATAGACATCCATCCCGTCCACCTCAGGGGCGGACTTGCCAATCAACCGGGCGATCTCTTCCGCCTGCTTTAAGCTTTCGGACGAAATGATGATGCCTGCAAAGCGGCCAAAGGGCGGCGCATTGGCCATGCGGCGTGCCTCGGTTTCGGCGGCATAGAAACTCTCCGCATCGCCCGAAACCAATGCGCGCATCACAGGCGCATCCGGCTCATGCGTTTGCAGATAGACATGGCCGGGCTTCACCCCGCGACCCGCGCGCCCTGCGACTTGCATAATCTGCTGAAAGCTGCGTTCCGCCGCGCGCAAATCCCCACCTTGCAGGCCCAGGTCTGCATCCACCACGCCGACCAATGTCAAATTGGGGAAGTGATAGCCTTTGGTGACAAGCTGGGTACCAATAACAATATCAATATCCCCCGCTTCCATCCGGCCAACAAATTCAGCGGCCTTGGCAGGCGACCAGAGCGTGTCCGACGTGACAATCGCCCGCCGGGCTTCTGGAAAGAGAATGCCGACTTCATCCGAAATGCGTTCTACCCCCGGCCCACAGGCGACCAGCGCATCTTCCTCATTGCATTCTGGGCAGGCGCGCGGCGGCGGTTCGACATGGCCGCAATGATGGCATTGGAGGCGGTTGGTCAGCCGATGTTCGACCATCCATGCCGTGCAGTTGGGGCATTGGAAACGATGGCCGCAATGGCGACACAAGGTGAGCGGCGCAAAGCCCCGGCGGTTGAGAAACAGCAACACCTGTTCCCCCCGCGCCAAGGTCTCAGTCATCGCAGCAACCAGCGGCGGGGCGAGCCAGCGCCCGCGATCGGGCGGGGTTTGCACAAGGTTGATGGCCGTCACATCAGGCATTTGTGCGGCGCCATAGCGGCCCGGCAATTTGATTTCCTGATAGCGGCCTTGGGCAACTTGTTGGCGCGTTTCAATTGCGGGCGTGGCGGTGGCGAGGACGACCGGGATTTTCTCAAAATGCCCGCGCATCACGGCTGCATCGCGCGCATGATATTGCACGCCCTCTTCCTGCTTGAAGCTGGTCTCATGCGCTTCATCAACCACAATCAGCCCGAGATTGTGATAGGGCAAGTAAAGCGCGGAGCGGGCGCCGACTGTGACCAAGGCCTCGCCTGTGGCAATCGCGCGATAGGCCCGGCGGCGTTGCGATTGGCGCAAGTCGGAATGCCAGGCGACGGGCGCATGGCCAAAGCGATCGATGAAGCGGCGCAGGAACGGCTCGGTCAGCGCAATTTCCGGCAACAGAACCAATGTCTGCCGCCCCTGCCGCAAGGCTTCTGCCACCGCTTCAAAATAGACTTCGGTCTTGCCAGAGCCTGTGACACCATCAAGCAGCACGGGCGCAAAATCTTGCGCACGGACCATCTCTACCAATTGGTCCGCCGCGGCCAGTTGGACATCGGACAATGTGGGCGGGGCGAAGCCGGGGTCCGGCGCCACAAAGGGCGCATCCAGCGCGACTTCAACGCCCTCAATCACGCCCGCCTTTACCAGCCCGCGGATCACGCCCTCTGACACATCAGCAATTTCAGCGAGTTCGCGAATCAAGCCTTGGCGTTCGCCAATGCGGTCAATCGCTTGCGCACGTTGCGGCGTCAGCTTGTCGGGGCTTTTGCCAGACAGGCGATATTCCATCACGGTCCGCCCGCCTTCCAGCGCCGCAGCAGACGAGAGGGCCATGCGCAGCACCGCTTGCGGCGGGCTGAGATAATAGTCCGCCGTCCATTCAATCAGGCGGCGCAAAGGCGCACCCAAAGGCGGCAGATCATAGACTTCGATCACATTGCGGAGCCGGTTATCGCCCACAGTTTCGGTCGGCAGCGCCGCTTCTTCCCAAACCACACCCACCATCTCGCGCGGGCCCAAAGGCACGCGCACGACACTTCCCGGCTCTGCCGCCATGCCGTGCGGCACCCGATAATCGAGTGGACCCAATGCCGGGTTGGTATGCAGGATGCGAACACGCGTCATACCAACCCGATAGAGGCTCAATCGCCTTGGGTGAAGCCGCGATTGCCCGCTCCTTGGCTTGCAGCAGGCAAGCCCCCCTGCTAGGCGCCGGGGCGGATCGTTTGTCGATACACCCCACATTGCCATGAGCTTTAGGGAATTCCATGTCCGTTGACTCTGCAACTGTCCGCAAAATTGCCTCTTTGGCCCGCATTGCCGTGAGCGATGCCCAAGTGAAAGCAATGGTGCCGGAACTGAACAATATTCTTGGCTGGATTGAACAGCTGGGTGAGGTAGACACCTCTTCCGTTGCGCCAATGACAGCCGTTATCCCCAACACACTGCGCCTGCGCGAAGATGCCGTGACCGATGGCGATGTCCGCGATGCAGTTCTCAAAAACGCGCCACAGGCCGAACATGGCTTTTTCGCCGTGCCGAAGGTGATTGAATGATGTGGGACACAGCATTTAATCATCCCGAATTTATTTCGGGATCTATTCGCCCTGCCGGTGCAGGATTTTCATCATCGTGTTCATGGATGCTGGACCAAGTTCAGCATGACGGGGGAGCAGCATGACCAAGCTGACTGATCTGGGCATTGCGGCCCTGCGCGATGGCTTTCGGGCGGGAGATTTCTCGGCACGTGACGTCGCAATTGCGTTTAATGACGCGGTGGCTTCTGCCAAGCCGCTCAACGCATTCATCGTAGAAACGCCCGACCATGCGCTCGCCGCCGCCGAGGCCGCCGATGCAGACCGCGCCGCTGGCAATCTTAAGCCGCTATCGGGCGTGCCGATTGGCATGAAGGATTTGTTCGCCACCAAAGGCGTGCAGACAACGGCCGCCAGCCATATGCTTGAAGGCTTTAAGCCCGAATATGAATCGACTGTGTCGGGCAATCTCTGGCGCGCGGGTGCGGGCATGCTTGGCAAGCTCAACCTCGATCAATTCGCCATGGGCTCGTCGAATGAGACAAGCTATTTCGGCAATGTGATTTCGCCATGGCGTCGCAATAATGGCGACACGGCAGCGCTTGCGCCGGGTGGCTCGTCAGGCGGATCGTCTGCTGCCATCGCCGCCCGCATTGTACCGGGGGCGACAGGCACCGACACCGGCGGCTCCATCCGTCAGCCTGCCGCCTTTACAGGCATTTCGGGCATTAAGCCGACCTATGGCCGCTGTTCGCGCTGGGGGGTCGTAGCGTTCGCCTCTTCGCTTGATCAGGCCGGCCCAATGGCGCGCGATGTGCGTGACTGTGCGATCCTGCTTGAAAATATGGCAGGATTTGATGCGAAGGATTCGACCTCGCTGGATCTGCCCGTCCCCAATTGGGAAGCCGCCCTCTCGTCCGATTTGAAGGGCAAGCGCGTTGGTATTCCCAAGGAATATCGCGTCGATGGCATGCCCGCTGAAATTGAAGCGCTTTGGGAACAGGGCATTGCGTGGCTGAAGGATGCAGGAGCCGAGATTGTCTCAGTCTCGCTGCCGCACACCAAATATGCGCTGCCCGCTTATTACATCATTGCCCCGGCAGAAGCCTCGTCCAACCTCGCGCGCTATGATGGCGTCCGCTATGGCCTGCGCGACCTGCCCGATGGCGCGAACCTGCAAGACATGTATGCCGCCACGCGCGCTGCAGGCTTTGGCGATGAAGTAAAGCGCCGGATTATGATTGGCACCTATGTGCTCTCCGCCGGCTTTTACGACGCCTATTACACGCAAGCTCAAAAGGTCCGCACGCTGATTGCGCAGGATTTTGATAAGGCTTGGGAAAGCTGTGATCTGCTGTTGACGCCCACGGCCCCCAGTGCCGCGTTTGGCTTGGGCGAAAAGAGCGCCGATCCGCTGGCGATGTATCTGAACGATGTGTTCACTGTGCCGACATCGCTGGCGGGCCTGCCCGCTATGTCGGTGCCCGGTGGGCTCGATGCGCTGGGCTTGCCTTTGGGCCTTCAGGTCATTGGCAAAGCGCTGGATGAACAATCTGTCCTCAATGCCAGCCTCGCGCTGGAAGAACGCGCTGGCTTTACCGCGCGTCCGGACAAATGGTGGTAAGATGAGCAATTATCGTATTCAGGGCGCCACGGGCGAATGGGAAGTGGTGATTGGGCTGGAAGTCCATGCCCAGGTCGTCTCACAGGCCAAGCTGTTTTCCGGCGCGGCAACGGCGTTTGGCGCAGAGCCCAACACGCAAGTCTCGCTGATTGATGCGGCCATGCCGGGCATGCTGCCCGTACCCAATAAGGAATGCATCCGCCAAGCGGTGCGGACCGGCCTTGCCATTAATGCGGAAATCAACCGCTGGAGCCGGTTTGACCGCAAGAATTATTTCTATGCGGATTTGCCGCAGGGCTATCAGATTTCGCAGCTTTATCATCCGCTGGTGGGTGAAGGATATCTGGACATTGATGCCGATGAGAAGGCGGGCATTGCCGAAGCCAAGCGCATTGGCATTGAGCGCATCCATGTCGAGCAGGATGCCGGCAAGCTGATGCATGATCAGCACCCAACCCGCTCTTATGTCGATCTTAATCGGTCGGGCGTGGCGCTGATGGAAATCGTCTCGCGCCCCGATATGAACTCGCCTGCTGAGGCCGGCGCCTATCTGCGCAAGCTGCGGTCGATCCTCCGCTATGTCGGCTCCTGCGATGGCAATATGGAAGAAGGATCAATGCGGGCGGACGTCAACGTCTCAGTCCGCAAGCCCGGCGACCCCTTTGGCACGCGCACCGAAACCAAAAACGTCAACTCAGTCCGCTTTGTGATGCAGGCGATTGAGCATGAAGCGCAACGCCAAGTCGATGTGATCGAAGCGGGTGGCAAAGTGGTGCAGGAAACCCGGCTGTTCAATCCGGATACCGGCACGACTCGGTCAATGCGGTCGAAGGAAGATGCGCATGATTATCGCTATTTCCCCGATCCAGATTTGCTGCCGCTGGAACTGACTGAAGATTTTGTGAATGATTGCCGGGCCAGCTTGCCCGAACTGCCTGATGCCAAGCGCAATCGCTATGTCGAAACTTTGGGGATCAGCGGCTATAATGCCGATGTGCTGACTGCCGAGGTGGAAACCGCGCGCTGGTTTGAAGCACTGCTGGCCGAAGGCGCCGAAGCAAAACAGGCGTCGAACTGGGTCATGTCCGAACTGTTCGGTGCGCTGAACCGGCTTGGCAAATCGATTGAAGATTGCCCGGTTAGCCCAGCCCATGCGGCCGAGCTGTTAAAGCTCGTCGCCGATGGCACGCTGTCGGGCAGCCTTGCCAAGCAGGTCTTTGAAAAGATGCTGGAAACAGGCGATGGCGCAGGCGTGATCGTCGAGCGCGAAGGCCTGAAGCAAACGAGCGATACCGGCGCGATTGAGGCTGTAATTGCCGATGTTCTGGCCAAGAACCCCGGCCAATTAGAGCAATATCGCAGTGGCAAGGACGCGCTGTTTGGCTTCTTTGTCGGCCAGACAATGAAAGCCATGGGCGGCAAGGCCAATCCACAAGTCGTGAATGAATTGCTGAAAAAGGCACTATCGTAAAACGGGCCCAGCCCACCGCGTCTGGCAGGGCGTGGGGGGCGGGCGGCCTTCTGCATGGCTTGCCCTTCGGCAAAGCCGTGCTATAGCGCCGCCCCAACCGGCCTTTGCGGGCGTGGCGAAACTGGTAGACGCGCCAGATTTAGGTTCTGGTATCGAAAGATGTGGGGGTTCGAGTCCCTTCGCCCGCACCAGTATTGCCACTGCCTGTCCCTCTAGGGGCGGGGGCCTAGCGGAATTCCTTAAAGGTAGAGTGACAAAATGCAGACTGTCGAAACGTTGAATGAAGGCCTGAAGCGCGCCTACACGCTCACGATCGCGGCCAAGGATATTGCCGCCCGCGTCGAGCAGGAAGTGGCGCGACTCGCACCGCAAGTCCGCATGCCCGGCTTCCGCCCCGGCAAGGTGCCCGCCAACCTCATCAAGAAAATGCATGGCGAAAGCCTGCAGGCTGATGCGCTGAACAACAGCGTACAAGAAGCGGTGCAGGCGCTGATTGCAGATAAAAAGCTGCGTCCCGCCATGTCGCCCTCCGTTGAGCTGAACGAAGGCTATGCACACGGCAAGGATGCCGAGCTGAAGATTGCGCTTGAAGTGCTGCCGGAAATCCCGACCCCGAGCATTGACGGCCTGAAGCTAGAGCGCCTGACCGTGGAAGCCAGCGCCGAAGCCGTTGACGAAGCGGTGCTGCGCATTGCCCAGCAACAAAAGGGCTATGACGACGCGCCCAAGGGCCACAAGGCCAAGACAGGCGATCTGGTTGTCATGGATTTTGTCGGCAAGGTTGGTGGCACGCCTTTTGAGGGCGGCACGGGCGAAGGCATGTCGGTTGAAATTGGCTCTGGCCGTTTGATCCCGGGCTTTGAAGATCAGCTGGTTGGCGTGAAGTCGGGCGATGAAAAGACGATCACCGTCACCTTCCCCGCCGATTATAATGTCGAAACGCTGAAAGGCGCTGAAGCGACTTTTGATCTGGTGATCAAGGATGTGCGCGTTCCCGGTGAAGCCAAGGCAGATGATGCCTTTGCCAAGTCGCTGGGTCTGGAAGGCATTGATCAGCTGCGTGAGCTGATGAAGGGCCAGCTGGAGCAAGAATTTAACCAGCTCACCCGCACGCACATGAAGCGCCGTCTCCTTGATCAGCTGGCCGCCGCGCATGATTTTGATGTGCCCCCGGGCATGGTGGATGCCGAATTCAACCAGATTTGGGCACAGCTTGAGCATGAAGCTGGGCATGAAGCCGATCCGGAAGCAGCACGGGCAGATATGGAAAAGGATCGCGATGAATATCGCGCCATTGCCGTGCGCCGCGTGCGTCTGGGCCTGCTCCTCTCGGAAATTGGTCAGGCGAACAACGTCCAGATCAGCAGCCAGGAAATGAACCGCCTGATCACCCAAGCGGCCATGCAATATGGCCCGGGCGATCGTGAACGCTTCATCCAATATGTGCAGCAAGATCCGATGGCGGCTGCGCAAATCCGTGCGCCGCTCTATGAAGACAAGGTTGTCGACTTCCTCTTCTCAAAGGCTGAAATCACTGATCGCTCGGTGACGCGCGAAGAGCTGGAAGCCGCGATTGAAGCGGATGCCGATGAAGGCCATGTCCATGGCCCGGGCTGTGGCCATGATCATGGCGAGGCCAAGCCTGCCAAAAAGCCAGCCGCCAAAAAGGCTGCTGCCCCCAAGGCAGAAAAGGCTGAAAAGCCCGCCAAGGCGGAAAAGGCCGATGCAAAGCCTGCTGCCAAAAAGGCCCCAGCCAAGAAAAAAGCCTAAGCTTTTTCAGGCAAATCAGAATTCAGGCCCTCCCGTTGCAGAACTGGGGGGCCTTTTTCTTTGGACAATATGCTTTCTTGGCCAACCGGGGTGCCGATCGATCTTGAAACACCCATGTGAAAAGCAGTCGCGGTCCGATTCGCTTTGCCGCGCGCCATTCGGTGATTGGCAATTATATTGCATGCGCGAAGGTGAAATAATATTTCACAAATTCCGCAATTTGGGCGAAAAAAGTTAAGCTTGGCCCCGACATACGATTTCAAGGCTTCACACTCGGCCCTTCACCCCTATAGCGACCGTGCGAATCGTTACATTTGCGATTGCTATGTCTTGGAGGTTTTTTTGGGCGAGCTAGGGTTTCCGTCGAATCAAGGTCTGTATGACGCGCGCAACGAACATGATGCGTGCGGTGTTGGCTTTGTTGCCAATATTAAAGGCGTGAAATCGCACGAAACCATTAAACGCGGCCTCGAAATTCTGGTGAATATTGACCATCGCGGTGCGGTGGGGGCTGATCCCCTGCTGGGCGATGGTGCGGGTATTCTGATCCAAATCCCGGATGCCTTGTTCCGCGATTGGGCCAAGACCGAAGGCGTAACGCTGCCGCCGCCGGGCGACTATGCTGTGGCCATGTGCTTCCTGCCGCAGGATGACCGCGCCCGCGACTTTGGCGTCAAAAATTTTGAAAGCTTCTGCATCAAGGAAGGCCAGACGATTATCGGCTGGCGCGATGTGCCCACTGACCCGACTGGGCTTGGCAAAGCCGTGATTGAGCAGATGCCCGTCATCCGCCAGTTGATCATTGGCCGTGGCGATAACTGCGCCGATCAGGACGCGTTTGAGCGCAAGCTGCTGGCCATCCGCAAGCAGGCGCAGAACCCGCTCGTCGCATTGGCCGAAAAGCATAATCTGCCTGATCTGCCGCGCTTTTATATGCCGTCGCTGTCGACACGGACGATTGTGTATAAAGGCCTGCTGCTCTGTGATCAGGTGGGCAGCTTCTACAAGGATTTGCGCAACCCAATCGTCACCTCGGCGTTGGCGCTGGTCCACCAGCGCTTTTCAACCAACACCTTCCCGAGCTGGAAGCTGGCGCACCCCTATCGCTTCATTGCGCATAATGGCGAAATCAACACGGTGCGCGGCAATGTGAACTGGATGAATGCGCGCCGCCGCACGATGGAATCAGACTTGTTGGGGGCCGACCTCGACAAGATGTGGCCGCTCATCCCGCATGGTCAGTCCGATACCGCGTGCTTGGATAACGCGCTAGAGCTGCTGCTCGCCGGCGGCTATTCGCTGGCCCATGCTGTCATGATGCTGGTGCCTGAAGCCTGGGCTGGCAATCCAATGATGGATGCCAAGCGCCGGGCATTTTATGAATATCATGCCGCGCTGATGGAACCATGGGATGGCCCTGCCGCCATTGCCTTTACCGATGGCCGCCAAATTGGCGCGACGCTGGATCGCAACGGCCTGCGCCCCGCGCGCTTCCTTGTCACCGATGATGATCATGTCATCATGGCCTCGGAATCAGGCGTGTTGCCGGTTAAGGAAGACAATATCGTCCGCAAATGGCGCCTCCAGCCGGGCAAGATGCTGCTCATTGATCTGGAAGAAGGCCGCATCATTGAGGATGAGGAAATCAAGGCACAGCTTGCCGCCTCGCAGCCTTATGAGGAATGGCTGGATGCTGCCCAGTATAAGCTGAAAGATCTCGATGAGGTGGAAGTGGCTGAGCCTGTGCTCGCCAATGATCCGTCAGTCCTGCTCGACCGTCAGCAGGCCTTTGGCTTCACACAGGAAGACACGGCGAAGTTCCTGGAGCCGATGGCGCGCAATGGCGATGATCCCATTGGCTCGATGGGCACCGACACGCCAATTGCCGTGCTTTCTGCCAAGCCCCGTCTGCTCTATGATTATTTCAAGCAGAACTTCGCGCAGGTGACCAACCCGCCGATCGATCCGATCCGTGAAGAGCTGGTGATGAGCCTTGTCTCGATGATTGGGCCGCGTCCCAATTTGCTGGGCCGGGTGGCAGGCACGCATAAGCGGCTGGAAGTGGACCAGCCGGTGCTGACCAATGCTGATCTCGCCAAGATCCGCTCGGTCGAAGAGGCGCTGGATGGCGCGTTCCGCACCGAAACCATTGATATGACCTGGGATGCCAAGTCAGGCGCGGCGGGCCTTGAACAGGCATTGAAGGAAATGTGCTGGACGGCAACGGAAGCCGTGCTGGCCGATAAGAACATCCTCATCTTGTCTGACCGCGCTCAAGGGCCAGACCGGATTGCCATGCCATCGCTGCTGGCGACAGCAGCTGTCCATCATCACCTTGTCCGTCAGGGCCTGCGGATGCAGACCGGGCTGGTCGTGGAAACCGGCGAAGCGCGCGAAGTGCATCACTTCTGTGTGCTCGCAGGCTATGGTGCCGAAGCGGTGAACCCCTATCTCGCCTTTGAAACGCTGGAAGAAATTCGCGTGCGTCAGGGCCTCGACCTCACCACCGAGCAGGTTCAGAAAAATTACATCAAGGCCGTTGGCAAAGGCATTTTGAAGGTCATGTCCAAAATGGGCATCTCGACCTATCAATCCTATTGCGGGGCGCAGATTTTTGACGCGGTTGGTTTGTCATCCGCCTTTGTGAACACCTATTTCACAGGCACGGCGACGACGATTGAAGGCGTGGGCCTTGCTGAAATTGCGGAAGAAACTGTCCGCCGCCATGCGGCTGCCTATTCGGACAATCCCATCTATCGCAACATGCTCGATGTCGGGGGCATTTATGGCTATCGCGTCCGCGGGGAAGACCATGCCTGGACGCCGACCAATGTTGCCAATTTGCAGCACGCGGTGCGTGGCAATAGCCAAGATCGCTATGCCGAATTTGCCAAGTCCATCAACGAACAAAGCGAGCGCCTGCTGACGATCCGCGGCCTGATGGAGCTGAAAAAGGCGGACAAGCCGCTCGACATCAGCGAGGTCGAACCCGCCAGCGAAATCGTCAAGCGCTTTGCAACGGGCGCGATGAGCTTTGGCTCAATCAGCCGCGAAGCGCACACCACGCTGGCTGTGGCGATGAACCGCATTGGTGGCAAATCCAACACGGGCGAGGGCGGCGAAGAGGCCGACCGGTTCAAGCCGCTGCCCAATGGGGATTCGATGCGCTCTGCCATTAAGCAGGTCGCCTCGGGCCGTTTTGGCGTGACCGCGGAATATCTCGTCAACGCCGATGATATCCAGATCAAGATGGCACAGGGTGCAAAGCCCGGTGAAGGCGGCCAGCTGCCCGGTGACAAGGTGGATAAGAACATTGCCCGCGTCCGTCATTCGACGCCGGGCGTTGGCCTCATTTCTCCGCCGCCGCACCATGACATTTACTCGATTGAGGATCTGGCGCAGCTGATCCACGATTTGAAAAATGTGAACACGGGCGCGCGCATCTCGGTCAAGCTCGTCTCTGAAGTGGGCGTGGGCACAGTGGCCGCTGGCGTTGCCAAGGCCCGCGCGGATCATGTGACAATTGCCGGCTATGAAGGCGGCACGGGCGCATCCCCGCTCACCTCGCTGACGCACGCGGGCAGCCCATGGGAAATCGGCTTGGCCGAAACCCAGCAAACCTTGCTGTTGAACGGCCTGCGTTCCCGCATTGCGGTGCAGGTCGATGGTGGCCTGCGCACCGGTCGGGACGTGGCCATTGGCGCATTGTTGGGCGCGGATGAATTTGGCTTTGCAACAGCGCCGCTGATTGCGGCGGGCTGCATCATGATGCGCAAATGCCATTTGAACACCTGTCCGGTGGGTGTGGCGACGCAAGACCCCGTGCTGCGCGCGCGCTTCACGGGCCAGCCCGAACATGTGATCAACTATTTCTTCTTCGTGGCAGAAGAACTCCGCCAGATCATGGCAGAGATGGGCTTCCGCACCGTTGAAGACATGGTCGGCCGCGTTGATCGTCTTGATATGAAGAAGGCGCTCGATCACTGGAAGGCGCATGGCGTTGATTTGAGCCGCCTGCTCCACAAGGTTGATCTGCCCGAAGGCGCGCCGCTGCGCTGGGTGGAAACGCAAAATCATGGGCTTGAAAAGGCCCTCGATCGTGACCTGATTGCAGCGGCTGCCCCAGCGCTTGAAAAGGGCGAGGCAGTGCGCATTGAGCGCGAGATTAAGAACGTCAACCGCACCGCGGGCGCGATGCTCTCGGGCGAAGTCGCCCGGCGTTACGGCCATGAAGGTCTGCCCGCCAACACCATCCAGATCGCCTTTACAGGCGTTGCGGGCCAAAGCTTTGGCGCGTTCCTGGCGCATGGCGTGACGATGGAACTAACGGGTGATGCCAATGACTATGTTGGCAAGGGCCTGTCGGGCGGGCGCATCATCGTGCGCCAACCGACTCATGTCACGCGTGAGCCGACAGAAAATATCATTGTCGGCAACACCGTGCTCTATGGCGCGATTGCGGGGGAAGCCTATTTCAATGGCGTGGCGGGCGAACGCTTTGCCGTCCGCAACTCAGGCGCGCTCTGCGTGGTTGAAGGCACGGGCGACCATGGCTGCGAATATATGACCGGCGGCGTCGTCGTTGTGCTCGGCAAAACCGGCCGCAACTTTGCCGCTGGCATGTCGGGCGGGGTTGCCTATGTCTATGACGAGGACGGCCTGTTCCGCGAGCGCTGCAACCAGGCGATGGTGGATATTGAAGCCATTGAGGCCGATGGGCCGGAGGCTGATCATTCAACGGGCACGCCTCAGCAACGTGCGCTCAATGTGCATGATTTCGGCATGGGCGATATGCTCTACCACTCGCAGGATCGTCTGCGCGTGCTGCTCGAACGCCACCATCTCTACACGGGTAGCAAACGTGCGCGCGCGCTGCTTGATGATTGGGATACCACGCTCAAGCGCTTCGTGAAGGTCATGCCGCGGGATTACCGCCGGGCCCTCAAGCAGCTGGAGGCAGAACGCCTCGCCGCTGCAAATGTCGCTGCTGAATAACTGATTTTTGGAGAACGACCGTGGGCAAGGCCACAGGCTTCCTCGAACTTGATCGCTCTGACCGGAGCTATGCTGATCCGAAAGAACGGCTGACGCATTACCGTGAATTTGTGATTCCGATGTCGGAAGAGCAGATCCGCGGCCAAGCCTCGCGCTGCATGAATTGCGGCATTCCCTATTGCCATAATGGCTGTCCGGTGAACAACATCATCCCGGACTGGAACCATCTGGTCTATGAGAATGACTGGCGCAATGCGCTGGAAGTGCTGCATTCGACCAATAATTTCCCGGAGTTTACCGGCCGCATCTGCCCCGCCCCGTGCGAGGCGAGCTGCACGCTCAACATTGATGATGCGCCTGTCACCATCAAGTCGATCGAATGCCAGATTGTGGATCGCGGCTGGGCCGAAGGCTGGATCACCCCGCTGCCTGCCGCCCGCAAAACGGGCAAGTCAGTTGCTGTGGTTGGCTCTGGCCCGGCGGGCTTGGCGTGCGCGCAGCAATTGGCGCGCGCGGGCCATAGCGTCACCGTCTTTGAGAAGAATGATCGCGTCGGTGGTCTGCTGCGCTACGGCATTCCTGACTTCAAAATGGAAAAGCATCTGATCAATCGCCGGTTGGTGCAGATGGAAGCTGAGGGTGTGGAGTTCCGCACCTCGATGGAAGTTGGCGTGCAGGTGTCGTTTGAAAGCCTGCAGCAAAATTATGATGCGGTTGTGATGGCAGGTGGTTCAGAAGAGCCGCGCCGCTTGGATATTCCGGGTGCTGAAATGGCGGGCGTGCGCCTTGCCATGGAATTCCTGACGCAACAGAATAAGCGCAATGCCGGCGATGATGAGCTGCGCGCCGCGCCGCGCGGCACGCTGACCGCAACGGGCAAGCATGTCATCGTCATTGGCGGTGGCGATACGGGGTCTGACTGTGTGGGTACGTCCAACCGTCAGGGTGCCGCGTCGGTCACGCAGATTGAAATCATGCCCAAGCCACCAGTGAAGGAAGAAAAATCCTTAAGCTGGCCCAATTGGCCGCTCAAGCTGCGCACCTCCTCCAGCCATGAAGAAGGCTGTGACCGCGATTGGGCGGTGCTGACCAAACGCGTTGTTGGTTCCAATGGCGTGGTCGAAGGCCTGGAATGTGTACGTGTCGATTGGGTCGATGGCAAAATGGTCGAAATGCCGGGCAGCGAATTCACGCTGAAGGCAGACTTGATCCTGCTCGCCATGGGCTTTGTTGGCCCGCGCAAGCCCGGTCTGGTCGAACAGTCTGAAGTGCAATTGGATGCGCGCGGCAATGTGCTCGCCGATACCGAGGCTTACGCGACCAGCCGTGATGGCGTGTTTAGCTGTGGTGATATGCGGCGCGGCCAGAGCCTTGTTGTCTGGGCGATCCGCGAAGGCCGCCAATGCGCCCGCGCTGTTGACCTGCATCTGATGGGGGCAAGCGAGCTGCCGCGCTAAACGGCACTCTTACCCGAAGCTGCAACTCAAAAACGGATTGTGTCTGGGCTCCGGGTCACGCCCGGAGCACAACATCTGGAATCGCACGGTTGCTACTCCGTACTCCGGCCTTGAGCCGGAGCCCAGCCTCGGCGTGATTACAGCCCGGCAATGGCTTGACCCGCGGCAACCCCGCTGGCCCAGGCCCATTGGAAATTATAGCCGCCCAGCCACCCAGTGACATCGACAGCCTCGCCAATGGCATATAGGCCGGGGACTTTATTGGCCATCAAACTGCGCTGCGACAGCTCTGCCGTGCTGATGCCGCCTGCTGTGACTTCGGCCTTGGCATAGCCTTCGGTGCCATTGGGATGGAAGGACCAACAGCCCAGTTGCGCTTCGACCTGACGCAAGAGCGCATCCTTCATATCGGCCAGCGGGATCAGCCCCCAATTGGTGTCATCGCCGCTCACCCGCTCAACCAAGGCCGCGGAAAGCCGGTCGGGCAGGTGCATGGAGACGGCGCCTTTGAGCGTGGCTTTGGGCTTTTCGCGTTTGATCTGGCAGAGCCAATCAGGCGGCGCAGACGGCGCGAAATTGATGTCGATGGCCTCACCATGCCGCCAATAAGAGGAAATCTGCAAAATCGCTGGACCAGATAGTCCGCGATGGGTGAACAAGGCGGCCTCGCGAAACCGCGTCTTGCCGGTCTGCGCCTCCACCTCTGCCGCAACGCCGGACAGATCACGGAACAAGATATCCGCGCCGCCCAAGGTCAGCGGCACCAGCGCCGGGCGCGGCTCTACCACCTTCAGGCCAAAGCGGCGGGCAATATCATAGGCGATGCCTGTTGCCCCCATCTTGGGAATAGAAGGGCCGCCAGTTGCAATCACCAAGGCGCGCGCCTGATGACCAGCCACACCGAAGAGGCCATCGTGATGCGTAATCTCGCCAATGTTGGTGGAGAAAGCAAAGTCGACGCCGCCGCGGGCACATTCATCCATCAGCATCGCGACAATTTGCTTGGCAGAGCCATCGCAGAAAAGCTGGCCCAGCGTTTTTTCGTGCCAGGCAATGCCATAGCGATCAACCAGCGCGATGAAATCTGCCGGGCGATAGCGGCCCAGTGCAGATTTCGCGAAATGCGGGTTGGCGGAAAGATAGCGATCCGCCTGCGCCTGAACATTGGTGAAATTGCACCGCCCGCCGCCCGAGATGAGGATCTTTTTTCCGGGCTCAGCCGCGTGGTCAATCACCAGCACGCGCTGGCCCAATTGCCCGGCGGTTGCCGCGCACATCAGGCC
>JBEDNE010000102.1:0-2823 GCA_041170745.1 Pseudomonadota bacterium
GCTGAATGCTGGGCCGGTGCAACTGGGGACCATCACACGCGATCAAGATCGCTATGGCCGCAAGCTCCGTCTATTGCTGCGCGATGGCCAATCTTTAGGGATGATTTTGGTGCGCGAAGGACTGGCCCGGCCCTATCAAGGGGGGCGCCGCCAGCCTTGGTGCCCAGCGCCATAACGCGCTTTACCTTATTGTCATGTTGCGGACTTGCGCGCGCTTGATATAGGCGGGGTAAGATTTTGAAAGAGGACCCGATCATGACGATTGCAGTTGGTGACAAGCTTCCCGCCGTAACTTTCATCCAGCCGACCGCCGAAGGTCCGCAGCCCGTTGCATCGACGGCGTTTTTTGCTGGCAAGCGCGTGGCGCTGTTTTCGGTGCCCGGCGCATTCACGCCCACTTGCTCGGCCAAGCATCTGCCGGGCTTTGTTGAAAAAGCTGGCGAGCTGAAGGCCAAGGGCATTGATGTCATTGCCTGCACCGCCGTGAATGATGCCTTTGTGATGGGCGCTTGGGGCAAGGCTTCTGGCGTGGATGATAAGGTGACGATGCTCGCCGATGGCAATGGCGATTTTGTAAAAGCTGTGGGTCTTGAAATGGATGGCAGCAAGTTCGGCATGGGCGGGCGCGGCCAGCGCTTTGCCATGATTGTGAACGATGGCACCGTTGAGCATCTGTTTGTAGAAGCGCCAGGCGAATTTCGCGTGAGTTCTGCAGAATATATGCTAGAGCAGCTCTAAGAGTTTTCCAGGGAGAGGAAAGCAGGGGACGGCGCGAAACCGCCGTCCCCTTTTTTGTGCGCAGCGGGCCCGGCTTGCGATTATGGGCCAGTTTGTGTAAATCTCTGCGATGGAAGTTAAGACAAAATCCCCAAATGGACAGGCGATTGTCGCCCAGCTGGACCAGCTTTTTCGCGCCTCTGTCAAACACCTGCGTGACGATATTGAGGCCTATATTGCCGAAGGCACCTTGCCCGATCCTGCGGCCCGAACAACGGGGCGCTATGCCTATCCTGAAATCCATCTCACCTGGTCGGGCGACACCGATAGCGCCGAGCCACAACGCTCTTTTGGCCGCCTGCCTGCACCCGGCCATTATGTCACCAGCGTCACCAAGCCTTCGCTCTTTGGCGACTATCTGGCTGAGCAAATTGATATTTTGATTGCCGATTATGGCGTCGTGGTTGAGGCGCGCGAAGGCCGCCAAGAAATTCCCTTCCCCTATGTGCTGGATGCTGGGACCGAATTTGGTGATGTTCGCGCAATTGATCTGGCCCGCTGGTTTCCCTCAACCGAACTTTCCGCCATTGGCGATGAAATTGCTGATGGCTTATTGACGGCCGACCCCAGCCTGCCGCACCCGCTGTCCTTATTTGATGGGCTGCGGACTGATTTTTCACTCGCCCGGCTGCGCCATTACACAGGCACCCCGCCTGAGCATGTGCAGCGTTATGTGCTGTTCACCAATTATCATCGCTATGTGGATGAATTTGTCCGCTGGGCGTGCAGCCAATTGGGCAATGGCAGCGGCTATACCATGTTGTCCTGCCCCGGCGGCGTGACTGTGACCGACCAGACAGAAGACCCTTTGAGCAGCGTGGCGGATAGCGCCTGGCGCCGCCACCAAATGCCGGCTTGGCACCTCTGTGCGCCAGACAAGAGCGGGATTACCCTCGTCAATATTGGTGTCGGTCCATCGAACGCCAAAACCATTACCGATCACTTGGCCGTGCTTCGCCCTGAGGCTTGGTTAATGATTGGCCATTGCGGCGGCCTGCGCGCCAGCCAGCGCATTGGCGATTTTGTGTTGGCGCACGCCTATTTGCGTGATGACCATGTGCTGGATGATCTTTTGCCGCCTGAAATCCCCATCCCCCCCATTGCCGAGGTGCAATTGGCAATGGCGAAGGCAGCCGAGATTGTTTCTGGGGAAAGCGCCGAGGCCCTGAAAGCCCGGCTGCGCACGGGCACAATTGTCACCACTGATGACCGCAATTGGGAATTGCGCTATTCCAAATCGGCTCTGCGCTTTTCGCAATCGCGCGCCATTGGCATTGATATGGAATCAGCCACCATTGCCGCCCAAGGCTATCGCTTCCGCGTGCCTTATGGGACTTTGCTGTGCGTGTCAGACAAGCCGCTGCATGGCGAGCTGAAGCTTCCCGGACAGGCCAACCGCTTTTATGAGCGGGCGATTGCGGAACATCTGCTGATTGGCATTGAAGCCTGCCGCCAGCTAAAGGCCGAAGGCGCCAAGCTCCATAGCCGCAAATTGCGCGCCTTTAACGAGCCGCCCTTCCGCTGATCCATCCTGCTCTTGTGCGCCGGGCCAGCATGGCTAGTCTGGCGCGCCAAAAGGAGAGGATATGGAGCCTTATCAGCCATTGAGCCGGTCAGTCGCTGGCCGCCATGTGATCATCACAGGCGCAGCCTCGGGCATGGGGCGCGCCACGGCCCATTTGTTTGCGCGCGAAGGCGCGCAGGTGGCCGTGACGGACCTTGATCTTGCCGCGTGCGAGGCTGTGGTGGCGGAAATAGCGGCTGCCGGTATATCCACCGCCCGTGCCTTTGCGCTGAATGTGGCAGACCATGAGGCCATTCAGAAAGTGGTGGCTGAGATTGCGGCCAGCTTTGGCGGGATTGATATTCTGGTGAATAACGCCGGTGTTTCCAGCTTTTGCCCGCTCGACGGCAGCGCCGACTATGACGCGATTTGGGATCGCGCCATGGCCGTGATGCTGAGCGCGCAGCAGCGCATGGCGCGGGCCGCCCTGCCTTGGCTGCGGCAAAGCGATGCGGCGCGCATCATCAACATTGCCTCGACAG
>JBEDNE010000103.1:0-5137 GCA_041170745.1 Pseudomonadota bacterium
ACAAAGGCTTGATCACAAGTGGCGCCTTCACAGCGATGCTTTTGGCTGCGGTGGGAAGCACGATGTTGACAATACCCTTTGTGCGTCCAGCGTTAGCGCGGCTGAACTACTGATCCGCACCCCTTTATGCGCATCTGTTACGCAGCGCCCAGCTGTACACAGAATGTGTTCGCATCTTCAGTCGGCATGGCGCGCCATTTTCCTAAAACATGTCTTAACTCGATTGGTTTCAGAGGATTTTTAGGTCGTTTGAGGAGTTAGCCCTGCAGCCATATACGCATTCGAGATCTAGCTAAATGGTCGGGTCCTAACACTCAAAACGTAAGTCCTACCGCCAATCGCATCTGCCGGCGCTCGACGGGATGGATGTGCCGACCCTCAACGCCTTCGGCACGCTCTCCAGGCAACCGCGAAGCATACCAATAACTGATGTCCGGATCTTTGGCGTCAAATAGGTTGATCAGATCCAGCCCAACACGCACACGCCCAGCTTCCCAATAGGTGCCCAAGTTTACAAGGGTTGTTGATTGCGAACGCTGCGTGCCATCCTCGATCAGCGGCGCACCACCAAAATGCCGCAAACGTGCTGTAAGTGTTATCCGAGACGTGATTTTCGCACTGACGCCGCCCCCTAGTACAAAAGGCGTCGCACCTGGGATGTGATCTTGCCCAGCTTCCACTCCCCTAAACCGCGCGTGGGTCCACGCTGCCGTGCCGTCGAAAGTCAGTCCGTCGATTGGCCGCCAAAACAGCGCCAGTTCGCTGCCGAAGCGCCGCGATGCGTCATTCGGCTCGGTGGTCCCTGCATCTCCCACAAAAACGAGTTCCGAAGCCAGGTCGAGCCAATAGCCAACCAAAGAAGCTGTCAGGCGTGACCGCTCAATACGTGCACCCACTTCAGCCCCACGGGAACGCGCGAAGACTGGAACCTTGTCTGCGGGCGCGCCACTGGCCGGATCAACCTGTATGGTAGCCCCGCGCACGTCATTTGAATGATATCCCTCACCGTAATTGGCGTAGAGTTCGACTCCCTTACCAGCATGCCATGCCAATGCCGCTTTGGGCGTCACGATGGCGGCAGAACCCTTCCCAGAATTGAGCGCCAGATCAGACTGCACATCATAGGCGATTGCGTCACCGCGCAGGCCAAGCACAACACGCATATTGGGCGTCAGTGCCAGTTGTGCCTCGCCGTAAAGGCCGCCCCCAAATTCACCAACGCGATCTTCGCGAATGGTACCAGTAACCTGGCCAACGGCTGTATCGTAGAGCCCAACCTTGCCGATCCTGTCCCAGCGCGTATCGGCGCCAATGCGCCAAGTGACACCCTCGCTTTTAAACTCATGCCTTAGCGAACCGCCAAACACGCCGCGCCGATCAATCTGACGGAATTGATCACCCCGTACCGGATCATCGAGAAAATAGGTGAAATTTGAGGTGAGCTGGAGGCGTGATCCAATTGCATAAGCCGAGACGTGCGTATCGCCGAATTGACCATTGAATGTGAGCGCAAGCCGTCCGGCACGGCCACCGAGGTTGGGATCAATGTAACCGTTACGCGGGATCAAACCAGAAGTAATGGCGCGTTCTGGAACTTGATCCGTGGATGTCCAGCGGTTGGAATAGCCCGAAAGGCCCAGAGACCAATCGGACGCCGTGTATTTGAGCAACCCATTGAACTTGCGGGCTTGCTCATCACGCACCCAAGGCCCGTCGGACGCGGTGGCGTCGAACGCCCCCAGTAGCGAGCCGTTGCCTAGGTCAGCACTGCCTGCCACCAAGCCGCGCCAATAGCCAAAAGAGCCTGCCGTGACTTCAGCCATTGGGCGGCTGAGGCGCGATTTCGTCACAAACCGCATAGACCCAGCAGAAGCAAAATCGCCATCTGCTGCGCGGTAGGGGCCCTTTGCATAATCGATCCGCTCGACCATTTCAGGGATCAGAAAATTGAGATCTAGATATCCCTGACCGTGCCCATGGCTGCGCATATTGATCGGCGCACCATCAACAAAGCCCGCAAGGTCGGTCCCATGATCGAGATTGAACCCGCGCAGGAAATACTGATTGGCTTTGCCCGTGCCCGAATGCTGCGTGGCGATAAGTCCGGGTACATTTTCGGCGAGCTCGCCAACCCGGCTAATCGGAAGGTTTTCAAAGTCGGCATAGCCCACCACGCCTTCTGAACCGCTCGTCGCAATCCCGACTTGATCAAGTGATCGGCCGTAGATGATGATTTCCGGCGCATCGCTGGAGGCTTCCAGATCTTCCGCTAGCGCTGGCATAGCGCTGGCAAACCAACCAACGAGAAACGCGACGGACCACCACATTCCCGAGAAATAGCCGAACGCTTAGGCGATGCAACCCCATGTGCTGTCTCGCGCGCATGACGGGCGGCGTGTCAGGATTACTTGACATTGTCATGTTAACCTGACATATAGCCAGAAAACCTGACATTAGACAGGATGGCATGAAGAACCGATTGAGAATTCTAAGAGCTGAAAAAGGATGGACCCAAGCTGAATTAGCTGGCCGCCTTGATGTGTCTCGTCAGGCGGTCAACGCGATTGAGAATGGGAAACACGACCCCTCTTTGAGCTTGGCCTTTCGCATCGCCCATTTGTTCGACCTCACGGTGGAACAGATATTTGCTGAACAGCGACCAGACTGATCCGACTGGAGACTGAACAATGACTGCACCAGATACATCGTCCCCATTTACTTCTTTTGGCGAGGCGCGCTCTCGCCGCCGCCGCCGGGCCTTTTACGCGATTTTTCTCTTCGGCTTGCTTCTCGGCTTGGCCACTGGTTTAGGCTTGGGACTAGCCAAAGACGGGAGCCTAGAGTTCTCTCGCATGACAGCCTGGTCATTAGCGGCAGTTGGCGGCCTGTTGATCGGAGGCTTTTCATTCTGGTTTTACAAATGGGCCGATGAGGTTGAGGTTAAGGACAACCTATGGGCTAATACGTTCGGCATGCATGTCGCATTCGCTGTCGGTGTTCCATGGGCAATCTTGGCTGAGATGGGCCATGCCGCGGATTTGAGCCTGTCCGTTGTTCTTCTCCTCATGGCTGGCTCAGCGGCGCTCTATTATTCCGCCGTTAAGCTCTGGCGGATGATCTAATCACGACGTTATCGGAGCCTATCTCATGAAAATCCGACTGAAAAAATCGCTTGTCGCGATTGCTGTTGCCTGCGGACTTGTGGCAACCCCGGCGTTCGCCAAGCCGGTAGATGCTGACCCTGCCCTATGGGTGATGCGTGACGCTGATACGACCATATATTTGTTCGGGACCGTGCACCTTCTTCCCAAGAACTTGTCTTGGTTTGATGAAGGGATTGCAGACGCTTTCAAGGCGTCGGATGAACTCAAGCTGGAACTTTTGCCTGTCGATAATCCGGCCAGTCTAGGGCCACTGGTGATGAAGTACGCCATGGACCCTAATGGTCGCACAATGGCCCAACGTTTATCGAAGGAAGACCATGCATCTTACGTCAAAGCGCTGAGCGAGATCGGCTTGCCTGCAGATCAACTTGAGCCATTCGAGCCTTGGTTCATTGGCCTTCAGGCAGTAGCGCTCATGTATGCCAAGGCGGGTTTTGATCCGACTTCGGGCGGAGAGCAGATTTTAACTGAGGCGGCTCGCAAAGCTGGCAAGACGATCACTGCCTTCGAGACGCCTGAGCAACAGTTCGCCATGCTGGATGCGACGCCTGAGGCGGAGCAGTTGGTTGCGGTGCGCGATCTTACCAAGCGCCGCGAGGAAGCCCGTTTGGTTATCTCAAAAATGATCGAGCAATGGGCGCGTGGTGATGCCGAGGGAACAGGGCGCCTTATGAATGAGGAAATGAAACAAACGCCGGAGACGGCTCGGATACTTCTCACCGAACGCAATGTCCGTTGGGCCGCAGAGCTAAAAGATCGCCTGTCTCGTCCAGGTGTAGTCTTTGTTGCCGTCGGCGCAGGCCATCTTACAGGTGAAAATAGTGTGCAAAACCTTCTGACGAAGCACGGCATCAAGGTCGAAAGGGTTCGCTATTAACGAGCAGTAAGGCCTAGGGCCTTGTCGGCCAATACCAAAAGACCTTGGGTAGGTTCGTGACGGCGCGGCATCAGGTCGGAATATTCTGGCGGCGCGCCGCCGCAAACCAAATGTCTCAGTCAACGCGCAGCAATACCTGCCGCCTTTTGCACAGCACTCACCAGCCTCCGATAGGCGTCCTGGTTGTTGGTGACGCCGGCGACAGCAATCCCTGTGTCAGGCACATAATATGCGACGCTGCCCCAATAGCCGCTGTGCCAATAGTAATCGCGGCCGTTGGCCTGCCCGACGAAGACGCCAAGGCGATAACCGTCAGCGCCCTTGTGCGGCCCCTGCCACAACATCTCCTGCAAGGTCCCGGGGCGATCGAAGAGGCACCCCTCGAACAGTGCTGCGGTGAGTATCGCCAGATCCTTGGCCGACATCACGAGGCCCCCCCCGCCATGTAGGTCGACACTGGCGTCAAGATCCGTGACCTCCGCATCTCCGATGAACTGGCGTGCGCTCCAGCGCCATGGCGGCTATGGCTATCTGATGGATTATCCCATCGAACGCTTCTGGCGCGACTTGCGCGTCCATTCTATCCTAGAAGGAACCAACCAAATCATGCGCATGATTATCGGCAGGGAACTGACCAAAGCATGAGTGAGGTTCAGGCTTTTTCGGTGTGGAGAACGAGATAATGAAAATCGGCTTTATTGGGTTGGGCAATATGGGTGGCGGCATGGCAGCCAATTTGGCGCGTGTGGGCCATGAGGTGCGCGCTTTTGATCTGTCCAAAGAGGCCCTGGCGCGTGCGAAGGAAAAAGGCTGCACGCCCTGCACATCCATCAAAGAGGCTGTGGCGGACGCTCAGATTGTGGTGACGATGTTGCCCAATGGCAAGATTGTCGCCGAGGTGTATGCCAACGAGATTATTGGCCATGCGCCGCGCTCTACAACGCTGATTGATTGTTCAACCATTGATGTGGACACGGCCCGCAAAGTGGCGCGCGATGCGGCCAAGCGCGGCGGCTATGAAATGGTGGATGCGCCCGTCTCTGGCGGGATTGCGGCGGCCAATGCGGGCACGCTCACCTTCATGGTTGGTGGGACG
>JBEDNE010000104.1:0-9942 GCA_041170745.1 Pseudomonadota bacterium
AAACGCCAATGGCCCGCGCGTGGTCGCGATTGATTATGGCGTGAAGCGCAACATCCTCCGCAATTTGGTAGATGCTGGCGCGCAAGTGACTGTTGTGCCCGCAACTGCCAGCTTTGACGATATTCTCGCGCACAACCCCGATGGGCTGTTCCTCTCCAACGGTCCGGGCGACCCGGCAGCGACGGGAGAATATGCTGTGCCCGTTATCCGCCAATGGCTGGAGACGAAAAAGCCGCTGTTCGGCATTTGCTTGGGCCATCAGATGCTGGGCCTTGCCGTGGGCGCGAAAACCGAAAAGATGCACCAAGGCCATCGCGGTGCGAACCACCCGGTAAAGCGCCTCGAGGATGGGCGAGTGGAAATCACCAGCATGAACCACGGCTTTGCTGTGGATGCAGAAACACTGCCCGCCAATGCGCGGGCCACGCACATCTCGCTATTTGATGGCTCTAATTGCGGTTTTGAACTGACCGATCAGCCAGCCTTCAGCGTCCAATACCACCCCGAAGCCTCACCCGGCCCGCAGGACAGCCATTATCTGTTCGAAAAATTTGTCGGGATGATGGGAAGCAAATAATGCCTAAAAGAACCGACATTTCCTCCATTCTCGTCATTGGCGCTGGCCCGATTGTCATCGGTCAGGCGTGCGAGTTTGATTATTCTGGCACACAGGCGATCAAGGCGCTGAAGGAAGAGGGCTATCGCATTGTCCTCGTCAATTCGAACCCGGCGACGATCATGACCGATCCGGAATTGGCGGACGCGACCTATGTCGAGCCTATCACGCCCGAGATTGTTGCGAAGATCATTGAAAAAGAACGCCCCGATGCAGTTCTGCCAACCATGGGTGGGCAAACGGCGCTCAATACAGCGCTGGCGCTATTCCATGATGGCACGCTTGATAAATTTGGCGTGAAGATGATTGGCGCGGATGCCGAAGCCATTGATAAGGCGGAAGACCGTATCAAGTTCCGCAATGCGATGGACAAGATCGGGCTGGAATCGGCGCGCTCCGGCATTGCACATAGCCTGGAAGAAGCACTTGAAGTTCTGGAGCGCACGGGCCTGCCGTCGATCATTCGTCCAAGCTTTACTATGGGCGGAACGGGCGGCGGCGTCGCCTATAACCGCGAAGAATTTATCCAGATCGTGACAGGCGGGCTGGATGCCTCGCCCACAACTGAGGTGCTGATCGAGGAATCGCTGCTCGGCTGGAAAGAATATGAGATGGAAGTCGTCCGCGATCGGAACGACAATGCCATCATCATCTGCTCGATCGAAAACGTCGATCCGATGGGTGTGCATACCGGCGATTCCATCACAGTCGCCCCGGCGCTGACGCTGACGGACAAAGAATATCAAATCATGCGCAATGCCTCGATTGCGGTGTTGCGCGAAATTGGCGTCGAAACGGGCGGGTCGAACGTGCAGTTCGCGGTCAATCCCAAGGATGGCCGCCTGATCGTTATCGAAATGAACCCGCGTGTGTCACGCTCATCCGCGCTGGCCTCCAAGGCGACGGGTTTCCCGATTGCCAAGGTCGCCGCCAAGCTGGCGGTGGGCTATACGCTTGATGAAATTGATAACGACATCACAGGCGCAACGCCGGCCTCTTTTGAGCCGACGATTGACTATGTCGTGACCAAAATTCCGCGCTTTGCCTTTGAAAAGTTCAAGGGCGCGGAGCCCATTCTCTCGACTGCCATGAAGTCGGTCGGCGAAGTTATGGCGATTGGCCGTAACATCCATGAATCGATGCAAAAAGCGCTGCGTGGGCTGGAAACGGGCCTGTCAGGCTTTAACTTTGTCGACGCGCTGAAAGGCGCATCGCGTGATGATCTGGTGGCCGCTTTGTCGCGCGCGACGCCGGACCGCCTTCTGGTCGCCGCCCAAGCGCTGCGCGAGGGGATGAGCGTTGCCGAAGTCAACGCCGTCGCGAAATTTGACCCTTGGTTTCTGGAACGTCTCGCGGAAATCGTGGCGGCCGAGAATGAGGTCGCGGCCAATGGCTTGCCGCAGGATGCAGACGGGCTGCGTCGCCTGAAAGCCATGGGCTTTTCGGACAAGCGTCTGGCCTATCTTGCTCTGCAATCGGCGCATGTGAAGGCGGGCATGTCGCGCGCTGTCGCGCACGGCTCTGGCTTGGTGCATGATGCCATTAAGGCGATGACCGGCGGCGTCACTGAAAAGGAAGTTCGCGCGCTGCGCCATAAGCTGGGCGTGCGCCCGGTGTTTAAGCGTATTGATACCTGCGCGGCGGAGTTCGAGGCGAAAACGCCTTATATGTATTCCACTTATGAGGCCCCCAGCTTTGGCGCGCCGGAATGCGAAGCCCAGCCATCTGACCGGGAAAAGGTCGTGATTTTGGGCGGCGGTCCGAACCGCATTGGGCAGGGCATTGAGTTTGACTATTGCTGCTGCCACGCCTGTTTCGCGCTGGAAGATGCTGGCTATGAGACGATCATGGTCAACTGCAATCCGGAAACAGTGTCGACCGACTATGATACGTCCGATCGGCTGTATTTTGAGCCGCTGACCGCTGAAGATGTGTTGGAAATTCTGCATGTGGAACAGCAGCGCGGGAAGCTGAAGGGCGTTATCGTTCAATTTGGCGGGCAGACGCCGCTCAATCTGGCGCGGGCTCTGGAAGAGGCGGGCATTCCCATTCTCGGCACATCGCCTGACGCGATTGATCTGGCGGAAGACCGCGAGCGGTTTGCCGCACTCGTCAACAAGCTGGGCCTCAAGCAACCGGCCAATGGCATTGCCCGCAGCCGGGAAGAAGCCATCGCCGTGGCCGAGCAGATTGGCTATCCCGTGCTGATGCGCCCCAGCTATGTGCTGGGCGGCCGCGCGATGGAAATTGTCGACACACAGGCGCAGCTTGAAAATTACATTCAGACGGCCGTGATCGTGTCGGGCGACAGCCCGGTGCTGATTGACAGCTATTTGCGCGATGCGACTGAAGTTGATGTTGATGCCATTGCCGATGGCGATGACGTTGTTGTTGCGGGCATTTTGCAGCACATCGAAGAGGCCGGGGTTCACTCTGGTGATAGCGCCTGCACTCTGCCGCCCTATAGCCTGCCAAAGAATGTCGTGGATGAAATCCGCCGTCAGGCCGAAGCATTGGCGCGTGCCTTGCAGGTGCGCGGCCTGATGAACGTGCAGTTCGCGGTGAAGGATGGTGAGGTGTACCTGATTGAGGTGAACCCGCGCGCCAGCCGCACCGTGCCCTTTGTCGCCAAGGCGATTGGGGCCCCCATTGCCAAGATCGCCGCGCGCGTGATGGCCGGGGAAAAGCTGAAAAATCTGCCGCCCATCAACCTCGACGTTGATTATATTGCGGTCAAAGAAGCGGTCTTCCCCTTTGCGCGCTTCCCCGGCGTTGACCCGGTGTTGTCGCCCGAAATGAAGTCCACCGGCGAAGTCATGGGCATTGACCAGGATTTTGCAACGGCCTTTGCCAAAGCGCAATTGGGCGGCGGCGTGCATCTGCCTCAGTCGGGCAAGCTGTTCGTATCTGTAAAGGATAGCGATAAGCCCATCATCCTGCCCGCAGTGCGCCAAGCGCAGGATTTGGGCTTTGCCATTTGCGCAACCAGTGGCACCGCGGATTATCTGGCAGGGGAGGGGATTACCGTAGAGCGCGTGAATAAAGTCGCTCAGGGGCGTCCGCATATTGTTGATAAGATTAAGGACGGCGAAATTGCGCTGATCTTCAACACAACCGAAGGCTGGCAGAGTCTGAAGGATTCGGAAGATATTCGCCGTTCTGCGTTGATGGGTAAGGTTCCCTATTTCACCACAGCTACCGGATCCGTGGCTGCTGCACAGGCAATTGCTGCGCTGCGAGATAGAAATCTTGAAGTCCGGCCCTTGCAGTCTTATCATTCATCCAACGCACGATAGATCCCCCATCTTAGATGAGTGTGCGGGTGGCTTCCCTAACTGGAGCCGCCGGGGTAAAGTTTTTGACGCTGACAGGTAAAGGACAGGCCAAATGGCTTCGACTGACAAGGTTCCGATGCTCGAAGAAGGCTTCCGCAAGCTGGAAGCCGAATTGCAGCGCTTGAAGGAAGAGCGTCCCTTGATTGTGGACGCGATTGAAGAAGCGCGCGCCCATGGCGATCTGTCGGAAAATGCAGAATATCATGCCGCTAAAGAGCGGCAAGGGCAGGTTGAAGCGAACATCGCGCATATCGAAGACCAATTGGCGCGTGCGCAGATCATCGATCCCAAGACCTTGTCGGGTGACAAGGTGATGTTCGGCGCGACAGTCACGCTGCTCGATGAGGATGATAAGGAAGTCCGTTATCAGATCGTCGGCCAAGTGGAAGCTGACGCAAAAGCGGGCCGAATTTCCTATAATTCGCCGCTGGGCAAGGCATTGATTGGCCGCAATGTCGATGATGAAATCGAAGTGACCGTGCCTTCGGGTGATAAATATTATCAGGTCGCCAAGGTCGAGTTCATCTAAACATGCGCGCCTCGGCCTCTGGCCATGTGACGCGGAGTGTTGCGATCCTTACCGCTCTGGTTTGGGGCTTTCAGTATTTGTTCATGCCGTTAGAGCCCGTCGCCATGACGGCGGGCTTTGTTCCGGCGCGCTTTGCGGCAGAGGTGCCCGGGCTTGATGTCATTCCCCGGTTTTTAACGCCTTTGTCTGCCACCTTGGTGCATGGCGATTTGCTTCATTTGGCGATGAACCTGATTACCTTTTGGTATTGCGGTCGCATTGTGGAGCGGGTGTTGGGGGCGTGGGGCCTTATCATCCTGTATGTCGTTGGGGCCTATGCATCCGCTGGCACGCATTTACTGGTCAATTTAGGTCAGGATCAGCCCATGATTGGTGCCAGTGGGGCTATTTCAGCCATTCTTGGCGCTTATGCGATGATGTTCAGCCAAAGCGAGGCGCGAGCCTTCGGGCCGATTCCTGCTGAATGGGTGCGCGCGCTATGGCTGGCGGCAGGCTGGACGGGCGTGCAATGGATGATCGGCTTTGCGGGTGCTGCATCGGGCTATAGCATTGCAATTGCCGCGCATATTGGCGGTTTTTTCGCGGGTATTTTGCTCACCAAGCCGCTGCTGCGCCGCCGATTTGCGGGCGTTTAGCTCGCAACCTTCGCCAGCCCGCGTGACAGTTGCAAAATTCCGTTCAGCCGCGCCTTGGGATCATGCCAAGCGCGCGTGATGCTCAGCTTCATATCGGGCCGCAATTTGGCCGTTTCCCCCAAGCGCGCGACATAAGCGAGCAATCCCTCGGGCTTCGGGAATTTATCATTCCAGAACGAAACCAACGCACCGCGCGGCCCCACATCAATTTTGGAGATATAGGCAGCCCGCGCGTTCAACTTAATTTGAATCAGCGTCAGCAAATTCTCTGTCGGCTCTGGCAGGGGACCAAAACGATCAATCATTTCCGCGCCAAAGGCTTCAATTTCGGGCACGCCTGCCAATTCGTTCAGGCGACGATATAGGCCCATGCGCAAATCCAAGTCCGGCACATAGTCTTCGGGGATAAGCACCGGCGCATCCACAGTAATTTGTGGAGAGAGATCGCGGACATTGTCTTCGCGCAGGCCACCGGCCTTGGCGTCCATAATCGCTTCTTCAAGCATGGATTGATACAGCTCAAAGCCAACTTCTCGGATATGGCCTGACTGTTCGTCGCCCAGCAAATTGCCTGCACCTCGAATATCCAGATCATGGCTCGCCAACTGAAAGCCCGCGCCTAAGCTATCTAGGTCTGACAAGACTTTGAGCCGCTTTTCCGCGGTGTCGGTCAGCATCCGGTTCGGCGCCGTTGTCAAATAGGCATAAGCGCGGGTTTTGGCACGCCCCACGCGCCCGCGTAGCTGATAGAGCTGAGCCAAGCCAAAGCGATCTGCTCGGTTGACGATCAGCGTGTTGGCACTGGGAATATCAATGCCGCTTTCAATGATGGTGGTGGACACCAGCACATCATATTTTTTGTCGTAAAAGGCGGACATCCGCTCCTCTACCTCGCTGGGCACCATTTGGCCGTGCGCAATGACATATTTGACCTCAGGCACTTCGGTGCGGAGAAATTCCTCTATGTCAGGCAGGTCGGCAATGCGGGGCGTGACGAAAAAGCTCTGCCCGCCGCGATAATGTTCGCGCAGCAAAGCCTCGCGCATCACAACCTTGTCCCAGGGCATCACATAGGTGCGGACAGCCAGCCGGTCGACTGGCGGGGTCTGGATAACGGACAATTCCCGCAAGCCCGACATCGCCATTTGCAGCGTGCGGGGGATGGGGGTCGCGGTCAGCGTCAGCACATGGACATCGGCCTTCAGCGCTTTCAGCTTTTCCTTATGGACAACGCCAAAGCGCTGTTCCTCATCCACAATCACAAGGCCAAGTTTTTTGAACTCAACGCCCTTGGACAGGATGGCGTGGGTGCCAATGACAATATCAATACTGCCATCTGCCAGGCCCTCACGCGTTGCTTTGGCTTCGGCCGCAGGCACAAGGCGCGATAATCGGCCGATTTGAAGCGGGAATCCCTGAAACCGTTCCACAAAATTCTGGAAATGCTGGCGTGCGAGCAGCGTTGTGGGGCAGACAAGGGCGACTTGCAGGCCCGACAAGGCGGCAATAAAGGCGGCGCGCAAAGCAACTTCGGTTTTGCCAAAGCCAACATCGCCCACCACCAGCCGGTCCATTGGATTGCCTGCCGCCAAATCCTCAATCACATCGCCAATGGCGCGCTCTTGATCATCGGTTTCCTGATAGGGGAAGCGATTGACGAAGGCGGGGTAAGCACTTGGGTCCGCCTCTGCAATTTCGCCGGGGCGCAGGGCACGTTTGGCTGCCGTTGCGATGAGTTCACCAGCAATCTCGCGGATACGCTCGCGCATTTTGGCGCGGCGGCGTTGCCATGCTTCACCGCCCAGCCGGTCAAGCGCCACGCCTTCGCTCTCGCTGCCATAGCGCGAGAGAACATCGATATTCTCAACAGGGACATATAGCTTGTCACCGCCCGCATAGCTCAGCGCCACACAATCATGCGGCGCTTGGGAGACGGGAATTTGGGTGAGCCCCTCATAGCGCCCAATGCCGTGTTCAACATGGACGACCAGATCGCCGGGCGACAGTGTCGCCAGCTCTGCCATGAAGGCATCGGCGGACTTTTTGCGCTTGGCGCGGCGAACAAGCCGATCCCCCAGCACGTCCTGCTCGGTCAGCAGCGCCAGATTGGGCGTTGTAAAGCCGTGATCCAGCGGCACGACGACGAGGGCGATGCGTATTTCGCTCTTTTTCGTGCGTGGCGCGCCAATATAGCCTTGGGCTTCTTGCCAGCTCTCAAGCTGCACGGCGTGTGCCATGCCATGATCTGCCAAAAGGCCGGTCAGCCGCTCTCGAGAGCCGCGCGAGTAGCAGGCCAGCACCATGCCCCGGTCATTATGCGCCAAGCCTGCAGCATGGCCCGCCAGCGCATCATAGACATTATCACCTTTTGTGCGTTCCGGCGCGAAATCACGCGGGCCATCAATGCCAAAATCAATCACGCTATCAGAAGGCGGCTCGTGAAAAGGCGTTGCCAGATGCACAGGCAGATCAGCAAGTGCTGCGGTCCATTGCTGTTCGCTCAGATAGAGCGTGTCAGGTTTAAGCGGGCGGTAGCTGCCGGGTTCTGCGGACTGGGCGCGCTCGCGATTTCCATAATAGTCTGTAATCGCTTCAAATCGGCTACCCATCGCGCTTTCGACGCCCAGTTCACGAATGACCAAAGGCGCTTCGCCCAAATGGTCAAATAGCGTCGCAAGCTTTTCTTCAATCAGCGGTAGCCAATGGTCCATGCCCGCCAAGCGCCGCCCTTCGGAAACGGCCTGATACAAAGGATCGCCTGTTGCGGTGGCGCCAAATAGGTCGCGATAGCGGGTGCGAAACCGCTTAATGCCCTCTTCATCCAGCAAAGCTTCTGAGGCGGGGAGGAGAGTAAAGCCTTCATCCATGCGGCCAATGGTGCGCTGATCTGCGGGATCAAAGCTGCGGACGCTTTCAATCTCATCCCCAAAGAAATCGAGCCTTAAGGCGTGGGCCAGCCCCGATGGATACAGGTCAACCAAGCCGCCACGCACGGCGAATTCCCCGGCATCGGCCACGGTATCCGTGCGGACATAGCCATTGGCCTGCAGCATCTCTGCCAGTCGATCGCGGTCAATTCGCGCGCCGGGGGCAAGATGCGCCGTCAATTGTCGGATGCGAAAGGGCGTTAAAACGCGCTGAGAGGCAGCATTGGCAGTTGTAATAACCAGTTGAGGCTTATCGCTCCGTCGTTGCAGCGCCGCCAATGTTGCTAAGCGTTCAGATGTTACGCGCAGTGAGGGCGAGGCCCGATCATAAGGCAAGCAATCCCATGCCGGGAAGGTCAGCACCTCAACTTCGGGCGCAAACCAAGCCGCAGTATCCGCAAGCGCCCGCATCGAAACTTCATCCGACGCGATAAAGACGGCCCGTGCCTCTGCCGCGCGGGCAAGGTCTGTCATGAGCCAAGGCAGAAACCCGGCTGGCGCCCCCGCCAAAGTCAGCGGCGTAGTTGATTTCAAGATGCGGCTAAGAGCAATCACTTAGGGATCCGGATAAAGTCTAGCTTACAAAAGGCGTCCATCATGGGCCCCTGCCATTGGGGCGGCACGGGGATGGAGCCCAAGCCCCAGCCCATGATGTCCACATCCTGTTCTTCCAACAGCGCCTCGAACCAATCGATCTCGGCGTCAGTCCATGTTGTGCCATAGGCATCGAAAAAACCGCCGATCATATAATCCGCCTCGCGCGTGCCACGGTGCCACGCCCGGAATTTCAATCGCTTCAATCTTGCTTCTTGGTCCATGGGTCCAACGCCAATTGGCCGACAGGCATTTTGACGTGCCAGTCGGCTGAGGTAAGAGGGGGCGGAATAGCCATGCGACCAGAACTTCTCAACCCGATCTTTGCCGAAGTGACGGCCCTTAAAGGTATAGGGCCGCAATTGGCGCGCCCGCTGGAGCGGCTGGGCCTCGAAAAGCTGGTGGATATTCTCTTTCACCTGCCCGTGGGCCATGTGGATCGCATTCCAATTGAGGCCCTTGATGCTGCTTATGCGGGCCGAGTTGTGTCTGTTGAGCTGACGCCGATTGATTATCGCGCCAGCGGCGGGCGCGGGCCGTTCCGCATTTGGGCGCAAGATAAAGCCGGCAATATGATTGCGCTGGTCTATTTCGGCGGCAATCCGGGCTGGGCAAAAAAGCAATTGCCGCTGGGTGAACCCCGCCTCGTATCGGGTAAGCTCGAAAGCTATGGGCAAGAGCTGCAAATGGTTCACCCGGACTATGTGTTGAGGCTGGATGAAGCGGATAGCCTGCCCGAGCGCGAGCCGATCTATCCGCTGTCTGACGGGCTGACAGGGCGACGATTGCAACAATTGGTCGCCCAAGCGCTGGAACGCACGCCTAAGTTGCCCGAATGGATTGAACCGAGCCTCTTGGCGCAGCGGGGCTGGCCCGGCTGGCAAGACGCGCTTGCCGCCATTCATGCGGATCCAGCAAATGCCACGGCCCGTACCCGACTGGCCTATGATGAGGTGTTTGCAAATCAATTGGCACTCATGCTCGTGCGCGCTTCGTCGCGTCGCCGCCGAGGTGTGCCATTGGCAGGTGATGGGCATCTGCGCGCCATGTTGAAGCTGCCCTATAGCCTCACAGGAGCCCAGGCACGCACCATCCAAGAGATTGAGGGGGATTTGGTTCAGCCCACGCCCATGGTCCGGCTGCTGCAAGGCGATGTGGGGGCAGGCAAGACGATGGTTGCGCTCCACGCTATGCTCATGGCGATTGAAGCGGGCAGTCAGGCCGCTATGCTTGCGCCAACGGAAATTCTGGCGCGCCAGCATTTTGAAACGCTGCAACGCCAATTGGCGGGCCTACCCATTAATAT
>JBEDNE010000105.1:0-10587 GCA_041170745.1 Pseudomonadota bacterium
CGCGTGGGCAGCGGGCCGGGTGGGTTTCGGGCGCATCAATATCTGCCACGCGGATCTTGTTTCCGGCCAACCAGATCGTATCGCCATCAACCACACAATTCACCCCGCCGCCTTGATGGCATAGGCTGAAGGGCGCGCGGGCGAGGGCAGGCGTGGCATGGCCCAAAAACACCAGCATCAGCGCGCCAAAAACGGGGTAAATTGCATGATATTTCATGCGGTTGAACTTGGCACTCTCGCCATGCAAGCAAAGCACAACCGATGCCATTTTGGCAGCAACGTTGACGCACCCCGCCGCCATCCCCATCTTCGCAGGCACGCTATTTCATTCAGGAGATTATCATGCCCCGCACCGCGTCCCCATCGGCAGTCCGCCGGGTTTCTGCTGCCGCTCTTGCTCTGGTTTTGGCAGCATGTGGCACGGGCCCAGCTGGTGCGCAGCAGGCCGATATGCCGTTTACTTTGTCAGAAGCGGGCCAGTTTAATGAGCCTTGGGCGATGGCTTTCTTGCCCGATGGTCGTGCCTTGGTGACGGAGAAAAGCGGTCAGCTAAAGCTGTGGCGCGAAGGGGCCGCGACGACGCTGGTAACCGGTGTGCCAGCCGTGTCTTATGCCGGCCAAGGCGGCTTGGGGGATGTGGCACTCCACCCTGAATTTGCGCGCAACAAGATGGTCTATCTCAGCTGGGCAGAAGCCGAGGGGGATGTGAAAGGGGCGGCCGTTGGCCGTGCCAAATTGGTGGAAGATAAAAATGGCGCGCGGTTGGACGGGCTGGAGATTATTTGGCGGCAATCTCCCAAAGTGACAGGCAATGGCCATTTTGGCCATCGCCTCGCTTTTGGGCCGGATGGCAAGCTGTATATCGCGTCTGGTGAACGGCAAAAATTTGATCCCGCCCAAGATCTATCCATGAATTTGGGCAAGGTTGTTCGCTTGAATGACAATGGCAGCGTGCCCGCGGATAACCCGATGGCTGATAAGGGCGGCGTGACCGCTCAAATCTATGCCTATGGCCTGCGTAACCCCTTGGGTCTGGATTTTGATGCAGCAGGCCGGCTTTGGGAAATGGAAATGGGCCCGCGCCATGGTGATGAGCTGAACTTGGTCACGCCGGGCGCAAATTTTGGCTATCCCAAAGTGTCCAATGGCGATCATTATGACGGACGCGATATTCCCGATCATGCCCCCGGCGATGGCTATGTTGCGCCCAAGGTCTTTTGGGTGCCTGCCATTTCTCCCAGCAGCCTTATGATTTATAAGGGCAAGCGCTTTGCAAATTGGACGGGCGATGCCTTTGTTGGTGCGCTCAGCGGCAAGGCGCTGGTGCATATCAATTTAGAGGGCGAAACTGCGACCAAAGCCAACCAATGGCCAATGGAAAAGCGCATTCGCGAGGTTGATCAATCGCCTGACGGCCATGTCTGGCTGTTGGAAGATGGGCCGAATGCCCGGCTGTTGAAATTGACGCCGAAGAAATAAGCTTCTTCGTCATGCTGAACTTGTTTCAGCATCCATTGGCACCCACGGCCGAGAGGCGAATACTGCCGTGATCATGCATCCCGAAACAAGTTCGGGATGACGGATAAGCTTTACACCCGGATGTAGCGGAAATACCAAATGTCGTGGCCAAAGACGGTGCGGGCCTTGCGGGCATAGCGCGTTTCGGGCCAGTCATCGGGGCGGATCAGAAAATCGCTTGCCGTCTTGGCTTGCCAGATAAAGTCCGTCCGCCGGTTCATCTGCATCATGGCCCAGCGGCAATAAATGGGGTGGTCGGTCCCAAAGCGGAATTCGCCGCCGGGCTTTAGCTTGGCGGCAATCCGATCCAAGGGGCCGGGGTTCATCATCCGGCGCTTGGCATGGCGAGCCTTGGGCCAAGGGTCTGGGTGGAGCAGATAGACTTTGTCGAGCGAGGCATCGGGAAAGCGCGCCAATACCTCCATCGCATCGCCCATATGAATGCGGACATTGGTCAGAGCCTCATCGCGCACATGCATCAGCGCACCGACCACGCCGTTTACAAAGGGCTCGCAGCCAATAAAGCCATGGCGAGGGCGCAAGGCGGCTTGATAGGCCAGATGCTCACCCGCGCCAAAGCCAATTTCAAACTCCATGGGCCGATCATCGCCAAAGAGCAGGCGGGCATCCAGCGGGCCATCTGGCACGGCAATGGTCGGCAGAAAATCATCGACCAGTGCCTGCTGGCCCGCGCGCAGCTTATGCCCCTTGGCGCGGCCATAAAGCCGGTTGAGCGTGGTTGGATCTTTCATAGGGCGGGCGCCTTAGGCGTCCGCCCCCACAACCGCAAGCCTTAGCGGCCCAAAGCTGCCTTCAGGTCCGCGACCAGATCGGTGCGTTCCCAGGGGAAGAAATCGCCCTCGGCTTTGCGGCCAAAATGGCCATAGGCCGCCGTTGGGCGATAAATGGGCTTGTTCAGGCCCAGATGCGTGCGGATGCCGCGCGGCGTCAGCTTGCCCAGCTTGCCGATGGATTTGATTGCCGTTTCAATGGCGTCATCGCCCACTACGCCCGTGCCATGCGTGTCGACATACAGCGACAGCGGCTCTGACACGCCAATGGCGTAAGCAAGCTGGATGGTGCAGCGCTTGGCAAGGCCCGCTGCCACAATATTCTTTGCAAGATAGCGGGTGATATACGCAGCTGAGCGGTCCACCTTGGTCGGGTCTTTGCCCGAAAAAGCGCCGCCGCCATGGGGTGCAGCACCACCATAGGTATCAACAATGATCTTGCGACCCGTAAGTCCCGCATCGCCATCCGGCCCGCCAATTTCAAAGCTGCCCGTTGGGTTGATGTGGTAAACCGTTTCGTCGGACAGCAAGGCCGCTGGAATCACATCCGCCACAACCTGCTTCACATAGGCTTTGAGCTGAGCTTCCTTTTCACCCGTGTCATAGCCCGGCTTGTGCTGAGTCGACACAACAATGGCCGTTGCCGCTGCGGGTTTGCCATTGTCAAAGCGCAGCGTGACTTGGCTCTTGGTATCGGGCTCTAGGAAAGGTGCTGCGCCTGCGTGCCGGTCGGCGGCCATGCGCTCCAAAATTTTGTGGCTGTAATCCAGCGTCGCGGGCATCAGATCGGGCGTTTCGTCGCACGCAAAGCCAAACATAATGCCTTGGTCGCCAGCCCCTTCATCCTTGTTGCTTGAGGCGTCGACGCCTTGGGCAATATGTGCCGATTGCGGGTGCAGATTATTGTAGAAGTTCAACGTTTCCCAGTGAAAGCCCGATTGTTCATAGCCAATATCTTTCACGACCTTGCGGACCGTCGCTTCAATTTCATCCTTGACGCCGGGCGCCCAATTGCCCGCTTCATCCATAATGCCCTTGCCGCGGATTTCACCGGCCAGCACCACCAGCTGCGTTGTTGTCATCGTTTCACACGCGACACGCGCTTCGGGATCTTTCGACAAAAACAGGTCGACAATGGCGTCTGAAATCTGGTCCGCCACCTTATCAGGATGGCCTTCCGAAACGCTTTCAGACGTAAAGAAGTAGCTGCTACGCATACGGGCTGTTTCCTATGGATATAAAGAAAGCTTTATGTCTTGAAATGCGCCTTTAGCGCAGCGCGCGGCGAAGTGCAATGCCAACAAGGGCAAGGAAGGCCGCAAAGATCAGCGGCAAGGAATTGCCGAATTGCGCGAATAATGTGGGTGGCAAAGCCGGCGGCAAATGGGCCTCAATTGCGCCTGCCTTTTGATAGGGCAATGCCTTTTCAACGCGCCCCGTTGCGTCGATAATGGCGGATATCCCCGTGGGGGTAGAGCGCACAACAGGAAGGCCTTCTTCCATTGCGCGCAGCTGTGCTTGCGCCAAATGCTGGGGTGGCCCCCAACTGCCAAACCACGCATCATTAGAGGGGTTAAAGATAAACGCGGGCCGGTTGGCACGGTCAACGACATGACCGGAAAAGATCATTTCGTAACAGACCTGAAAGCCAATTTTTCCAAAGCCTGGAACGGCCAAGCTGCGTGGTCCCGGGCCGGGCCAAAAATCAATATCGCCAGGCACCAGCCGCGATAGGCCAATGGCCGATAGCACAGGCCGCATGGGCAGATATTCGCCATAAGGCACGAGGTGCGCCTTATCATAACGGCCCGTTAAACGGCCATCGGGCATCAGCGCAAATACGCTGTTGCGGGCGCCCGCCACGCGCCCATCCGCACCATATTCCAAAGCAACGCCGCCCGTTAGCAGGACGTCTTTCGGGCCAAGGAGGGAGGCAATGCGCAAGCGCGCGCCCGCATCTTCTTCAAGATAGTCAGGCACGGCAGCCTCGGGCCAGAGGATCAGGCGCGGTTCTGCCCCCGGCGCGCCCGTCATCTGTTCCAGCTTACGAAAGTTAACAGCATGAAAGCTGTCGACGTGCTTGTCTTGTTGGCCGATATTGGGTTGGACGATCCGCAGAAGCGGGCCCGGCGTTTCGACCAAGGTGAAGATCCTGTTGATGGACCCACCCGGCGCAAGAAGAAGGAGGCACATAATGAGTGCGCTGATACCACCTCCGCTCTTCCAGCGCTTTTGGCTCAGCAGCCACAAGCCGCCACTCAGCAGGACTACAAGGCCCGAGACGCCATAGGTGCCGATATAGGCAGAGATTTGTGCGGCTTGCGTCACTGCAGCCGCAAGCGGGTTCCAAGCAAAGCCCGTGAACAGCGTGGCGCGGAGCAATTCCGCGCCAATCCACGCCGCAGCAAACAGAAAGACAAGGCCTGACTCTCGACTGCGACGGCCAAGCCGGACCGCTAGGGCGGCCGCAAGCGCAGGATAAATGGCCAAAAACAGCGACAGCACGACCACCGCGACCCAGCCAAGCCATGCGGGCATTGCCGATTGATAGGCAAAGGACCCTGCAATCCAATTGAGCCCGAAGACAAATTGCCCCAAACCAAAGGCATAGCCACGCGCACATGCGGCCCGCCAATTATCTGCAATGTGCAGAAGGTGAAAAAGGAGCGCCAAGCCGCCAAGCGTTAAAGGCCAATAGCCTAAAGGCGCAAAGCCTGTGGCGGACGCAAGTCCAGCAATGAAGGCCAAGATTAAGGGATAGCGCAGCACAGCCTTGTGGCTAAAACGCATGGGCCAGACATTCAAGCTTTGTCTTGCCTTGGCGGTAATTGGGCCTATCCCCTTTCTGCATGAGACCCTTTCACCTTGCTTTTCCCGTGCATGATCTGGATGCCGCCCGCGCCTTTTATCGCGGGGTTCTGGGCTGTGGCGAAGGCCGGAGTTCAGACCATTGGATCGATTTTGATCTTTATGGGCACCAAATTGTCGCCCATCTTGATCCCAAAGCGCAGCCAGTGTCGGCCAGCAATGCGGTCGATGGTCATGACGTGCCCGTGCCGCATTTTGGCGTGGTGCTGACGATGGACCAATGGACAGCATTGGCGGACCGGCTGAAAGCTGCCGGCACACGCTTTGGCATAGAGCCCTATATCCGCTTCAAGGGCCAACCCGGCGAGCAAGCGACCATGTTCTTTTATGATCCCAGCGGCAATGCGCTGGAATTTAAGGCCTTTGCTGACGACGCGATGCTGTTTGCGACCAGCTAAGCGGGGCGGCGGCTTATTTTGCGGCCGTCACCCGCCAAATGCGGTTGCCCGCATCATCCGCGACCAACAGCCCACCAGCGGCATCCACAATCACGCCCGCAGGACGGCCCTGTGCCTCGCCCTTGGCGTTTAAAAAGCCGGTCAGCACGTCCACGGGCTTGGCCTTGGCATCGGGGAAGCCGCGCGCGTTAAACGGCACATAAATAACTTTATAGCCCGAAGGCGGGTTGCGGTTCCACGATCCATGCTGGCCAATAAAGGCGCCATTGGCAAAGTTTGCGCCCAGCTTTGCACCATTGGCAAAGGCCAAACCCAGCGAGGCAGTATGGGCGCCCAGCGCATAATTGGGCCGCTTTACATATTGCTGCAAATCAGGCCGTTGCGGCTGGACGCGGTGGTCGGTCATGCGCCAATAAAACCAAGGCCAGCCATAATGGCCGCCAAAATCAACAGTCGCGAGATAATCGGGCGGAATATCCGGGCCCAGCTGATCGCGCTCATTCACGGTGGTCCAGAGATAGCCAGACTTCGGCTCATAAGCGAGTCCGTTGGGGTTGCGCAGACCCGCTGTATAGATCCGGAAGGTCTTCTGCTTGGGGAAGACTTCCAACACATTGGCGCGATATTCTTCGCTCTTCAGGCCATTTTCACCGATATTGCTGTTCGACCCCACGGTCACAAGCAGCGTCTTTTTATCAGGTGAGGCAATCACATTGCGCGTCCAATGATTATTGGGCGCCGAGGATGGCAGCGGCACAATCCGCTCTCCCTTGGCTGTGATTTTGGTGTCGCCCGTTTTGTAGGGGAAAGCCATCAGGCTATCCGTGTTGGCGATGTAGAGCGTATTGTCGACCAGCTCCATGCCATAGGGCGAATTCAGGCCATTTTCAGCCGTTAGGAGCACCGAGCGCATATCCACTTTGCCATCACCATCGCTGTCCCGCAGCAACGTGATCCGGTTGGCGGATACATCCGACCCATTGGCCGATTTCATGATCTTTCGGGCAATCCAATCGGCAATGCCTTGGGTGGGCCGTGCGGGCTGCGTGCTTTCGGCCACCAGGACATCGCCATTGGGCAACAGCTTCATCCAGCGTGGATGATCCAGATCACGGGCAAATTCTGCCACTTGCAAGCCAGGCGCTGCCACGGGCTTGGCGTCACCCTGCCAGCCTGTCACTTTGGCAATGACAATGGAGGGAAAGGCTTCTTGCTGAATTTTGGTCAGATCGGGGTTGGGTCCATAAAGCTTGGCAATGTCAATTTCTGATTGTGCCGGTGTGCTCAAATACCAAATGCCGCCGCCCAAACCGACAACGACAAGCCCGGAAATGATCTTTGCGTGGGTGCGCCAGTTCATGCTGCTCTCCCTAAATGTTTCGCCGAGGTATAGCTGGCCTGCATAGATCGGCAAGCTGGCTCAAATTTGGACAGGCGCCTATTTGCCAAAGGCGCTTTCCAAAACAGGGGCGTGGAGCCGCAGCCGCGTGACGCGCCGCTCATCCGCCTCTGTGACTTCCAAGCGCCAGCCGCTGTCATGCGCCAGCATCTCGCCCACGGCAGGCACATGGCCAGCCAGCACAAAGGCAAGGCCACCCAATGTATCGACATCTTCGTCAATTTCGCCAAGGCGCGGATCAATCATCTCCGCCACATCTTCCAAGGGCGCGCGGGCATCGGCTTCCCAAATGCCATCCTCAACATTGGCGAGCATAGCAACCGGGGCGTCATCATGTTCATCTTCGATATCGCCGACAATTTCCTCGACCAGATCCTCAATGGTCACCAGCCCTTCGGTGCCCGAATATTCATCAATCACAATGGCAAGGTGCATCCGCTTGGCGCGCATATCAGCCAGAAGGTCCAACACACCGCGCGCCGCTGGCACATATAGAGGCTGGCGGATCAGGCGGGTAATGGTGGCGGGTGGCTTGCGGTTGCGCGCCAAAATGCCAAACACATCCTTGATATGGACCATGCCGACCACATCATCCAAATTGTCCTTGTACACGGGCAAGCGGCTATGCCCGGCCTCGGCAAAGGCCTTCACCAATTCGGCAAAGCTGGTGGTGGTGGGCACGGCAATAATGTCACTGCGCGGGACGGCAATGTCGCCGACTGTGCGTTCGCCAAAATGCAGCAAGTTTTTGAGCATTTCGCGCTCAATAGCTGAAAGATCGCCTTTGGCGGGGCGCTCGCCCTCTTCCTCAGCCTCTTCAATGGCATCTTCAATCTGGTCGCGCAGCGAGGCTTCGCGCCTCCAGAACATCAGCGATCTCAGCGATTGAAACCAAGATCGGCTACTACTTCCATCCTCCGTCATGTCAGCGCGTCTCATCTCCATAGGGATCGTCATGGCCCAATTGCGCCATGATGAGGCGTTCCAGCCCCTCCATCTCTTCAGCGTCTGTCTCTGATATATGATCAAAGCCGATCAGATGCAAAACGCCATGTACAATCAAATGTGTTGCATGGGCCGCCATGGCAATGCCCTTGTCTTGTGCCTCGCGGGCGCAGGTCTCTTGCGCCAACACAATATCGCCCAGCATCATCTCGGGAAATGGGCTGTTAGCTAAGTCTGGGATCTCCTCGGGCGCAAACATGGGGAAGGACAAGACGTTGGTGGGCTTGTCCTTGCCGCGATAGTCGCGATTGAGACTATGCACCTCGGCATCGCGCGTCAGGCGAATGGCAATTTCAACGGGCGTGTCGATCTCGGCCAGATGGGCGTGGGGTGACAAGCGAATGGCGCAGTCGACCGCGCGGGTGGCAAGGGCTGCCCAGTCGGTTCCTGCATCCCAGCCTTCATTCAACAGCGCAGTTTCAATCATCGCGGCGCGCTGTCCGGCCCTTCATAGGCTTCCACGATCCGCCCGACGATTGGGTGGCGCACCACATCTGCGGCGTTGAAGCGCACCGTGGCAATGCTTTCCACCCCTTCGAGCCGCGAGACAGCATCCGCAAGGCCTGATTTGCTCTGATCGGGCAAATCAACCTGACGCGGATCGCCGCAAATCACCATCCGGCTGTTCATGCCAAAACGCGTGAGGAACATTTTCATTTGGGCCGGCGTGGTGTTTTGCGCTTCGTCGAGAATGATGAAGCTATCAGCCAAGGTGCGGCCGCGCATAAAGGCAATGGGGGCAATTTCAATTTCGCCACTGGCAATCCGCCGTTCCACTTGTTCAGCGGGCAGGCAATCATACAGGGCGTCGTAGAGCGGCCGCAAATAGGGATCGACCTTTTCCTTCATATCGCCGGGCAAAAAGCCCAGCCGCTCGCCGGCTTCGACAGCCGGGCGTGAGAGGATCAGGCGATCGACGGATCCTGTAATTAACTGCGCCACAGCTTGGGCAACAGCCAAATAGGTTTTGCCCGTCCCCGCTGGGCCGAGGGCAAAGATAACGTCGTTGCGCGTCAACGCTTCCATATAGCGGATCTGCGTGGCGGAGCGCGGAACAATGGTTTTCTTGCGCGTGCGGATCATGACGGGCGGCTGCTCGCCCGTGTCATGGCGAATAATGCCATCCAGCGTTGGTTCGGCAGACATGGAAATGGCCGCAGAGACAGTGCCGGCATCGACGTCTTCGCCATGCACAATGCGATTATACAGCCCCGTCAGCACATCGCGCGCGCGCCCAATGGCACTGGCCTCGCCCTCAATTTGCAGCCGATTGCCGCGTGCTGCGATATAAACCCCCAGCGCATTTTCAATGGCGACCAGATTCTGGTCATAATGCCCAAAAACGGCGCCCAGCAATTGCGGACGATCAAACACCACCTCGATACGGGCACGGTCGCCCGGTTGGGCAGCTTGGGGTTTACGCGGCATTCAAATCCTTGCCTATTGGGGTGCCAGCGAGGCTGTTTGGCCCTGCTGATACCAGATGAACATCCACCATGTCACCGATTTGTGCATCAGAAATGACATGAACGGATTGCAGCCAGGGCGATTTGCCAATCTTCTGACCCGGCAGCTTGCCATTGCGTTCCAACAGCACCTGCGTTGTTTTGCCAATGCTGGCTTGGTTAAAGGCCAATTGCTGGGCATTGAGCAAGGCTTGCAGCCGTTGCAGCCGATCGTCCATCACCTCAGGCGCAATTTGATCATCCATTGTGGCCGCTGGCGTGCCGGGGCGCGGCGAATATTTAAAGCTGAAGGCCAAAGCATAATTGGCTGCTTCAATCAGGCGCAGTGTATCTTCAAACTCCGCCTCAGTTTCCCCCGGAAAGCCGACAATGAAATCGCCCGACAAGGCAATATCCGGCCGCGCGGCGCGGACACGATCAATAATCTTCAAATAAGAGTCCGCCGTGTGCTTGCGGTTCATGGCCTTGAGCACGCGATCATTGCCCGATTGCACGGGCAGATGGAGGAAGGGCATCAGCTTTTCCACCTCGGCATGCGCGCGGATCAGCCCTTCGGTCATGTCATTGGGGTGGCTGGTGGTATAGCGGATGCGCGCCAGACCGGGGATGGCATCGAGCGCGCGGATCAGATGATCCAGGCCCTTGCCCTCTTCTTCCCACGCATTCACATTCTGGCCCAGCAGCGTGATTTCCTTGGCGCCCGCATCAACCAGTGCCTTGGCTTCATCAACAATGGCCGAAAAGCTGCGGCTGATTTCTCCGCCGCGCGTATAGGGCACCACGCAATAGGTGCAGAATTTGTCGCAGCCTTCTTGCACCGTCAAAAAGGCGGTTGCGCCCGTCTTGCGCCGCGCGGGCAATTTCGAGAATTTGTCGAGCCCCGGCAGATCCAGATCATGCACGCGTTCCCCAGCAGCAGCACGTGCGATCATGGCCGGCAATTCGTGATAGGCTTGGGGCCCAACCACAATATCCACATCGCGCGTCCGGGCCGTCACTTCGGTGCCTTCGGCTTGCGCCACGCAACCCGCCACCGCGATCATCGGGCGGCTGCCATCTTCACGGCGCTGGCGGCCAATATCGGAATAGACCTTCTCGACGGCCTTCTCGCGAATATGGCAGGTGTTGAGCACCACCAGCTC
>JBEDNE010000106.1:0-2741 GCA_041170745.1 Pseudomonadota bacterium
CCCTAAGGCCCATTGATGCAGCACGCCTGCGGCAAACGCATCCCCGGTGCCAATCCGGTCGACAATGCCTGTTATATCAAGGGGCCCCGTTTCATAAGCCCCGTCGCGCGCATCAACCCGCGCCGAAATCTGATGGTGATCGCTGGTGATCAAATGCCGGGCCGTTGAGGCGATAATTTGCAGCTGTGGGAAGGCCGCAAAAGCTGCGTCAGCCGCCGCGCGCCTGCGTTCTGATCCATCGCCAGAAAAATCTTGGCCAAGCAGAAGCGAAATATCCCGATGATTGCCAATCAAAATTGTCGCATCTGCCACCAGCTCACGCAGGATATCAGCCGGAGTGCTCTCCCATGCTGCCCAGAGTTGCCCACGATAATTGCCGTCAAAGCAAATCGGCACGCCTGCGGCCTTGGCCGCCGCTTGGGCTGCACGCGCCAGCTCCGCCCCCTTCGCGCCTAAGGCCGGCGTAATCCCCCCTGTGTGGAGCAGCGAACTGCCCAAGAGCGCCCCTGCAAAATCAATTGCCTCAGGTGCGGCTTCTGCAAAGGCGCTGCCCGCGCGATCATATGTAATGGCAGACGGGCGCAAACCGGCGCCAGCTTCCATGAAATACAGGCCCATGCGCCCTGCTGCGCGTGCCAGAAATCGGGTGTCAATGCCAGTCGCGCGGAGTGCGCTCACGGCCCTGTCTCCTAACCGGTTGTCAGACACCACCCCAGCAAAACGAACCTCATGACCCAAGGATGCGAGGGCTGCAGCAACATTGGCCTCTGCCCCTCCCACCACCATATCGAGCTGACACGCCTGAACCATCAGCTGCGCGCCCGGTGGCGTAAGCCGAAGCAAAAGTTCGCCAAAGCAGGTGAATGTCATGACAAAAACTCAGCGCGCCAGCCAGCCGCCGTCAACTGCCAAAATATGGCCCGTGACATAATCGGATGCTGGCGAGGCTAAAAACACAGCGGCCCCGGCGATATCATCCGGGCTGCCCCAGCGCCCCGTGGGAATACGCTCAACGATCTGGCGGTTGCGCGTTTCATCGGCTTGCAGGGCGGCTGTATTATTGGTTGCAATATAGCCCGGGGCAATGGCGTTGACTTGCACACCCTTGGCCGCAAGTTCATTGGCCATTGCTTTGGTGACGCCCGCGACGCCAGATTTTGCCGCAGCATAGCTGGGGACGCGGATACCACCTTGAAAGCTCAACAAAGAAGCAATGTTGATGATCTTGCCCGTCCCTTGCACGACCATGGGTGCTGCTGCCGCTTGGCTGAGGAAAAACAGCGACTTCAAGTTGGTATCGACGACAGCGTCCCAATCTTCTTCGGTAAAGTCCGCCAAATCATTGCGCCGGATGATGCCAGCATTGTTGACCAGAATATCAATGCGGCCAAAGCGACCAACAACATCATCGACCACGCCTTTGACAGGCGCAGTCGACGACAAATCTGCTTTGATCGACAGGCCCTGAAGCCCTGTTGCGGCAATGCGCTCCAGCGTTTCGTGGGGCTCGGTGCGGCCAGCCAGCGCTACATTGGCCCCCGCCTCTGCCAAGGCCACGGCAATTGCCTGACCAATGCCGGTATTGGCACCCGTCACAAGCGCAACCTTGCCCGCCAAGGAGAAAGAAATTGTCATTGCCCGCCCGCCTTAAATTGTGCGCAGATAGTCAGCGATCGCCTGATCTTTGCAATTGGGGTAAAACAGATCAGCAAATTTTTCACCCGCGATGGCAGCTTTTAGAAGATCTTGGTCAACTGTCTGCAGCACGGTCAGCATGTCGCGGCACGACGCAGCCTTCATGTCCTTCAGCTTGGTGCGGTTGGCCGCCATGAAATGGGCGCGTTCCTTGGGATAGCCTGCGCCGCCCTCATTCTCAAAAATCTTGCGATAACAATCTTGCAGATTGAGTTCCGCTGCCCAACCAAAGCCCTTGGAATAGGGCATGGAAATCGAATTGCCATCATTGATCTGGCTGAACAGGAAAGCATCGGTCGGGTCGATCACTAAGCCGCAGAACACGCCGGGCATGCTATTGCATGCGAGCATAGATCCCATGCCCGTGCCGCAGCCTGTGACCACAAAATCAGCAGCACCAGAGTTGAGCAAAATGCCAGCCAACAAGCCGTTCATCACATAGGTGAGCGAGGCTGAGTCTTCTGGCGTGTACATGCCATAATTAAACACTTGATGGCCAAGCGGCTCGGCAACAGCTGTGAGAGCCTCGTGGACAATCGCGTTCTTTGCAGCTTGGCTATTCTCAATAATCAGGGCGATCTTCATGGTGTCTGGTCTTTTCTATTGGAGGGTGTGCTAGCACCGTAGGTAACCGGTGTCATTAACCAGATCAAGGCTCGTTCTGACACCGTGGCCAATTCAGTTCTTTGGCGAAGAGACTGAAGCGCGCGGTACAAATTCTGTTGGGAACAAAGATTGTTCCTTGCCCGCCGTTTCCGGGTGGATCAATTTGCGCGCCGCTGATTGCGCCATTGCGCGAATTGGCCAGCGCACGGTCGTCAATGGTGGCCAGATGGTTGCAGCAATGGCCGTATCGTCAAAGCCGACCACAGATAGATCGCCCGGCACATCCAGCCCGCGTTCGCGCGCGACATGCACCACGCCTGCCGCCATCACATCATTGCTCGCAAAAATGGCCGTAGGCCGATCTGGCTGATCAAGCAGGACACTACCTGCCTGCTTGCCCGTTTCAAATGTATAGCTGCCCCGCGCGATGAGTCCTGGAT
>JBEDNE010000107.1:0-49001 GCA_041170745.1 Pseudomonadota bacterium
TGATATGGCGGGCCGCTTTGGTGCAGCCATGCCGCGCGCCTTTGTGGATGATTGGCTGTCTGTCGGCGCGGATGAAGCCATGCATTTCATGCTTCTGGAACGCCGCCTCCAACACTTTGGCAGCCATTATGGCGCCCTGCCCGCGCATGACGGGCTTTGGGAATCCGCAGCGGACACATCAGGCGACGTATTGGCGCGGCTTGCCATTGTGCCAATGGTCCTTGAAGCACGTGGGCTGGATGTCAGCCCAGCCACGATTGAGCGGCTGGCCCGGATGGGCGACACCAAGAGCGCGGCCATTCTGACGCGCATTTACACGGATGAAATTCGCCATGTCGGCTTTGGCTCAAAATGGTTTCAGCAGATTGCCGAATCGCAGGGGCTCGTGGCGACTCTCCACTGGCAGAGCCTCGTCAAACGGCACTTTCGAGGGGCACTTAAGCCTCCATTTAACGACTCGGCGCGGATGAATGCCGGTTTAACGCGGGATTATTACGGCGCGCTTGCGTGCTGAGGCCGCGTTAAGCATGGACGCTCACACCTAATGGCCTTTTGCTTGGTCCCGGCAGTCGGGGCCATCACGCAGGGGCCAAAAGATGATGTGGGGGCTTTTTAACATGGGGTTTGGGTTGGTCTCGACAGCGCCCGGAATGGTGGAGCGCACGCGTGACCATGTTGTCCCGAATTTTAAGTCGTCTGACCGTGCAATTTTGCGCGGCATGACGCGTTTTGCCCTCCTTCTCACAGCTCTGGCAGGCTTGGTCCTGTCGTCTGTCCCCACGCAAGCCGTCGCCGCAGACAAAGCAGCCGTTGGTGGCCCCTTTGAGTCACTGCAAAGCACCAGCGTGAAGTCTGTTCCCAGCCCGGATAAGGCCGACCCCCATTTCCGCGCGCTGTTCAACAGCTGGAAGCGGTTGGACAGCCAGTCGCAGGGCATTGTCGCTATTCCGTCCTCCAAGCCCGTGAACCTTGGCATCTCACTGTCGAGCGGCTTTGGCGTGCGGTCTGATCCGTTCCGCGGTGGCGCTGCCATGCATTCCGGCGTGGATATTCCTGGCCCCATTGGCACGCCCATTTATGCAACGGCAGATGGCGTTGTTGGCCGCACAGGCTGGGTGGGCGGCTATGGCAATCTGGTTGAGCTGGAGCATGGCCAAGGCATTCAGACTCGCTATGGCCATTTGTCGGAAATTATTGCCACACCCGGTACACGTGTGAAGCGCGGCCAGTTAATTGGCCTGATGGGCTCCACGGGCCGCTCCACGGGTAGCCACCTGCATTATGAAGTGCGCCTGAGCGGCCGTGCCGTCAATCCGACCCCATTCCTGCGCACCGATGGCTATTTGCTGGCCATGGAACGTCGCGGCACCGGCAATGTGGCCTTGGGTGGCCCCGCTGCTAAGGCTGACTAAGCACATCTTGCCGCGTCCGGCCGCAGGGCCTATCTGAGATTTATGCAAAAGGTTCACCTGACCGACAGCGCCGCTGCGCGCGTCGCCCTTATCGCCGAAAAGCAGGGCAAGCCCGCAATCTTGCGGCTGTCTGTTGAAGGTGGTGGTTGTTCTGGCTTCCAATATCGCTTTGGCTTGGCTGAGGCCGTTGAGGGGGAAGATCTGGTGACTGAAACAGCAGGCGTAAAGCTGGTGGTTGATCCCATTTCACTCGATCTGCTCGATGGGTCTGCCGTCGATTATGTCGAATCCCTCGGCGGGGCGGCGTTCCGCGTGACCAACCCGAATGCCGCGTCTGGCTGTGGCTGCGGCGCCAGCTTTTCCGTCTGATCGCCCAACTGATGCGCATTGCCACCTATAATGTAAACGGGATCAAAGCCCGTTTGCCCCGCTTGCTCGAATGGCTCGAGGAGCAAAAGCCCGATATTGTGTGCCTGCAAGAGCTGAAATCCAGCGACGACACCTTGCCCATCGCGGAGGTGGCAGCGGCTGGCTATCATGGCGTGTGGCACGGGCAAAAAGGGTTTAATGGCGTTGCCATATTGGCCCGTGGCGAGATGCCCGTTGAAATCCAATGCGGCCTTAGCGGCGATCCAGAGGATGCGCAAAGCCGCTATATTGAGGCCGATGTTTTTGGCGTGCGTATCGCCTCACTCTATCTGCCCAATGGCAACCCCCAGCCGGGGCCAAAATTTGAGTATAAGCTCAAATGGTTTGATCGGTTGACGGCGCGCGCAGCGGCGCTGCTGGCGCTGGAAATGCCCGTTATTCTGGCGGGCGATTATAATGTTATCCCAACAGATGCCGACATTGCGAACCCCCGCGCCATGGCAGAAGATGCCCTGATGCAGCCGGAAAGCCGGGCGGCTTTTCGTCGCCTTGCAGCGCTTGGCCTCACAGATGCGCTTGAGGCCTGCCATCCCGGCGGGCGGCTATGGACCTTTTGGGATTATCAGGCCGGGGCCTGGCAGCGTGATGCTGGCTTTCGGATCGATCATCTCATGCTGTCCCCCGAAGTGGCCGACCGGCTGGTGGAAGCGGGCGTCGACAAGGACTATCGCGCGCGCGAAAAAGCGAGTGATCACGCGCCAACATGGATCCTATTGCGCGACAGTTAAGTAGGCAGACATCCGATATTCATCGTGCAGCAAGGCCCAATCCGCCAAGCCACGCAACACACGAGCGCACATCGCTCAAGGGAGCAGAGCATGGCCATCCGGCATCACCTATCCGGCCCGATTTCAGTGATATTGGCCCTTGGGCTGTCCGCACCGGCGATGGCACAGCGCACCATAGGCCCCTATTGGCCCGCCTATGGCCCCGGCTTTGGCGCGCAAAGCAACGCCTCTATGGCCAGCAGCCTTCGGTCTGAACGCCGCAAGACAGCAGATGGCCCAAGTGAAACGGCACGTTTCATTGCGCAAGGGGCAGCGGCCAAGCTGCGCCAAGGCCCAATAGACGTCAAAATCGTGCAGCAGGACGGGCCGCCCCTCTCGTCCGCCTTGGTGGAAGCAGCCGTTGTCGATCAACTGGCAAAGCTGGGCTATGATGTCGCCAACCCCAGCGCCACGGGCGGGCAAGTGGCCGAAGTCCAGCTTTCGCGCGTCACGCTGGTCCCCGAAGAGCAGAAGCGCAATCCGATTAGCGGGGAGACAACAATTGGCGTGTCCAACCGCGGGTCGCTTTTTGGCATGGCGCTGGCCATTGATTTAAGCAAACCGCGCAAAGCCCTTATATCCACCCAAATGCGCATCCGCATTCGCGACCGGGCAAGCAATGCCGTGCTGTGGGAGGGCCGATCCAGCCTGGACACGCGCGAAGGCGATAAAAAATGGCCCGATGAGGCCATTGCCGCTCGCCTGTCTGCCACTTTGCTCGACAATCTGGCAGAGCCCGGCCAAGCGCGTGAAGTGCCGTTCGACACGCCCTAACGCGCTTGGGGCGAAGCGCCGTTATAACGCCTTTTCGTAGACCCAATAATCTTTGTTGATATGACTATGAATGGCGTCTGCAATGGCGTTCATCCCCTGATTATCATCCAAAATCCAGCCAATCTCACCCCGGCTGGCGCCATAGTGCGCAATGGCATTGCGGCGGATAAACTCAATCATCATGAACGCCAATTGGCTCGCCATGCGCGAGGATTGCAGCCGCTTCACCACGCCCATCAGCGGCACGCGCATGGTGCGCACCTTGGGCTTGCGCAACCACCAGAGCAGCTTGGCCCAGTTAAACGGCAGCAGCGACCCGCCAAATTCACGCAGCTTTTCATTCACATCGGGCAGCACAATCATGAAGGCGACAGGCTCGCCATCATAGTCTGCCACCATGATCAGGTCTTCATAGACAATGGGTTTCAGCTTTTTGCCGACATAGGCAATTTCAGCGTCCGTCAAAGGCACAAAGCCCCAATTTTCGCTCCACGCATCATTTAAGATACCCAGAATTAAGGCCGCCTCTTCATTGAACCGCGCCTTATTCACGCGGCGAATGCGGATGCGCGCATTGCGCTCCCCTGCCGCCACAATGCGTTGGACCAGCTCTGGGAAAGGCTTAGAAATATCCAAATCCCATGTCCGGAGCGATTTGGCGAAGCGATAGCCCGCTGCCTCGATCCAGCCCTGATAAGCCGCAGCATTATGGCCCATCATCACCGTGGGGGGATGATCAAAGCCTTTGACCAGCAGCCCCGGCTCATCCCAGATTGAAATCGACAAGGGGCCAAGGGCCCGCACCATGCCCTTGGCGCGCAGCCACGCTTCTGCCGCGGCAATGAGCGCGGCTGCACTATCGGCATCTTCAGCTTCAAACAGACCCCAATTGCCCGTGCCGGGGCCCATGCCCTGTTCTGGCGGTTGGGCAAGTGCCAGATGATCGATATGGGCCGAAATGCGCCCGACCACCTGACCTGCACGTTCCGCCAGAAAAAATTGCGCTTCGCCATGGCCAAACCACGGGTTTTTGCCCGGCGTCAGCAGACCATGAACTTCATCTTTGAGGGGTGGCACCCAATTGGGATCATCTGCATAAAGCCGAAAGGGCAGATCGACAAATGCCGCAAGATCGGCTTTTGACTGCACAGGGCGGACCGACAAGCTGACTTTGGTCAATGATCTACTTCCCTTATTGCGCGACACAGCTTGCCCGTCCCGCCTTCTTGATCTGATGTCAAGGCGGGCAATATGCAAAGGCCGTGTCCGCCATGATACTGCCATGTTAATAGGCTTAGGCGCAGATGAGAATCGGAATGGATATGTCGAGCACACCTATTGAGCCCAGCAGCGCAACCGAAGCACCCCTGACGGCTGCTCGAATTCCGCTGGCACGCCACCCAGATGATGCAGCCATGATCCGCGCTGCAGCGGAACTGACGCGCGATTTGAACGTGGCGCGGCCCGAAATTTATTGGCCAGATTTTTTGATCTGTGCCCTGTTGGGCTATGCGGCCATGGCCTTGGCAATGATGGCAGATACACCCTTTGCTCTTTTGGGCTGGGGCTTTGCATCCGTGCTGACGCTGTATCGTGCGGCGCTGTTCATTCATGAGCTGACACATATTCGCCCCACTGCGCTGCCCGGTTTTCGCTTTACGTGGAATGTCCTTATTGGCGTGCCGCTGCTGGCGCCTTCGTTCATGTATGAAGGGGTCCATAGCCTGCACCATGCCCGCACCCGCTATGGCACGGATGAAGACCCGGAATATCTGCCGCTGGCACTTATGAAGCCTTGGACTGTGCCGCTGTTCGTCCTTATTTCGGCACTCGGCCCAATTGCCGTGTTGCTGCGCTTTGGCCTGCTGTCGCCGCTCTCACTCCTCTCCGCTAAGCTGCGCAGGTTGATTGTTGCGCGCTATTCCAGTCTTTCCATCAATCCCAATTTCCGGCGGCGGATGCCCGAAGGCGCGTTTCGCCGGATGTGGATTGCCCAAGAAACTGCCGCCTCGCTTTGGGCGATCAGCCTTATGGCTTTGGTTGCAACAGGCCGCATCCCGCTGGATATTTTTCTGGTCGGCCTTGGCATTCATTCGGGCATTGTTGTCATCAACCAAGTCCGCACGCTTGTTGCCCATCTTTGGGAGAATGAAGGCGAAGTGATGAGCGTGACGGGCCAATATCTGGATAGCGTCAATGTGCCGCCGCCAGGCTTTTTACCGGCGATCTGGGCGCCTGTCGGGCTGCGCTATCACGCGCTCCACCATTTGCTGCCGGGCCTGCCCTATCATGCACTGGGAGAAGCGCACCGCCGGTTAATCGCGGCACTGCCCGCCAATTCCTCTTATCATGGGGCAAGCTATAAGGGCCTGCCCGGGCTGGTTGGTCGTTTGCTGCGCAGCAGTTTTTCCACCACGGCGCGCTAAGCAACTGGGCTATTCTTCTGTTTTGATGAGGACAAATTCACCAATCATCAAAAAGAGCAGAAATGGCCCCCACGCCGCCAGCAAGGGCGGGTAAATGCCCAGCCCGCCCATGGCGAGGCCAAAATTATCGGCCACAAAATAGGCAAAGCCCAAGGCCATGCCAATAATGGCGCGCACGAAAAGTCGGCCAGATCGGGCAACGCCAAAGGCCGCCACAGCGGCCAGCAAGGGCATCAGCAAGGTCGACAAGGGCCCCGAAATCTTATGCCACATTGAGGCTTTGAGCGATTGGGTGGGCCGGCCTGCCGCCTCTAAATCATCAATGGCGGACCAAAGCTGCATGAAGGACAAGCCATCTGGATCAACTGAGGCCAGCGTAAACCGATCCGGCCCGACGCCTTTGGCAACCAGGGGATTGCCCAAATCCTGCTTCATGCCGCGCGCCACATCAAAACGATTGGCCTCTTGAAGGCGCCATCCGCCTTGCTCGGGCTGGCCGCTCTTGGCCCGAATAATCGCCTGTAGTTCGCCATCTTTGCGCACATAAATGCTCACATCGGTGAGGCGCGTCGCGGGCCCGCGGCCTTCCACGGCCCCGGCATTGATCAGCTGCGTGCCATCGCGCACCCAGATATCGGCTTGAATCCGGCTATCCATTGGAATTTTGGCATAATCCACTTTTTGCCAGCGATTGAGCGTGGCCGTGGCGCGCGTCACAATCCGCTCATTAAAGGCAAAGGCAAAGGCGGCGACGCCGAGGCTGGCCAAAATAAGGGGCGCCAACACCTGATGCGCGGACAGGCCCGATGCCTTCATGGAGATGACTTCGCTATTCTGGTTCAGCGTGACCATTGTGATGAGCGTCCCCAGCAAGACCGAAAAGGGCAAGAAACGCTGGATGATTTGCGGCGTCCGCATCGAAACATAGCGCCACAAATCGGCATTATCATTGCCGGGTGCCGCCAAAATCTTGTCTGCCTCTCCCAACAGGTCAAGCGCCTGCAACACCAGGACCAGCGCGGCCAACACGGCCAAGGTGCGGACCAAAAACATCTTCGCCATGTAAAAGGCCATGGTCCGCGATGGGAAAAACTGGGTTTGCATTATGCCCGTCCTTCTTGCTGCGGCACGCGCACCAGCAGGCGTCGCACAGCTTTGCCCAAATGTTCAAACCCGCGTTCCAACGCCCCAATGGGCTGGCCGCCCGGCTTGTGCGCCAATGTCCAGTACAACCAACAGATCAGGGCAGAGAACAAAAGGAACGGCGTCCACAAAGCAATTGCGGGATTGAGCAGGCCCAAAGCGCCCATGCCTTCGGCCCACTCATTCACTTTATGATAGGTCACAACCAAGACAATTGAGAGAAATACGCCAAGCGCCGAGGTCGATCTTTTGGGCGGCACGGCCAAGGCCACCGCCAAGAGCGGCAGCAGCAGCATCATCGCCACTTCAACCAAGCGGAAATGGAAATTGGCCCGCAATTCATACCGCTGCGCCTCGGGCGTCTCTGGCGCAGCACTCACGCGGACCAGTTCAGGAATGGTCAACTCACGGTCCAGATTGCCACGGCTGCGAAACGCCTCAATCTTGGGCAGATCAATGGGCAGATCATGCGCGGTGAAGGACAAGACACGCGGCTGGCGATAAGTGGGGGCATCATGCACCAAAACCCCATTGCGCAGGCGCAGGATGATGACATCGGGATCATCGGTTGCCAGAAATGTGCCTTGCTGCGCCGTCACCGAAACGGTGCGCCCTTCCTTGGCCGCAACCCGCACAAAAATGCCGTGAAGCTGCTTGCCATCATCTTCACTGCGCTCGATCCGCATCGTCATCTTGCTGCCAAAGCGCGCAAATTCCCCCACTTTGATTGAGGCGCCCAACGCACCAGACCGCAATTCAAACCGAATGCCTTCATAGGCATAGCGCGCATAGGGTTGGACAAACCCCACAATCGCCAAATTCACCAAGGCCAGCCCAATGGCAAAAAGATAGGGCACGCGCAGCAGCCGGCCATAGCTCATCCCCACGGCGCGATAGACATCCAATTCTGAGGACAAAGCAATTTTGCGGAACGCCATCAAAATGCCCAGCATCAAACCAATTGGGATGCCCAGCGATAGATATTCGGGCAGCAAATTGGCCAGCATCCGCCAGACAACGCTTACCGGACCGCCTTCCTGCGCCACAAAAGTGAACAGGCGCAGCATCTTATCCAGCACAAGCAGCATCGCCGCTATGACCAGCGTCGAAAAAAGCGGCAGGGCAATCAGCCGGGCAAGATAACGATCAGTCGAGTTAAGCATCACTTTTTCTGAATTCTGACAGCCGACCATGATTTGGCCGCAAATCAATTCCATAGGCGGCTTGCCAACAAGGATTAGGTGAGTCCGCGCCCAAGTGCAAACAGCCGGGCACATTTTTCGAGGTGGTCAGGATGGTCGTGATGAAACGTAAATCCATAAGGATGGTTGCAGCGCTTGCGCTGATGGGGGTCGGCTGTGCCTCAACTCTTGCCGCACAGACGCTGGGGCCCGACCCAAGCCTGTGCGATGGCAGCGCGGAACCAACAATTTTGGTGCGTGTGACGGGCCTGAAAAGCCGCGATGGGACAATCCGGGTCCGCACCTTTTCGGGCGATCCAAGCACCTATTTTAACAAGAAATTCGCGCAGAAGCGCTTGCTGTATCCAACGCCAAATACTGGGTCGGTCGATATTTGCGTGCCTGTGGGCGCGGCAGGTGTTTACGCCGTCGATGTGCGCCACGACGCGAACAACAATGGCGATACTGATCGGTCGGATGGCGTGGGCGCCTCAGGCAACCCAAAATTTTCGCTCTGGACAATTTTGCTCGGCAAAAAGCCATCTGCACAGCAAGTGCAGGTCAATGTGGGCCGCGGCACAACGATTGTGCCCATAACAGTCAGGTACCTCTAAGCGATGACAACCCTGGCGCTTTTGTCCAACCCCAATTCAACTGGCAATCGGGCCTTTCTGCCCGATATTCGGTGCTATTGTGCTGAGCGTCCTGAAATCTTCCATTATGAAGTGGAAGATCTGAGCCAGATTGGCGAGGCGCTGCGGTCCATTGCGCAAGTGGCGCCGAAATTGCTGGTCCTCAATGGTGGCGATGGCACGGTGCAAGCTGCGCTGACCGAAATCTACCATGGCGGATATTTTGGGAAGAATATTCCGCCGCTCGCCGTGCTGCCCAATGGCAAAACCAATTTAATTGCGCTCGACCTTGGGGCAGATGCAGCCCCCATTGCCGTGCTGGACCAGTTTTTGGAGATCGCCCGGCAAGATATGGTCCCCCATATTGTTGAGCGAGAGCTGATCTCGCTGAGCGAAGGGGACCATTGCAATCGGCCCGTGCTTGGGATGTTTTTGGGCGGCGCGGGCCTGGCGGATACAATTTTATATTGCCGCGAAAAGCTCTACCCCTCGGGCCTGCCCAATGGGCTGTGCCATTTCATTGCGGCCTTTGCAGCCATTTTTGCGATGCTCACTGGCATTCGCGGACGGTTTCTGCCGCCCCGGCCTAATCCTGTATCAGTCTCATTGATCCGCGATGGCGAAGGCACACGCCGTTTTTCGTTCTTGATTGTGACGACGCTTGAAAAGCTGTTGCTCAATGGCCGAACGGGACAACAAGGGCGTGTCGGCCTGAAGCTTTTGGCCATTGAGCAATCGGGCCGGGCTTTGGTGCGCGCCTTTTTTGCAGCACTGGGCGGGCGACTGGGTGTTGAGCCTGTCTCAGGCGTGCATGTCCAGCAAGGCGATGTCATTCGCATTGAGAGTGATCATACGCGCGTCATTTTGGATGGCGAAACCTTCCACGCGACGCGCGGCCGCCCGATTGTGCTGCGCGCCACCCCACCCGTGCATTTTGTAAAGCTGGCCACGTGAACGATGTAAAGGCGCTGGTTGCAGAAGAGATGTTGCAGCCAGTTCACCCGCAAGTGAGCGCCATGGCCGCGGCCCTTGCGGCCCTTTATGGGCCCGCGGCGCGCGCTGTGCTGTTTTATGGATCTTGCCTGCGCGAAAACCAGCTGGACGGGCTGATGCTCGATTTTTACGTTCTCGTGTCGGATTATCGCGCGGCCTATGCCAAATCATGGCTGGCCGTGGCCAACCGGCTGATCCCCCCCAATGTCTTTCCATTTGCGCACGCTGGGCTGGCGGCCAAATATGCCGTGCTGAGCGAAGCGGATTTTGCGGCGCTCAACCGTCCCGAGGCAAAGACTGTGTCAGTTTGGGCGCGCTTTGCCCAACCCACGCGGCTGGTTTGGTCTGCAGATGCGGCTGCGCGGGACCGCACGCTGGACGCTGTGGCGCAGGCCGCACCAACGGCCTTTGCCTTGGCCCAGCCTGTCACAGGCTCAGCTGACCCAATTGAAATTTGGCGCACCGCCTTCACCCGCACATATCAGTGCGAATTGCGGGCAGAGCGCAACGCCCGGCCTGATGCCATCGTCGAGGCTGATCTGGCGCGCTATCAGCGCTTTGGCGCCGCTGTGCGTTTATCGACCACGCTCACGCGGCCAGCTGCTGAACGCCGCTGGGCCAAATTGCGCCGCCACGGAAAATGGATGAGCGTGCTGCGGCTTGCCAAAGCCAGCCTCACCTTTGCGGGCGGCATTGACTATCTGGCGTGGAAAATTAACCGCCATGCGGGCACGGCGATCGTGCTGACGCCGTGGCAGCGACGGCACCCGCTGCTGGCGGCATTGGTTTTGGTGCCCCGGCTTATTCGCCAGGGGGCGGTGCGCTAATCGCCTGCGCCAAAAGACGCTGAACACGCCCCCGCAAGGCCTGACGCTGCGCCGGGGACAACCCCATCTGACCAATGTGCCGCACGTCTGCGGGATCAACGGCCACACCCGCACGATAGACTTCAAAATGAAGATGCGGGCCAGTGGACAGGCCCGTTGACCCAACATAGCCAATAATCTGGCCCTGCCGCACCTGTGCACCTGCCGCCACTGCAAGGCGGCTCATATGTGCATAGCCTGTCTCAACTTGCTCCGCATGGGACAGCCGCACCATTTGACCATAGCCGCCGGCCCAACCCGCCTGCGCAACAACACCGTCAGCTACGGCATAAATGGGCGTGCCCCATGCAGCGGCATAATCCACCCCTTTGTGAAAGCGTGAATAACCCAGCAAAGGATGCCAGCGAAAGCCAAAGCCCGATGATAAATGCGCTTCTGGCACGGGGCGGATAAGGCCCGGCGCGCCTTGGCCCGGCCCGGCAATGTCTTGCCAGCGCATCCCGGCCTGCGTTGCAACAGGCACAAGGTCCACGCGCCGGCCTGGCTGTGACAGGCCGATATACAGGACAGCCGCATCAAGCTGCCCGCCAGTGCCAAGCACCACATCAAAACGCGTATCCGCCATCATGTCCGCGGCAAAATCGATATGCGCACCCAGCGCTTTTACGCTTTGCTGCGCGGGGTAAATGCCCATGCCTGCGGCCCTTAAGCTGGCATAAAGGCCATTTGTGAAACGGCCAGAAAAGCGGACGGGCTGGCCCGACACCAAGCGGGGCGGCGCAATAGACATTGGCATTGGCAAAGACATTGGCACAGGATTGGCAGCCTGTGGCACCGCCGGGGCAGGGGCCAGCCGCAGCGCCAGCGCTGGGCCAGCCAGCAGCAGCACCCCACATAGGCCCCAATACCATGGGTGTTGCCCGCGTATCACCATGGCGCCTGCCTACTGCCCAATGGTTAAAGCCACATTGCCAGACACCCGATCACTCAGCCAATCGGGCCAGCCCAAAGCATAGGTGCAATAGCCAAATTGCCCCTTGCCTCGCCACGAGGGAACGGCAATCTATTGCGGATGGGCCAGTTTGCGCGTTCGGCAATTACCGCGGTCTTGGGGCCGACCAATACGGGCAAGACGCACCTTGCTGTGGAGCGGCTGTGCGCCCATTCCAGCGGCATTATGGGCTTTCCGCTGCGGCTATTGGCGCGCGAAGTTTATGATCGTGTGGTCCGCATCAAAGGCGAACGTCATGTCGGCCTGATTACGGGTGAAGAAAAGATTTTGCCGCCTGAGGCCCGCTGGCTGCTCTGCACCGCCGAATCGATGCCAGTGGACCGCGATGTTGCCTTTGTTGCGCTGGATGAAGCGCAATTGGGCATGGACGAGGAACGCGGGCATATTTTCACAGATCGGCTGCTGCGCGCGCGGGGCCGGGAAGAAACCATGATCTTGGGCTCTGCAAGCCTGACCCCCATGGTGCGCGCGCTGGTGCCCGATGCCGAAATCATCTCGCGCCCGCGCTTTTCTCAACTCAGCTATTCCGGGCCCAAAAAGCTCTCACGCCTGCCGCCGCGCACCGCCATCGTCGCCTTTTCGGCTGAGCATGTGTACGCCGTCGCTGAAATGCTGCGGCGGACACGCGGCGGCTGCGCCGTCGTGATGGGCGCGCTTTCCCCGGCGACACGTAACGCGCAAGTCGCCATGTATCAGGCAGGCGAAGTCGATTATCTTGTTGCAACCGATGCCATTGGCATGGGGCTTAACATGGATGTCGGCCATGTCGCCTTTGCAAGCCTCACCAAATTCGACGGCAAGCGCCAACGGCGGTTGCGCCTGCCCGAAATGGCGCAAATTGCAGGCCGTGCCGGCCGCCACCAGCGCGATGGCAGCTTTGGCGTGCTGGCCGGCGGGCCGGATAGTGCCGAGTTTACCGAGCAGGAAATTGAACGCATTGAAGAGCATCATTTTGCGCCGATAGATCATCTGCTGTGGCGCAACCCAGATTTGGACTTCCATTCCATTGATGCCCTGATTGAATCGCTGGAAGTCCGCCCAGACGGGCCCGTGCTGCGCGCCGCGCCAGAGGCCATTGATATGGCTGTGCTGCGCGTCCTGGACGCCGACGCCACCGTGCGAGATCGGGCGCGAGGGCCAGCAATGGTTGCCCGGCTTTGGTCGGCCTGTGGCCTGCCCGATTTTCGCAAATCCGGCGCCGATCATCACGCCCGGCTGGTCAGCCAGCTTTTTGGTTTTTTAAGCGACGGCAATGGCACCATTCCCGCGGCATGGTTCGCGCAGGAACTGACACGGCTCGATAGCATTCAGGGCGATGTGGAAACTGTGGCGGCGCGCATTGCCGCAGTGCGGACCTGGGCTTATGTCGCGCATCGCGCAGATTGGCTGCAAGATCCGGCGCATTGGGCCGAAAAGACGCGCGCACTGGAGCTGAAATTGTCTGACGCGCTCCACCAAAAATTGACCGAACGTTTCGTCGACCGGCGCACATCAGTGCTGATGAAATCGATTGGCCATGATCCTGCCCTGTTGGATGTTGAAGTGGATGACGCAGGCGCCGTTTCTGTCGATGGGGAGATGATTGGCGCGCTGCATGGCTTTCGCTTTACCCCTGATGCCGCAGCGCGCGGGCAGGACCATAAACGGTTGTTGGCCGCAGCCGAACTGCGCCTACCCAAAGAGCTGGCCCGGCGCGCCCAAAAGCTGGCCGACGCGCCTGACAGCGCCTTTCATCTGCTGACAGAACCGGGCGCCCCCGTGCAGCTGACCTATCAGGGCATGGCGCTTGCACATTTAAAGGCAGGTCGTGACCTTTTGGCGCCACGCCTTGTGTTAGACCCCTTAATTGCGCGGCTCGATGCCCCGGCCCGCCAGCTGGTGGAACAGCGCTGCACGCGATGGTTGGACCAGCTGATCCGCCAGCGGCTTGCACCGCTTGCCAAAATTGCCCGGCTGGCCCGTCTGCCCGAAACGCCCCCGGGGCTGCGCGGCATTTTGGCGCAATTGGGTGAAGCAGGCGGCGTGCTGAGTCGCGCCGAAGTTGATGCCGCTCTGGCCACGCTGGACCGCGCGGCCCGCCACGCGCTGTCGCGCACCGGCGTAACGGTCGGGACGCTCGACCTGTTCCTGCCCGCCTTGCTTAAGCCTGAGGCCAGCCGATTGCGGCTCGCGCTGCTGGCCGTGCGGGCAGGTCAGGCCATGCGCCCATTGCCGCTGGCTGGGCTGGGCCTGCTCGACAAGCCTGCTCCAGAATTGGCACTGGCCGCTGAACAGGCCGGCTATCGACGCTTTGGCGATCAAATGTTGCGAATTGATCTGGTCGAAAAAATTGCGCGCGCCGCGCATGAGGCCCGAGGCAAAGATCGGATGGCCAAGCTGGATCCGGCTTTGGCCGTCTCTTTGGGTGTGGGCGGGGCGACGCTAAGCCGGATTATGCGCGCCTTGGGCTTTTTGCCGGCAGGGCAAGAGCCGGGCCTTGATTGGCGCTGGCGCGGCCGCCCGCGCCGGGCCGAGCGCCCCCAACCCACCAACGCGGCCTTTGCCGCATTAAGCCAGCTGAAACGGTAGCCCCACGGTGCGGCTCGATAAGTTTCTCTTCTTCACGCGCCTGACGAAAACCCGCAGTCTTGCGCAAAAAATTGTCGAGCAAGGCCATATCCGCATCGATGGCCAGGCTGTTACGCGCGCCCATGCCGAGGTGCGGCCTGGTGCCGTCATTACGTTGCCGTTGCACGGGGCCGTTCATGTGATCCGCGTTGAAGCCTTGCCGGGCCGAAGGGGCCCCGCGCCCGAGGCGCGCAGCCATTATACCGCGCTTACCCCCCCACAGCCAATTGACGCAGCGGTAACAGCATTCTAACGATTCAGCTCAAACGCAGAATAAACCGCCGAAAGGACCCGCAATGACCTATGTCGTGACCGAAGCCTGCATCAAGTGCAAGTATATGGATTGCGTCGAGGTGTGTCCGGTTGATTGCTTCTATGAGGGCGAGAATATGCTCGTCATCAACCCCAATGAATGCATTGATTGCGGCGTATGCGAACCGGAATGCCCCGCCGAAGCCATTTTGCCAGATACCGAAAGCGGCCTCGAAAAATGGCTGGAACTGAACAATAGTTTCTCTGCCCAATGGCCCAATGTCACCCGCAAGGGCGATCAGACGCCCGCAGACGCCGATGATCACAAGGGTGAAGACGGCAAATTTGACAAATATTTCTCGGCTGAACCGGGCAAGGGCGACTAAGCCTGCATGGCGCTTTGCCGCTCAGCACATGACATTTGGCGCGCCGGGTGACTTGTCCCCCGGCGCGACCCCTTTTTGGATCCGCCCTGCTTGGCACGGCCCATAAAGGCGCTAAGGAAGTGATATGACAGACCGCCAATCAGTTTATGACCAAGTTGCCGCCCAAATTGCCCCGTTTAACAAAAAGGGTGTGGCGCTGAGCGACGCGACCACTTTCCAGCATGATCTGGAATGGGACAGCCTGACCGTCATGGATTTTGTGGCGGCTGTGGAAGATGAATTCGACATCATCATCACGATGAATATGCAGGCCGAAATTGAAAATGTTGGCCAGCTTGTTGATGCTGTGATCAAGCTCAAGGCCTAAGCCATTTTACGGCCCTGACCAATCCCAATAGAGACGGACCGATGACTGACCTGTTTTCCAAATTCGATCCGCTGATCCAGCAGCGTGAAGGGCTGCTCGCCACCGGCGTGCGTGACCCTTTCTCGCTGGTGATGGAAGAAGTGAAATCGCCCACTGTTGCAGTCTGCAATGGTCGTGAGACGATTTTGCTCGGCACCTATAATTATATGGGCATGACCTTTGATGACGATGTCATCACGGCCGGCAAGGACGCACTAGAGCGCTTTGGCGCGGGCACAACCGGCAGCCGCGTGCTCAATGGCACCTATCAGGGCCATCGTGAAGTTGAAGAGGCGCTGAAAGACTTTTACGCGATGGACCATGCCATGGTCTTTTCGACAGGCTATCAGGCGAACCTCGGGATCATCTCGACCATTGCGGGCAAGGGCGATTACATCATCCTTGATATTGATAGCCATGCCTCGATTTGGGATGGCTGCAAAATGGGCGATGCCGAAGTCGTCCCCTTCAAGCATAATGATGTTGAAGCCCTTGAAAAACGGCTAAAGCGCCTGCCCGAAGACGCAGGTAAGCTGGTTGTTCTGGAAGGCGTCTATTCGATGCTGGGCGATATTGCGCCACTGAAAGAGATGATTGCCGTCTCCAAGGCACATGGCGCGATGGTGCTGGTTGATGAAGCGCATTCGATGGGCTTTATTGGCCCCAATGGCCGCGGCGTTGCCGAAGAACAGGGCGTGCTGGACGATGTTGATTTCGTCATTGGCACCTTCTCCAAAAGCGTGGGCACCGTGGGTGGCTTCTGCGTCTCTAACCATCCAAAGTTTGAGATTATGCGCCTCGTCTGTCGGCCTTATGTCTTTACCGCATCGCTGCCACCCAGCGTTGTCGCAACGGCCGCCACGTCGATCCGCAAGCTGATGCACGCTGGCAATAAGCGTGCGCATTTGTGGGAAAATTCGCGTCGCCTGCACGCCGGGCTCAAGGCACTGGGCTTTGAGCTGGGCACCGAAACACCCCAAAGCGCGATCATTGCCGTCATCATGCCTGATCTAGAGCGCGGCGCTGCAATGTGGGAAGCGCTGCTCAACAATGGTCTCTATGTCAATTTGGCACGCCCGCCGGCAACTCCGGCTGGGATGACGTTGCTGCGCTGTTCGCTATGTGCCGAACATACGGCCGAGCAAGTGGACGATATCTTAAAGCGGTTTGAGGTGGCTGGCCGGGCGACCGGCATTATCGGCTGACGATCCTCATCGTCGATGACGATGCCCGGATCCGCGATGCCGCGGCGGGCGCGTTATCGGCACTGGGCCATCACGTGATATCCGCCTGTGATGGGCTGGAGGCGCTGGATATTTGCACCCGCCAGCCCGACATCAAGCTCGTTGTTACGGACGTTATCATGCCGCGCTTAACAGGCCCGGACTTTGTGGCGCTCCTGCGGGCCGCACGGCCTGATATGCGCGTGATTTATATCAGCGGTGGCATTGGAGATACCCCGCGCGCGGCGCTGGGGGAGGATCCCTTGCTGACCAAGCCCTTCACAGCCGCCAGCCTTGCGCAGTTGGTGCGCGCGATGTTGGCAAGCTAATTGGCCTTAAGCGCGACGCAGTAAACGCCCGACAAAGCTGTTATCCGCCAGCACTTCGCGCGCACAATTATGCCCGGGCGCACCCGTCACGCCGCCACCGGGATGCGTGCCTGCCCCGCACATATACAGGCCCTTAATTGGTCCGCGATAGGCGCCATGACCCAGCACAGGCCGCGCCGACCAGAGCTGATCCAGCGACATATTGCCATGCATAATGTCGCCCCCGGCGAGGCCAAATTTGCGCTCCAGCCCCTTGGGGGACAAAATCTGCGTGCCCAAAATCGAGGCGCGGAAGCCCGGTGCATAGGCTTCAACTGTATCAATAATCGTATCTGCCGCTTTGCCTTCTTCTACATCCCAATCGCGCCCATCGGGCAGTTCCGGCGCGAATTGCTGGCAAAAGAGCGAGGCAACGTGCTGGCCCTTGGGCGCGAGGCTATCATCCACCGTGGATGGGATGAGCATTTCCACAATTGGCTTTTTGGACCAGCCATGAAGCTTCGCATCGGTAAAGGCGCGATCCATATAATCGAGCGTTGGGGCAATGATGATGCCCGATTGGTGATGCTCGCCTGGCTCTGGCAGGCAGGTAAAGCGCGGCAGGTCAGCCAGCGCGACATTCATCCGGAACGTGCCTGAGCCGACCTTGAAGCCCTTCACCCGACGGCGATAGTCTTCCGTCAGGTCAGAGGCATCAACCAGCTTTTCAAACAGCAGCTTGGGACCAACGTTTGAAATAACCCGATCCGCAATGACTTCTTCGCCGCTTTCCAGCCGGACACCCGCCACGCGGGCCCCATCAACCAGCACGCGATCCACGGGCGCGTCGAGGCTGATCTCAACACCCAGCGCGGTCACCACCCGCGCCATCGCCTGCGTAATCGCGCCCATGCCGCCAACGCTATGGCCCCAGGCGCCTTTCTTGCCATTCACTTCGCCAAAAACATGGTGAAGGAGGACATAGGCAGAGCCCGGCGTATCGGGGGACGCATAATTGCCAACCACGGCGTCAAAGCCAAACGCCGCCTTTACAGCTTCGCTTTCAAACCAGCTGTCGAGCATCGTGCGGGCCGATTTGGTAAACAAATCCAGCACATCACGCTGCCGCTCAATCGGCAATCGCGCCAAGCGGCGGCCTTGGCGCGCGCCATCGATCAGCGTCTTCAGCCCATCGCCAATATTGGGTGGGCTTTGCATCGCCAGATCGCGCAGCACATCCGCCACAGCATCCAGCGTGTCGTAATAATCGGGCAGCACGCGCGCATCATGGTCTGAAAAGCGCCGAAACTCGGCCTGTGTCCGCTCAAGCCCACCACCCAGTTTCAGATAGCCGCCATCTTCTTGCGGCAGGAAGTTTGAAATTGGCCGTTCAATAACGCGATAGCCCTGATCTTCCAGTTTCATATCGCGGATGACTTGCGGCTGCAGCAGGCTGACTGTGTAGCTGGCGACCGAATTGCGGAAACCGGGGTGAAATTCTTCCGTCACCGCGGCGCCACCGACAACCGAACGGCGCTCCACAAGCCTAACCTTCAGGCCGGCGCGGGCCAGATAAAAGGCGCAGACAAGGCCATTATGCCCCGCGCCGATGATGACGGCATCATATCGCTTAGTCATATCACTATCTCTCAGGCGCGCGGCGGCGCATAGCTGGCCGGCGGCGTGTTGCCACAGGCTTCGGGAATTAGGGTGCGCAATTTGCGGGCAAAAGCGCGCAGGCACACTTCACTCTCACCCAAGGGGCCGGGCTGATAGCTTTTGCTTTCCATGCCCAGTTGGACACGCGCAATAAGCGCCGTATCCTCGGCATTGACCTGCCGATTGATCCGCCAATTTAGGTAGCGGGCCGCCCGCATTTCGCGCCGATCATCCGGCAGGCAATAGGCAATTTCGCGAATGAGCGTGGTGGTTGGGCTCAGCGGAATAAACTGCATGAAATCAACCTGATCGGGGTAGATATCAAAGGCGACATTGGGCCACAGCTTGAAATAGAGCCAATGGCGTTGCCGATCTTCTGGCAGATGATCGACCCGCGGCAAAAGTGCTTGATAAGCGCGCTCAGACGGGTTGCGCGAGGGCCGATCAACCAAATCGCCCCACATCCGGTCCACATGGTCATGCGCCTCAACACCATAGGATTTGCCAAACAGCCGTGTCAGGCCGGGATGCGCCACGGGAATGTGCAAGCCATCCGAATAATTATCGGCCACATTCTTCCAATTGACTGTGCGCGGGCGCAGCGTGACGCGGCCAAAGGCCTTCATCTCTTCAAAGCGATAGGGCGCAACCATGTGATCATAGGGCGCCATCATTTCCGCCACAGATGGGCCTGCGCTTTCAAGTCGGACAAAAACAAACCCGCGCCACACTTCGCAATCCACTGGAATGAGGCCGAGCTTATCCAGATTAAGGCCCTTATAATCCGCCTTGCCCGGCACGCCCGTCAGGCGGCCATCTTTTTCATAGGCCCAGCCATGATAGGGGCAGACGAGTTTCTTGGCACAGCCATAAGACCCATCCACAAGGCGCGAGGCGCGGTGGCGGCAGACATTGTGGAAGGCCCGAATGGCGCCATCATCGCCGCGAATGGCAATAACGCTCTCGCCCAGATAGTCGAGGCCATGCCAGTCGCCTGCCTCAGCAATGTCGCTGACATGGCAAATCACTTGCCAGCTGGGGCGAATGACACGCTCCATCTCAACCTTGAAGAAATCAGGATCATGATAGACCCAGCCGGGCAGGCTTAGCCCATCCAGATCATCAGCAGCGTTGGAAATTGAAAATGCGGTGGCCATTGCGTCCCTCTGTTATACAAGTGTATAACAAGAGCATGACGGACCCGCAAGCGACAGAGGCCCGGGCCAGTTTTTACCGCGCACCTGCAGATGCGCGGCGGCAAGACCTTGTTGCCGCCTGCGCCCGGGTTCTGGCTGCAAAGGGCGCACAGGGCTGCACCGTTCGCGCGATTTGCGCCGAAGCGGGTGTGTCGCCCGGGCTGCTGCGCCATTATTTCGCGGGCATTGGCGACTTAATTGCTGAAACCTATCGCCACACCGGGCGCCAAGTTCAAACCGCGTTAGAGCAGGCGGTCGCCAGTGCACCCAACGACCCCAAAGACCGGCTGCTCGCCTATTTAACAGCCAGCTTTGCCCCCGAAATTGCAGATGGGGCGCTGTTATCAACATGGCTCGCCTTTTGGAGCCTGACCCGCACAGACCCGATGATCGCCCGCCTCCATCATGAGATTTACAGCGACTATCGGCAAGGGCTTGAAGCGTTACTGGATGCCTATCGGCCCGATGCCGACCAGCGCTTGATAGCGATTGCCCTAACAGCATTGGTCGATGGTTTATGGCTTGAATTAAGCCTTGGAGATTCCCCATTTTCTGCCCAAGACGCCCGCCGGCTTGCCGGGCAATGGCTGGACGCCTTACTCTAATTGTGTCGGGCGTGCCGCTGGTAATCTGAAACCGGCGGCGGAGCCATCTGCTGCAAATCTATGTCCACCAAATCAGGCTTTTGACCGCGCAACCCGTTGAAACGGCGGATACGCGCAAAACGATCGACAGGCGCCTCATCCAAAGGCCGGCCATAATGGGCGCGCACGGCAGCGCGATCATAGCCCATGAGCAGCAGCAGCGTTGGAAAGACGCGAAAGACGGTCGCACGATCCTGATTTTGGGCGTGCGCTGTGGCCCAGTGCAATCCCGGCCTGTGCTGTGGGGTAATGACCACCAAGGGAACAATACCCTGTTCCATCCCAGTGGCTTGGGGCCTGCAATGCGTGTCAATCCCCGGGGTTGCGCGTTCACGCAGGTCCAAGCCATGGTCAGATGTGTAGAGGATCACTGTCTGTTGCCTCTCTAACTTGCTGAGCAACCGATCAAAAAATCCGCCGACAGACCATGCCAGGGCATTGCGATAGCCATTGCGATAGCGGGCCCACTCCTCGGCTGTCCAACTGGTCGCCTCTGGGTTGGAAAAGCTTTGCCAAATGTCTTGGGCAGAATTGCGCACGGGCGCGGGACGATAATCGGCACGATCCGATGGGTATTTATTGAGAATAGGGAAATGAGCCCCGACTTTGTTGACATAGATGAAGTCGCGGCGACCATTGCGGCTATAGCGCGCAATTATGTCGGCAAGCTGGGGATCTCGGACGTAAATGGGGTAGGTGTTGATTGAGATAAACTCATCAATCTGCTGGCGTTCGCTGGGCTGCATCATATTCTGCAGCGTGCCATTGCCCATCTGCCCATCAAGATAGACCGTCCGAAACCCCGCTTTGTGCGCATAGGCCCAAATAGACGGCCAGCGAAACGACGCCGTGGTATAGTTTTGCTGCGTCCCCCCAAAGCGCAAAAGATAATTAGAATAGACGCTGCAGCCGCTGATCGCGGCGGCATGACCATAGTTGAAGACACGCAGCGCAGGGGGAGGCTGCAACAGACCAGACCGCACCCCATCTGATCGTGTCAGATCAAGATAATGCGCGCCCACGCTTTCATCGACAATCAACACCACATCTTGAGGCGCGCGGGCGGGCTTAGGGGGCGGCAATGGGTTGTTCCGAAAACTCCCTGCTCCCTGATGATCTTGCCCAGAATAGAGCAGCACATGGCTAAGCAGGGCATATCCCGGCGGCGTACCCTGCGCGCCTGTTCCAGCGCGTTGGGAGATTATCGCCGTCAGCAAGCAAAAGCTGAACACCGGCAAAATCAAAGCCCGGCGCATCCCCAGCCCGTGCCGCCACGGGGGCAAAGCCAAGGCGAGACACAAGAGGCTTCCCAATAAAAGGCCAAAGGCAGTGGCGTCCATAAAATGATCAAGGGCCGCCTGATACGCCGTCAGGCTGAGATAGAGATCAACGGACTGTTCATAATCAAGCGGCACGCCTGTTGCCTTTTGATACCCAATCTGAACTGCTGCAGCTGCCGCAAAAATCAGGGCCAGCGGCACACGCAACCACGCGGCCCGCAGCTGGGCCAAGGCCAGCAAACTGACGGCGAGAAGCGCGTATAACAGGAAGAAGGCAAGCGTTTTCAGCCAAGTCTCAAGGTGGGACACGCGCGCGGCAACAGCGCCATAATCACACGCCAGATAGACCAGCAGAAAGATAAATTTGATCACAAGCCCCGCCTCGCGCCTCGCGCGTGGCTTTAGGGCCAAGAGTTTAAAGAAGCCTTGGGATCCGCCGCGGCACCCCGCCACACTGCGCAGGACGGGAGCGGGCACGAAAAAGTTCATGCCTGCCGAGGCTGGCCTTTCGCTAGGAGCGTGATAATCTAGATGAAATATCTATCAGGAGAGCACGCATGGCCACCGTCATGAAAACCGGTACTGTTGCCAATGATGATCATATTCGCGCTTCGGTCAGCGAAGAAGAATGGGCGGTCCGCGTCGATCTGGCGGCAGCCTATCGGCTTGTTGCCCTTTATGGCTGGGACGATTTGATTTTTACGCATTTATCCGCCCGCGTGCCGGGGCCGGAACATCATTTCTTGATCAACCCCTATGACATGATGTTTGAGGAAATTACCGCCTCTAGCTTGGTCAAAATTGATGTTGAGGGTCAACCTGTTTTGCCAACCGCGCATCCCGTGAACCCGGCTGGCTTTACCATTCACAGCGCACTCCACATGGCGCGCGAAGATGCCCATGCCGTCATGCATGTGCACACACCCGCGGGCCAAGCTGTAAGCGCGATGAGCGAAGGCCTATTGCCGCACACGCAGACAGCCATGATCGCGCTGCACGATATTGCCTATCATGAATATGAAGGCATCGCGACCGACCTGGAAGAGCGCGAACGGCTGGTCGAAGATATGGGCCAGAAGAATATGATGATTTTGCGCAACCATGGCACGCTGGCCGTGGGTGCATCGGTCGCGGAATGTTTCTTGCGCCTCTATTTCTTGGAGCGCGCCTGTGATGCGCAAGTGAAGATGCTGTCTGCCGGGCGCGATGGCCTTTATAATCCGCCACAAGGCACGCCTGAAAAAGTCGAGCAGCAATCCAATGGTCCGGGCATGGCGCTTGTTGCCCGCGGGCTTGCATGGCCAGCCCTGCTGCGCAAGCTGGATCGGATTGATCCCAGCTACCGCAGCTAGGCACGTCGCACGGCCAGCCTGTCACGCAGGCGCCACAGGATAAGAGCATAAGAAGATCGTTTGGACTGGGACTGACCAAATTCGGTCAACGGCCACACGTTAAGCGGACGCCATAAGGGACTGGATGTAATGACACTTAAAATTGATCGCCGCGCGCTGATTGCAACCGCAGGCTTTGGCATTAGCGGCCTTGTCCTGCCGGGTGGCGCGCTGGTCGCACAGACATTATTGGGCCTGACAGGCTTTACACATAATGTGGCCTCGGGTGAGCCGGGGTCAAATTCGGTGCTGTTGTGGACACGCTATGTCAGCAAAACGGGCGGCCAGTCCAAAGTGCGCGTCGAAGTGTCGGACACGCCTAATTTCGCCAAAATTGTAACGGGCGGCGAAATGATCACTGGCCCGTGGCGCGACCATACAGTCAAGATCACAGTCGATGGCCTGCAACCGGGTCGCTTTTATTGGTTCCGCTTCATTGCGCCCGATGGCACAAAATCCCCCACGGGTCGCACCAAGACCTTGCCTGTGGGCAAAACCGCGCAGTTCAACATTGCGATCTTCTCCTGCTCTAACTTAGGCTTTGGCGAATTTAATGCCTATGGCCATGCCGCGGCCCGCAATGACATCGACCTGGTGTTGCACATGGGCGATTATATTTATGAATATGGCCGGGGCGGCTATGACAATGGCACGCAATTTTCTGAAAAGCTGTTCCCCGCTGGCGAGTGCCTGACATTGGCGGATTATCGCTTGCGCTATGCCAGCTATCGCACCGACCCCCAATTGCAGGCGTTGCACGCCAATTTCCCATGGATCCCCAGCACCGATGACCATGAAAGCGCGAATGACAGCTGGGAGGGCGGCGCGCAGAACCATACCGCGGATGAAGGCGATTGGTCGGCCCGGCGCAACGCCGCCTCACAAGTCTGGCGCGAATGGCTGCCCGTTGGGGATCTGCCTTGGAAGCGCTATGACTTTGGCGATTTGGGAAGTTATTTCCGCACTGACACCCGCGTTGTGGGGCGCACCAAGCCCTATTGGGCCGGCGATTTGATGCGTGCCCCCGATTCCGCAAAAGCCTTTGCCGATTTCCGCGATGGCGCTTGGCGCGACCCGGCCTCCACTATGTTTGGTACGGAGCAGGAAAGCTGGCTGTTCCAGAATTTTGCGCGCAGCAAGGGGACGTGGACGGTGCTCGGCTCCGGCACCAATATGGGCTATAACTATACGCCCGAAGAAGCGATGAACTGGTTTGGCCCCAATACGCCAGATTTCCGCAAAAACTATTCACGGCAGGGCATTGCCGCCGCCAAAGCCGGCTTGCCCTATAATTTTGACAATTGGGGCGGCTACCCGGTCGCCCGCAGCCGCGTTTTTGCGCATGCGCAGAAAAATGATCTGAACTTGGTTGTTGTCTCGGGCGATAGCCATAATGGCTGGGCCTTTGACTTGCCGGAAGATGGCCGGCCTGCGGGTGTCGAATTTGGCGGCCATAGTGTCAGCTCACCGGGGATTGAATCGGCCACTGCTGGCACTGACCCCAATCGCATCGCGCGCGACATTTTGGCGCGCAACACCCAAGAATTGCGCTGGGTGGATACGTCCAACCGCGGCTATATGCACCTGTCGCTCACGCCTAAGGCGGCGACCAATAATTGGGTGTTTATGGACACCGTCCGGACACTCTCGCTCAAGACCAAGCCGGGGCACAGCCTGCGTGTCCGCCCGGGCCGCAAGGTTTTGGAACACGCATAGCAAGGCCAGTCAACGCCCCCGCCGGGCCGGGTGGGGGCGCCATTTTTGCGCGGCTGATCCAGACGATTGATCTTCCGGCTAAAAATCTTGCATTCGCCCACCAAACAGGCATTTTGGAGGCATGACACACGCCCCCAATCTTCCCAAAGTTTGCATTATTGGCGCTGGCTGCTCTGGCTTTACCACGGCCAAGCGCTTGCAAGATTATGGCATCCCGTTCGACATTTTTGAGGCGTCGGACGATATTGGCGGCAATTGGTATTACAACAACCCCAATGGCATGTCGGCCTGCTATAAAAGCCTGCATATTGATACCAGCAAATGGCGGCTGGCGTTTGAAGATTTCCCGGTGCCTGACAATTGGCCGGATTATCCGCACCACGCGCAATTGCTGGCCTATTTTCATGCCTATGTCGATCATTTCGACCTGCGACGGCACATCCGCTTTAACACGCGGGTGGACAAGGCAGTCCGGCACCCCGGTGGCGGCTGGCGCATCACCTTGTCCGACGGCACCAGCCAGAATTATGATGCTCTTGCCGTGTGCAATGGGCATCATTGGGCGGCGCGCATCCCCGATTATCCCGGCAGCTTTGATGGACCGCAAATCCACTCGCACGCATATCGCAGCCCCTTTGACCCCATAGATTGCGTGGGCAAGCGCGTGCTGGTGGTTGGCATGGGCAATAGCGCCATGGATATTGCGTCTGAGCTGTCACAACGGCCCATTGCCAGCCGCTTGTTCGTTTCGACCCGACGGGGCGTTTGGGTGTTCCCCAAATATTATAAGGGACAGCCGCTCGACAAAAACCCCGCCCCTGCCTGGATGCCCAAATGGCTGCGCCAGAAATTGGGCGAAGCGATGATCAAAAATCTCGTCGGCAAAATGAGCGATTATGGCTTGCCCGACCCCGAAATTGGTCCGTTTGAAAGCCATGGCACTGTCTCTGGCGAATTTCTGTTGCGGGCAGGATCAGGCGATATTGTCATGAAGCCCGCCATTGACCGGCTGGATGGCGATGGCGTGATCTTCACGGATGGCAGCCGTGAGCCACTGGACGCGATTGTCTGGGCAACGGGCTATGACATTAAATTCCCCTTTTTCGAGGATGCGGACCTGCAGGCCGATGCGGATAATCGCCCACCGCCCTTGTTTAAGCGCATTATGAAGCCCGATGTGCCCGATCTTTTCTATATGGGGCTGGCCCAACCCTTGCCAACTTTGGTCAATTTCGCAGAGCAGCAATCCAAGCTGGTCGCCGCCTATCTGGCGGGCCGCTATGCGCCGCCCAGCGCCGATGATATGGCGCGCATCATTGCCGCAGATGAAGACTATTATACGGGCCAATATTATGCTGCCCGGCGCCATACCATTCAGCTCGATTTTGACCATTATTGCCGGGCGCTGAAAACAGAATTGGCGCGCGGCGAAAGGCGGGCCGCCAAAAAAGGGTTTGCTCTGCCCGTTCCATCTCAGGCGGCCGAATTGGTATGAGCACAGCAGCCATATTGGCCATAATGCTCAGTGTTAGCCCGGCCCCGCCCTCAGCAACTGATCCGCTGATCCTGCTGGGAGAAAACACCGCGGGCCGGCAAATTTTTATTGATCCCGCCAGCTTAAAGAGCCTGCCGGCCATCGCCAATCGTCGGCCCTTCCCAACATTGCAGCTGTTTGTTGTGATGCGGGGGCCAGCCAATAAAGGCTCGGTAGAACGTGTCCGCTATAGCTTTTCCTGCCGCGCCCGCACGGCGGCAGCCCTGAGCTATTTTCGGACGATGAATGGCATCAAATCACATGATTGGCGGGCGGCAGATGTGCCCCTGAAATATCAGCCGGTTGCCCCCGGCGGGCTGGTTGAAATGGCGCTCGTCTATGCCTGTAATGGCGGCAAGCTGCCCGAAAACCGGACAAAGCCAGCCCCTGCGCGCAGCGAAGACGAAGCCAAAGATGAGGATGGCGGCGGATGAGCGACGAGAGAGGGGGGCTGAATACGATTTCTTATCCTTGGCATCACAGCGCTCAAACTGCTAGCGATTGACCATGCCATCGACAGCCGCCTCTGCCTCGCGTGAAATTCTGACACGTCTTCATGACGTGATGGCATCCCGCACCAGCGCGCAGGCCAAGCTGAACCAAGTGGTTGGCGTGATTGCTGAGGTGCTGAAAAGCGAAGTCTGCTCCATCTATTTGCGACGCGATGGCCTGTTGGAATTGTTCGCCACAAAAGGGCTGAAGCAAGAGGCTGTCCACGTCACAAAGCTGGCCATGGGCGAGGGCCTTGTGGGGACCATTGCCGAGCAAGTCGCCACGCTGAACCTTGATGAAGCGACCAGCCACCCCGATTTTGCCTATAAGCCTGAAACGGGTGAAGAGCTGTTTCACAGCTTTGCAGGCGTGCCCATCATCCGCAAGGAAGATGCCGTGGGCGTGCTGTGCGTGCAGCATGTTGAATCGCGCCGCTATGAAGAACTGGAAATTGAAGCGCTGCAAACGGTGGCGATGGTGCTGTCAGAACTCATCGCCAATGCCGGGCTGATTGATAATGCCGAGCGCCGCGGATCAAAGGTGCAAGACACCTCTGCCCAGCGCATGGCGGGCCTGAAATTGGTCGATGGCATGGCCTCTGGCTATGCCGTGTTCCACCAGCCGCGCGTGACCATTGAACATACAGTGGCCGAAGATATCGAGGCCGAACGCCACCGCGTTTATGCCGCCTTTGATAAGATGCGCGAACAAATTGAGCGCATGGCCAGCGAAGCCGAATTCGGCGTCGAAGGTGAACATCGTGAAGTGCTCGAGATGTACAAGATGTTCGCCTATGACGAAGGTTGGCGGCGGCGCATTAACGAAGCCATTGATAGCGGCCTCACCGCTGAAGCCGCGATTGAGCGTGTGCAGCAGCGCACCCGGATGCGGATGCGCCAAATTGACGATCCGCTGCTGGCAGACCGGATGCATGATCTGGAAGACATGTCGAACCGGCTGTTGCGCATTGTCTCTGGCCAATTGGGGTCGGCAGCTCAGGCCGGGCTGCGTCAGGATACCATCCTCATCGCCCGCAACCTCGGCCCAGCCGAACTTTTGGAATATGATCGCCGCCGTTTGAAGGGCGTGGTGCTGGAAGAAGGATCGCTGACCGCGCACGTCACCATTGTGGCACGGGCCATGGGTGTGCCCGTTCTGGGCCGCGTCAAAGGCGTGCGGCGCTCCATCAGCGAGGGGGATCTTGTTCTGCTCGATGCCGGGCAATCGGCGGCCTTTGTGCGGCCAAGCCCGGCAATGGAACAAGCCTTTGCCGATCGTCTTGCCGCCTCGCAAAAACGCCGGGCGGCCTATGCGGCCATGAAATCCCAGCCGCCCGTGACCAAGGATGATCAGCGGATCACACTCATGGTCAATGCGGGTCTGCGCGATGATGTGGCGCAGCTGGATGTTACGGGCGCAGACGGCATTGGCCTGTTTCGCACGGAATTCCAGTTTTTGGTCTCAGCCACCATGCCACAGCGCGAACGCCAGCAGCGCCTGTATCGGGATGTCATGGATGCCGCAGGCGAACGGCCCGTGGTGTTTCGCACTGTCGATATTGGGGGGGATAAGGCACTCCCCTATTTGCGTTTTGATGGGACAAAGGAAGAAAACCCAGCCATGGGCTGGCGTGCCCTGCGCCTCGCGCTTGAGCGCGATGGCCTGATGAAGGCACAAGCCCGTGCGCTTCTAGAGGCAACCGCCGGCCGCACGCTGCACGTCATGTTCCCGATGGTTTCAGAACCTTGGGAATTTGACGAAGCCAAGGCGATTTTTGAACGCCAAAGGGAATGGATGGCGAAACAAGGCCGCCAATTGCCGCTGCGTATTCGGTATGGCACGATGTTGGAAGTGCCGGCTCTTGCCGAAATGCTGGATGTGCTGCTGCCCAAGATCGACTTTTTGTCGATTGGCACCAATGATCTCACCCAGTTTCTCTTTGCAGCAGACCGCGCCAACCCCAAATTGGCGGAACGCTATGATTGGCTGTCGCCTGCCATTTTGCGCTTTATCCGGCGGATCGTCGACGCGTGTGGCGCCGCCAAAGTGCCTGTCACTGTCTGTGGAGAAATGGGCGGACGGACACTTGAAGCCATGGCTCTGCTCGCGCTGGGAATTGATCGGCTGTCCATTACGCCTGCTGCCGTTGCGCCTGTCAAAGCCATGGTTCGATCGCTTGATCTGGACATGGCGAAGGCTGCCATGCACGATTGGCTGGCCAATCCCCCACGAGACTTGCGCACCTGCTTGATGGATTGGGCCCGTGAGAACGGTGTTGATATAGGATAATCTGTCGGAAAACGCTGGCCTCGCGCAGGAATGCGTCCTATGCTAGCAAAAAAATAATATATGTTATTTTTGGCCGCGTTTTCGCCACGGAGCATAAAATGGCAGAGGCAACAAGCGACGCGATGTTACCGTTGATTGAGCGCGTGGGGGATAGGCTCCGCGCCGCGCGCCTTTCTGCAGGGCTCAGCCTTGAAGATATTGCGGGAAAAACTCGGATCCCATTGCGGCACTTGGATGCGCTTGAGCGCAGCGATTATGCAGCCTTGCCTTCCTTCACCTATGCCGCTGGCTTTGTCCGCGCATTTGCCCGCGCTCTTGGTGCCGATGAAGTGAGCTTGGCACGCGATTTGCGCGTTGAACTGGGCCGCGAAACAAGCGCAATGGCCATGGTGCAAGCCGATGATATTGCTGATCCAGCCCGTGTCCCGCCGCGTTGGCTGGCAATGACAACGGCCGTGGTGCTGGTGGCTTTTGCCGGCGGCTATGGCCTGTGGCGCTCGGCCGTGGTGACACCAGACGCGCCCGTGACAGTGACGCCCCCTGCGCCCAAAGCCATTGCCAAGCCCAAACCTGCGGCAGCCCCAACTGCGCCATCGGGGCCTATTGTGCTGACCGCGCGCCAGGATGTTTGGTTCCGCATTTATGACCGCACCAACAAGGTGCTGTTTGAAGGCACGAAAAAGGCGGGTGAAAGCTATACGGTGCCCGCCGATGCTGACACGCCAATGATCCGCCTTGGCGCGCCTGAAAATCTGGATGTGTCGATTGGCGGCGCTGCCATAGCCCCTTTGGGTCCGCCTGCACGCACCGTGAAAGACGTGGTTTTGACTGCCGCTGCGTTAACAGCCCCCAAAACCCCGCCGACAGGCGAGGCACCGATGCCCCCAACAGAGCAAGGCACGACACCCGCCCGGCCTTGATCGGCGGAGCGCTCTGGTCCACATAGTGCCGCATCAGCTTGTTAGAGGTGAATGTCGATGCGCCACGCCCTTGTTTCCTTTGTGCTTTTGTCTGCCGTTGCTGCAGCACCGCTTGCTGCACAGGAAAAAATGACTGTCGAAGGCCGTGTCAATAAGCTGGAAAAGGAAATGAAAGCCGTCCAGCGCAAGGTGTTCCCCAGTGGCGCGCCCATTCAACCTGACATCACCCCAGCTGCAGCCCCAGCGACCGCTGGCGCGCCAACATCAACGCCCTTGTCGGACTTGACCACACGCGTTGACGCGCTTGAAGGCCAGTTGCGCAGCCTGACAGGCCAAGTCGAACTCGATGGTAATCGGCTGCGCAAGCTGGAAGAGGCCTTGAAAGCCCTCGACACACGGCTGAAGGCAGTTGAACCGCAACCTGCACCCACGCCAACAAGCGCCGCATCGGGCGGCAGCGCATTGGCAGAGGCGCCAGCCCCCACAGCTGTCGATGCTCTTCCGCAAAATGTGGCCGCCCCGCGACCTGTGATGACAGAGCCTGCGCCTATGGCCGCTGCGCCTGTCGCAACCGCGCCTGTGGCTGCCGCACCGCGCCCACAGCCGGCAGCACCCCAAGTCGCAGCGTCCGCCCCGCGGGCAGCCGCTGCCCCCGTTGCTGCAGCGCCAGCAGATGCCGCCAGGCGCAAGGCGCTGGTTGATGCGGTTGAAGTGCCCGCAACTGGCGATGCCGTTGAAGATGCCTATAGCTATGCGTTTCGCCTGTGGCAGGCTGGCCTTTATCCAGAATCCCAAGCCAAGCTGAAAGAATTTGTCAGCAAAAATGCCCGTCACCGTCGGGCCAGCTATGCCCAGAATTTGCTGGGCCGCGCCTATCTGGATGAAGGCAAGCCCGCGCTGGCCTCCGTTGCCTTTTACGAAAACTATACCAAAAACCCGCGGGGCGAGCGGGCGTCGGAAAGCCTTTATTATCTTGGCGTTGCGCTGACGCGGCTGAAAAAGCTGCCCGATGCCTGCAAAGTCTATGACGAGTTTAACGATGTCTATGGCAGCTCGGCCTCGGCAGATTTGAAGAGCCGGGTCGCCCGGGGTCGTCTCGAAGCCCGGTGCATTTAAACGCCTCGACAGCGTCTGCGCCACATGCGGCGCTTGTCGCCCGCTTTCGGGAAGATCTGGCCCCGTTAATGCCCGATGGCGGGGCGCTTGGCCTCGCGGTTTCTGGCGGGCCAGACAGCCTTGCCTTGCTGCTCTTGGCGCATGCTGCAGGCCTGCCCATTGCTGCGGCAACAGTCGATCACGGCTTGCGCCCTGAATCCCGCGCAGAGGCCGACTTTGTCGCACGCTTATGCGCCGAACGCGGGATTGCGCATGATGTTTTAACGCTGGCGGGGCCCGTGCAGGGCAATGTCTCTGCCTGGGCCCGAACCGCGCGTTATGCCGCCCTTGCAGACTGGCAGGCCCAACATGGCCTCAACGCCATTGCCACCGCCCATCATGCAGATGACCAATTGGAAACGCTGCTCATGCGGCTAAACCGCGGCGCAGGCGTCAGCGGCCTTGCCGGCATTCGGCCACGCCAAGGCCAGATCATCCGCCCCCTGCTGGGATGGCGCAAGGCAGAGTTGGACGCGCTGGTCGCACAGGCCGGCATCACGCCAGTGTACGACCCCAGCAATCAAGACAGCCGATTTGATCGCGCACGGCTGCGGCAGGCGCTGCAGGGGGCAGACTGGCTGAGTGCCGGCGCGGCAAGCCAATCTGCGCGCGCGCTGCAAAGTGCCGAGGCGGCGCTCAATTGGGCGTGCGAAACCGCGCTTGCCACGCGGCTAGAACGGGTGGCGCCGGCCACGTTGCATTTGGATGCAGCAGAGCTGCCATTTGAGCTGCAACGCCGCATGATTTGGAAATGTCTAAAAGAAATTAACCCCCAAGCCGCACCGCGGGATGATGAAGTTATTCGGCTGGTTCAGCGGCTGAATACAGGCGAGACAGCGACCTTGGCTGGCGTGAAATGCCGTGGCGGGGCAATTTGGACCTTCTCGGTCGCGCCGCCACCGCGCAAAAACTGAAGAAATTCATGATTCGCAACATTGTCATTAAGCAATCGGCGCCTATCTTGGGTGCTGAAAGGCAGATTTGACTATGGACGACCAAAAGGGCCCCAATATGTCCCCCTGGATGCGGAGCCTCGCCATCTGGGTGGCAATTCTTGCAGCGCTTGCATTATTTGTCTCGATTTTTGAGGGACGCGGCAGCAGCGGCAATGGCCAAACCATTGCCTATTCCGACTTTGTGTCGCGCGTGGAGCAAGGCTCAGTCAAATCTGTTGTCCAATCGGGCGATACCATTACCGGCACGCTGAAAAGCGGCGAGGAGTTTAAGACCTTCGCCGTTGCCGACCCGCAATTTGCGCAGCGCATGATTGCTGCCAATGTTGAATTTACCGGTCAGCCTGAGGAAAGCCCGTCTTTCCTGCAATTCCTGCTCTATCAGTCGCTGCCAATCCTCTTATTCTTGGGGCTGGGCTATTTGGTGATGCGCCAAATGCAAAAAGGCGCAGGCTCTGGCGCCATGGGCTTTGGCAAGAGCCGCGCCAAAATGCTGACGGAAAAGCAAGGCCGCGTCACGTTTGATGATGTGGCCGGCATTGATGAAGCCCGTGAGGAGCTTCAGGAAATTGTCGACTTTTTGAAGGACCCGGGCAAATTCTCAAAACTGGGTGGCAAAATCCCCAAGGGCGCATTGCTGGTTGGGTCTCCCGGCACGGGTAAGACGTTGCTCGCCCGCGCTATTGCGGGTGAAGCCAATGTTCCCTTCTTCACCATTTCAGGTTCAGACTTTGTCGAAATGTTTGTCGGCGTGGGTGCAAGCCGCGTGCGTGACATGTTTGAACAGGCGAAAAAATCTGCCCCCTGCATTGTCTTTATTGACGAAATTGACGCTGTGGGTCGCCATCGTGGCGCGGGCCTTGGCAATGGCAATGATGAGCGTGAGCAGACGCTCAACCAGCTGCTTGTTGAGATGGATGGCTTTGAGGCCAATGAAGGCATCATCATCATTGCCGCCACCAACCGCCCCGATGTGCTGGACCCAGCCTTGCTGCGTCCCGGCCGCTTTGACCGGCAGGTTGTCGTGCCGCGCCCCGACATTGAAGGCCGTGAAAAGATTTTGTCGGTCCATATGAAAAAGGTGCCGCTGGCCCCGGATGTGGACGCGCGCGTCATTGCGCGGGGCACGCCGGGCTTTTCAGGTGCCGATCTGGCCAATCTGGTCAATGAAGCCGCGCTGATGGCCGCCCGCAAGGGCAAGCGCCTTGTTGCCATGGCTGAATTTGAAGAGGCCAAGGACAAGGTGATGATGGGCACTGAGCGCAAGTCCATGGTGATGACCGAGGATGAAAAGCGCATGACCGCCTATCACGAAGCCGGCCATGCGATTGTCTCTATCCATGAGCCTGCCTCTGACCCCATTCACAAGGCCACCATCATCCCGCGCGGCCGCGCTTTGGGCATGGTGATGCGCCTGCCTGAGCGGGATAATTACAGCTATCACCGCGACAAAATGTACGCCAACCTCTCCGTCGCAATGGGCGGGCGCGTGGCCGAAGAGCTGATCTTCGGTTATGACAAGGTGTCCTCGGGTGCCTCATCAGACATTCAATATGCGACCAATTTGGCGCGTGACATGGTGACGCGCTGGGGCATGTCCGATGTGCTTGGGCCGTTGCAATATGCCGAGGCCGATGAAGAAGTCTTCTTGGGCTATTCCATGAACCGCAGCCGCCAAATGTCGAACGAAACGGCCGTGATGATCGATCAAGAGATTAAGCGGATTGTGGAAGGCGGCCATAGCCAGGCAACCAAGCTGCTGAAAAAGCATATCAAGCAGTTGCACACGCTGGCGGAAGCGCTGCTCGAATATGAGACGCTGTCTGGCGATGAAATTAAGGCGCTGCTGGACGATGGCACCCGCCCCGACCGTTCGGGCACGGGACGGCCCCAGACCGTCACGCTGCGCCCGGGTGGCACGTCCATCCCCAAAACGCGGCGCAAGCCAGGCAATGTTGGCGGACCTGCCGCCGAAGGTGCCTAAGCCCGCTTTGGCAACGCTTTACTGCGATGAATCTGGAGGCGTGGGCCGCGGCGTCATGACGCTTGCGGCCCTTCTCATTGCGCCAGAAGATGCAGCGCATATCCTCCGCCGCTTTCGCGCCGTCACGGGCTATCATGGCGAAGTAAAGGGCAGCCGCATCGCGCTCGGGGAACGCGGGTTTCTGATGGAGATGCTCGCCCAATCCAACGCACAGGCCGTGGTCACGCTGGCGCTCTCAGCAACTCAGCCCCAGCCCGGGGAAGATAAGGGCCTGCATGATGTGCATGTCTATGCTGCGCTGCTTGAAACGGCCGTGTCCCATATGCTGCCCCTGATGGATGACTGCCGATCAGTCTTCATTGATGATGGCCGCTATGGCGATGCAACGCTGGCGCTGATCCGCGATGATGTGCGCGCGCTGATTGGCCCGTGCGGCTCGGCAGAGTTGCAAATGAGCCACCATGCCGATGGGCTGCAATTGGCGGATGTGATTGCCAATAGCTTCTTTACACGGGCTCTGCCCGGCGATCGGCAAGCGCATATGGCCGCCCTTGTTCAACCGCTGATGGCGCGCGGCCAAATACAGATGCAGATTTTAACTGCTGAAGCCCAGCGCGAGTATGAACCCCGCAAACAGCAAAAGCGCCGTGACCGAAAAGCTGACCAATAAAAGACTGCGCAACACAGCCCCAACCCGGCCCAGCGCATAGGCCCCACGCAATTGCCGATAGATATGAACTGGCGGATAGAGGACCAGCGCAAAGGCGCCGATCGCCTCGAGCGCAGGCATTTGAATCGCCAGCACACAAGCTGTCATCAACAAGGTCATAAAAGCGATGGAATAGGTGACGAACACCGCATGATCGAAAAGATGCAGATCGCGCCGCCAGAAAAAGAGCAGCCACACAAAAGGCACTGAAATCGGGATGAGCGCCCAAGAGAATTTATAAGCGCTTGATTGGATTTTATAGAGCATCAACTGCGGATTTTCGAGCCCATGGCGAACCAGATCATTTAACGGTTGGATGCCCAAATCAACTTTCAGCCGATCTGCCTGAATGGCGTCTGCGCCAAAGGTGCGAGCCGCGCCTTGCAGAAACTTCGTCCCCAGCGTCACACCGCGAATATCCTCATCAATCTGAGCCGTTGGCTGGCCAGATTTAACGGCTTCAGCGCGTTTGGCCTGCAGGCGCGCCAATTCAATTTCTGCCCGGCGCTGCTGCAACAGCAATTGCCGGTCGGCGACCAACCGGGGGGATGTTTGCGGCTGTAAGAATTCGCGCTGCTGCATCAACTGCCGCGTGCGGCTGAGTTCCGCGTCCAGCCATGGCTGAGGCCGGGCGCCCTGAGCCGCCTGTTCCGCCTCCAGCGTTTTCAGAGTTTGCGCCAAAGTTGCTTGATCGGCAGCCAAAGTCTGGCGGGCTTCAGCGGCAGACAAAGGCTGGGTTATGGTGCGCGATGTGGGCCCCGCCCACCCAAAAATCGCAACCATCAAAAAGACGCTGAACAAGAAGAGCGCGAAAGGCGACACAAATTTTGCCCGCTCGCCATGGACATAGCGGCGCGTTAACTCCCCCGGCTTCCAGACAAGCAACGGCAGCGTCCGCCAGATCTTGCCATCAAAATGAAAAACGCCGTGCAGCAAATCATGCCCAAAGGCCGCCAAGGTCCGGTGGACATGCGCCTTTTGCCCGCATTGGTTGCAATAGGCGCCGGCAAGCATGGCCCCGCAGTTCAGGCAAGCCCCGCCCTGTGCTGCCAGACTGGCCTCGCCTGTCTGTGGCTCAACTGCGCGCGCCAAGAGCGCGCCCGTTGCCACAGTGCCCAATGCGTCCATATCACTGCTCATGGGGCCAATATTGCAGCGTGGACGGGGCTTGTCACCGGTTTTGCGTTTTTCCGGGCTCTTTGCTACCCCGCAAAAATGCCTGATTTCCTGCCGCCCGACCAACTTATTGCCAAAATGGGACAGCGCGGCCGCGCGGCCGCAGCCGCGCTCGCCTTATGCCCCACGGCGCAAAAGGCACAGGCGCTTAAAGCAGCAGCAGCCCAATTGCGTGCCGATGCCGCACAAATTTTGGCCGCCAATGCGCAGGATATGGCAGCAGGAGCCGCACTGGGCCTTTCAGCTGCCATGCTCGATCGGCTAAAACTGGATGAAGGCCGGATTGAGGCGATTGCCGCCGGGGTCGACGCCGTGGCCCAACTGCCCGACCCTGTTGGCCACGTCATTGACGAAACACAGCGCCCCAACGGCCTTAAAATGTCCCGCGTCCGCGTGCCCTTGGGCGTGATTGGCATTATTTATGAAAGCCGGCCCAATGTGACAGCCGATGCGGCGGCGCTTTGCCTCGCCTCGGGCAATGCTGCGGTGCTGCGCGGCGGCAGCGAGGCCGTCGAAAGCAACCGGGCGATTTTTGCTGCCTTTCACGCTGGGCTGAAAGCCGCTGGACTGCCCGAGGATGCCGTCCAGCTGGTCCCCACGCAAGATCGGGCCGCCGTGGGGGCGATGCTGGCCGCCCATGGCCTGATTGACATCATCATCCCGCGCGGCGGCAAGGCCTTGGTCGCGCGTGTGCAGCAAGAGGCGCGTGTGCCTGTGCTCGCGCATTTGGATGGCATCAACCACAGCTATGTCGATAAGGCGGCGGATGTCGACACGGCGATGAACATTATTACCAATGCCAAGATGCGCCGCACGGGCGTGTGTGGCGCGACGGAGACGGTGTTGATTGACCGCGCCTTTGCCCAACCCGCCAAGATTGTATCTGCTTTGCTTGACGCTGGCTGCGCCGTGCGCGGCACCCCCGAAATTGCAGCACTTGATGCACGCGTGACGCCTGCAAGCGATGCCGATTGGGATACCGAATATCTTGATGCCATTTGCGCCGTCACCCTGGTCGATGGCGTGGCAGGCGCAATGGCGCATATTGCTGCGCATGGATCTCACCACACCGATGCCATCATCACCGAAGATGCCGCCACAGCAGAAGCCTTTTTGGCGGGAGTCGATTCGGCGATTGTGATGTGGAATGCCTCCACGCAATTTGCCGATGGCGGGGAATTTGGGCTGGGGGCTGAAATTGGCATTGCAACCGGGCGTTTGCACGCGCGCGGGCCTGTCGCGCTGGAGGGGCTGACCACGTATAAATGGGTTGTCCGGGGCACCGGGCAGATCCGGCCCTGATCCGCACCGGGCTTCTTGGCGGGTCGTTTAACCCGGCCCATGGCGCACACCGCCAGATCAGCCTGATGGCGGCCAAGGCGCTGGGGCTGGATGAGGTGTGGTGGCTGGTTTCGCCCGGAAATCCCTTAAAACCCAAGGCAGGCATGGCGCCTTTGCCCGTGCGGCTGCGCTATGCCCAGCGCATGGCGCGGCGCAGCCCGATACAGGCAACCGCAATCGAGCAGCATTTGGGGACGCGCTATACCATCGATACGCTCCGCGCGCTGAAACAGCGCCACCCAAAACGCGCCTTTATCTGGCTGATGGGGGCCGATAATCTTGCCCAGTTTAGTGACTGGAAAGACTGGCGGCGGATCGCCCAGACGATGCCGATTGCAGTTATCGCGCGTCCGGGATATGATGCCCCTGCCCGCGCGAGCCGCGCGATGGGTTGGCTACGGGGGTTCGTCCGCCCCCGATCTGCCGCAATGATGTGGACGATGTGGAGACCGCCGGCGCTCGTGCTCTTGCGCTTTCGCCCCGATAAAACCTCCGCCACAGCGCTTCGCCGGGCTGATCCGGCTTGGATGAGCGCACTCCCACAAACCCCTGTGCGCGATGCAATTACGCATCGCCTTGTTGATTGAGGACCGATTTTGCCTGCTGCCCCTAAACGCAAAGCTGCCCAAGCCGCAGACTCCGTAGACACGCTGCACAAGCTGATTTTGCAATCGCTGGAAGATGATCAGGCGGTCGAAACCGTCTCCATCCCGCTGGCGGGAAAATCGGCCATTGCGGACCATATGGTCATCGCCAGTGGTCGTTCGACTCGGCAGGTCGCATCCATGGCGCAAAAGCTGCAGGAAAAGATTAAGCAGCAATGTGGCCGGATCGCCCGTGTGGAAGGCATGGCGAATGCCGATTGGGTGTTGATTGATGCCGGCGATGTCATCGTCCACCTCTTCCGCCCGGAAGTCCGCAGCTTTTACAATCTTGAGCGCATGTGGGCGTTTGGGGACGCACCCGCCGCTTGAAACTGCACATCATTGCCCGGGGAAAAATGGGCCGCTGCCCCGAGGCAGATCTTATCGCGCGCTATGCCAAGCGCCTGACATGGCCGTTTCAGATCACCGAACTGCCCGACACGGGCGGCAAGGCGCCGCCTCTTGCGGCGGGCACCGTCACCATCGCAATGGATGAAACGGGCGCGCAGCTGACATCGACGGGATTGGCGCAAAAGCTTGAAAAATGGCGCGATACCGGCACGCGCGAACTGCGCATCTTAATTGGTGCCGCCGATGGACTGACCGCAGAAGAGCGGGCCTCGGCCAACCTGTTCATCGCTTTTGGCAAAGCGACCTGGCCGCATATGCTGGCGCGCGCGATGCTGGTGGAACAACTCTACCGCGCGACCAGCATCATTGCCGGGCATCCTTATCACCGCGAAGGGTGAAAGAGGGCGGCCCCCTGCCGCTCCCGCAGGCGGGACGGACGTAACCGTCGCCGTGCTCCGGGCTTGACCCGGAGCCCAGTGTCTCCAAACAATAGCCGCGATGGGCACGCTTCTGGGCTCCGGCTCAAGGCCGGAGCACGCTATGGGCGGGCGTTTATTCCCCGGACTCGCGGGCCACTTCGCGCCAGCCAATATCGCGGCGGCAAAAGCCTGAGGGAAAGTCCACGGCATCCACTGCGGCATAAGCACGCGCTTGCGCCTCCGTCACGCTGCGGCCCCGTGCGGTCACATTCAGCACCCGGCCCCCATTGGCAACCAACTGCCCGTCTTTCAGCGCGGTTCCCGCATGGAAGATCATCGCCGCGTTTATTTCGGGCAGATGGATCGCGCCACCCTTGTCCGGCGTCCCCGGATAGCCTTTGGCGGCCATGACGACCGTCAACGCCGTGTCCGACGAAAACTCAGGCGCCTCAACATCCGCCAATTGCCCGTCGGCAATGGCGCGCAGCAGCGTGACCAGATCGCCCTCAAAACGCGTCATCAGCACTTGGCATTCCGGGTCGCCAAAGCGGGCATTATACTCAATCAGCTTGGGTCCCTGCGCCGTCAGCATCAGCCCGGCATAGAGCACGCCTGAATAGGGATTGCCCTCGGCCGCCATCGTCTTGACCGTGGGCCAGATAATCTCGTCCATCACGCGGGCTTCGAGCTCTGGCGTGAGGACAGGCGCGGGGGAATAGGCCCCCATGCCGCCAGTATTTGGCCCCACATCGCCATCGCCCACGCGCTTATGATCTTGCGCCGAACCAAAGGCGACAACATCGCGGCCATCGGTTAAGGCAAAGAAACTCGCCTCTTCGCCCCGCATAAATTCTTCGAGAACGACTTCGGCCCCCGCTGTGCCAAAGCCGCCGCCAAACATATCTTCAATCGCGGCTTCGGCCTCGGCCGCTGTTTCTGCAATGATGACGCCTTTGCCCGCCGCCAGACCATCGGCCTTGATGACGACAGGCAGGCCAAAGCGTGGCAAGTCTGCCAAGGCCGCCGCTTTATCGCTATGGCGGGCATAAGCAGCGGTTGGAATGTTGGCGCGCGTGCACAGATCCTTGGTAAATCCTTTAGAGCCTTCCAGTCGCGCCGCACTGGCGTTGGGGCCAAAAACGGCAATACCAAAGGCGCGCAAGCTATCGGCCAGACCATCCACCAGCGGCGCTTCCGGGCCAATCACCACCAGCTCAACCCCCTTCACACGGGCAAAGGCAATCACGGCCTCATGATCCGTCACATCCAGGTCCACGCACGTAGCGTGCGCCGCGATGCCGGGGTTGCCGGGGCTTGCATAAAGTGTATCGCAATAAGGTGATTGCGCGAGTTTCCAAGCGAGCGCATGTTCGCGTCCGCCGCTACCAATCAGAAGGATGTTCATGCCTGCCGAAATGCCCTTTGATGACCTGCCCGAAGGCACGATGGGCCTGTTAGCCGGGGAACGCGCGGGGGACAATGCAAGCGCGCTCTCGGTGAGTGAAATTTCCGCCGCACTCAAACGCCATGTCGAGCAGGGCTTTGCCCATGTGCGCATTCGCGGGGAGATTTCGGGCTTTAAACGGGCGGCCTCTGGCCATCTCTATCTGGCGCTGAAAGATGAACAGGCGGTAATTGATGCCATCATGTGGAAAGGCAGCGCGCTTCGGCTCGCCTTCCAGCCGCAAGATGGCGTGGAAGTCATCGCAACGGGCAAGCTGACGACCTATCCCGGCCGATCCAAATATCAAATTGTCCTTGAGACAATGGAAATTGCGGGTGAAGGTGCGCTGCTGGCGCTGCTGGAAAAGCTGAAGGCCCGGCTCAGCGCCGAGGGCCTGTTTGCGCCGGAGCGCAAGCGCCCCCTACCCTATTTACCGCGCACCATAGGGGTCGTCACCTCCCCCACCGGCGCTGTCATTCGCGATATTCTGCATCGGCTGGAAGATCGCTGCCCGACGCGGGTCATTGTCTGGCCCGTGCTGGTGCAGGGCCAAGGCTCTGCCGAGCAAGTGGCCGCTGCCGTCACTGGCTTTTCTGAAATGCAAGGGGCCAACCGGCCTGACCTTGTGATTGTGGCGCGCGGCGGCGGATCGATTGAAGACCTGTGGGGCTTTAACGAAGAAGTTGTGGTGCGCGCAGTGGCGAGCTGCACCATCCCGACCATTTCCGCGGTCGGGCATGAGACGGACACGACCTTGTGTGACTTTGCAGCAGACAGGCGGGCACCCACGCCAACAGCCGCTGCAGAAATGGCGGTGCCCGTGCGGGCAGAGTTGCTGGCCGGCCTGCAAGCCGTGGGCGCCCGCAGCTTGCGCTGTGTACAACGCTATAAGGAGCGCGCGAGCGAACGGCTGGAGGCGACAGCGCGTCGCCTGCCGACACCAGAAACCCTGCTGGGCCCGCAAAGCCAGCGCGTCGATGATCTGGGCGATCGATTGAAGCGGGGCCTCTCTCACGTGGCAGCAGAGGCACGGGGGGAACTGGCCCGGGCAGCAGGGGCCTTGCGTCCGGCCATGCTGACACAGCGGCTGGAAAATGCGCAGAACCGGCTCGACCAGCTGTGGCGGGTGGCAGCATCGCTCAACCCCGATCGCATCCTTGAACGCGGCTATGCACGCGTGGAACGCAAGGGCGGCGGGACCGTGACCAACGTGGCGCAAGCCAAGGCGGCCGGGGCCTTGGTGCTGCATTTTGCCGATGGCCAAGTGGACGCCCGGGTTGAGCGGGGCGGGACCAAGCCCTATGACGCCCCCAAGCCTGAACAGCCTGGCCTGTTCTGACAAAGGAGTTTTTCGATGCTCACCGCATCTGGCCGCGCGGCTAAGTTAATGTATCTCGCCAATGGGTTTCGCGTTTTGGCGCCGGGCGACCATGTTGTCTGTGCAAAATCTGGCGCGCCCATCCCGCTTGATAGCCTGCGCTATTGGAGCGTGAAGCGCCAAGAACCCTATGCCACAGCCGAAATTGCAGCCCACGCCGCCATTGAGGAATGAGCTTTAGCGTCAAATCCCTCCTCCTAGTCTGTCTGGCCCTGATGCTGGGGCTTGGACAGGCAAGTGCCTATGCAAAAGAGATAAGCCCCCCATCGCCCCTTCGGCTGGATGGGCCTGCACAACAGGGCGGCTATGTGCTGGGCTGGGCGCCCCCTGGCACAGTGCGGCTGACATTGGATGGCACAGATGTGCGCCTTGCCCCCGATGGCCGCTTTGCGCTGGGCTTTGGCCGCGACCAACCCGCCACAGCCCTATTGACGGCAGTCTTGGCAGATGGCCGGACCGTTCAACAGACGCTGCAGGTCGCGCCGCGCCAATGGCACATTGAAAACCTGCCGACACTGCCGCGCTTTTCCCAGCCCTCAGCTACGTTTTTGGCGCGTCGGGCGCCTGAGCTGCAGCAGATTGAGGCGGCCCGCAAAACCAACTCGGCCAGCACGGGCTGGCGGCAACGCTTTATCTGGCCCGCGCGTGGACGCATTTCTGGCGTATTTGGGTCGCAGCGGATTTATGCGGGAGAACCCGGCGTGCCGCATAATGGCGTGGATGTGGCAGGTGGCATGGGCGCCCAAGTGGTTGCGCCCGCCGATGGGGTGGTGATCCTCGCGGCGCAAAGCCCGTTCACGCTGGAAGGCCATTTGCTGATGATTGACCATGGCATGGGCCTCAACAGCGCCTTTCTTCACCTCTCCCGCATTGATGTGACGCTGGGGGATGTGGTGCGCCAAGGCCAGCCACTGGGTGCCATAGGCATGACGGGGCGGGCAACGGGGCCGCACCTGCATTGGGGGATGCGCTGGACTGAGACTCGCATTGATCCTGCCTTGCTGGCAGGCCCAATGCCGCGTGGCGCCCCATGATCGGAATGCGCCGCGCGCTGCGCGGATCGGCCCGCCTGATGGGGATCCTCTTGTTATGCTGGGTCAGCACGGGATCGGGCCGGGTGGGGCAAATGCCCATTCCCCCTCAAGACATTATCGTGGCCTTAACGCCTGTGCGGCTGGCACCAGCGCAGCAAGCGGCGCAAACCACAGGGGCACTCACCTTTTTGCAAGGCTATGCGCTCCACGCCGCCTCAGAGGAATTTGGAGGCTGGTCGGCCATGTCGGTCAGCCAACAGGGCCTTCGCCTCATTTCAGACGCTGGTGCGGTGCTGGACCTGCCCTTTCCCAAGGGCCAGGCCGTGACGGCACGCCTGCGTGAGCTGCCCAAGGGCTGCGGCAACCATTGGAATAAAACGCAGCATGATGCTGAAGCGACCACGCGCGATCCACAGACGGGCCGCTGGTGGGTCACGCTGGAACGGCTGAACGTGATTTGCCGAGTGGATGCGCACGGCCATGTCACCTCCATTGCGCGCGCGGCCATGTCGCATTGGTCGACGCCTTTGGGCGCAGAATCGATGGTGCGGCTGGCCGATGGCCGTTTCTTGATTTTAGCCGAAGGCGCGCCTGACCCCGCCCGCACAGCCATGCCCTTATTGCTTTATGATCGTGATCCAGTTGATCCCAAGGCACAGCTGAAACGCCTGTCCTTTGCAGCGCCACCAGGCTTTCGCCCGGCAGATGCCACCCAATTGCCGGACGGCCGGATCTTGATCCTGTTGCGGGGCTTTGAGGCGCCAATCACGTGGCGCACACGGCTGGTGGTCGTGTCGCAAGACCAGCTTGTTGCAGGCGCCATCGTGTCTGGACAGGAGATCGCCCGGCTCGAAGCGCCAATGCTGACCGATAATTTTGAGGCTGTGGCCGTGACACAAGAAAAGAGGCGAACCATTATCTGGCTCGCCTCTGATGATAATTTCTGGCCGCTCCAGCAGTCTTACCTGCTGAAGTTCGCTTTGGAAGATTAGGCGGCCGCTGCGGCCGACTTCTTCGACACTTCGCGCTTCAGGCGACGGGCCTTCAGGCTCAGCTTTTCATCCGACGTCTTCAGCAGCCAATTGTCGAGGCCGCCGACATGCTCAACCGAACGCAGGCCATGCGTCGAAACGCGCAGGCGAACGCTCTTTTCAAGCGATTCGGAGATCAAAGTGACATTCTGCAGATTCGGCAGGAAGGTCCGCTTCGTCTTGTTATTGGCGTGGGACACATTGTTGCCCACTTGGCGGCCCTTGCCGGTCAGTTCGCAAATGCGAGACATGTCTGTTCGTCCTGATTATGAATCACGTAATTCGGAAAGGCTGCGCCACTAACGGTCGAAGGCCCTTTCGTCAACCCGAAGGCTGGGGCTAAAGCGAGCTATGGCGATTCCCTTACCCGCACCTATGCACCGCGCCCTGCAATTAGCGCAAGCCGCCGCAGATGCCGGGGAAGTGCCAGTTGGCGCGGTTATCATGCGCGATGGCTTGGAAATTGCGGCCGCCAGCAACGCCATGCGCGCGCGAAACGACCCCACAGCCCATGCGGAAATTCTCGCCATTCGGGCCGCGTCTGACGCTTTGGGGCAACTCCGACTCGATGGTTGTGAGCTTTGGGTGACACTAGAACCCTGCGCCATGTGCGCTGGCGCTATTGCCCATGCCCGACTCGCGCGGCTCTATTATGCCGCAGCCGACCCCAAAGGCGGTGGGGTAGATCATGGCCCGCGCGTTTTCACCCAGGCCACCTGCCACCACCGGCCAGATGTGTACTCCGGGTTGGGTGAGGCCCAAGCCGCCGCGCAGTTACGCCAGTTTTTCGCGGCAAAGCGGGGCTAAATGCACGATGCTTGAGGTGAACTGGCTTTTTCTGCCATAAGCATCCTGTCCATGGCTGATGCACTTCCCTTTCAACTCACTCCCTTTCCATGGGGAGATGTTGCAATCATTCTCGGATTGATTGCTCTCAATGGCGTGTTCGCCATGTCTGAACTGGCAATTGTCTCGGCCCGGCGCGCGCGCCTGGAATCCATTACGCGGACATCGCAACTGCGCGGCGCGCGGGCGGCGATTGATCTTGCCTCCAATCCGGGCCGCTTTCTGTCGACAGTGCAAATTGGCATCACCTTGATTGGGATTATTGCCGGCGCCTATTCCGGGGCAAGCCTTGGCGGCCCCGTGGCTGAGCGGCTCTTGCTCTTGGGCATTCCGGCTGATTGGGCCGACGATGTGTCCTTCACCCTTGTTGTTGGCCTTACGACTTTTGCCTCGCTGATCATTGGGGAATTGGTGCCCAAGCAATTTGCCCTGCGCTCACCTGAACCCATTGCTGTCGCCATGGCACTGCCGATGATTGCGCTGGCCCGGGTGACGGCCCCCTTGGTTTGGCTGCTGGATAAAACCAGCGCCCTGATTTTTCGGATCATTGGCCTGAATCGCGAATCCGAATCGCACGTGACTGCCGAAGAACTGCACCTGATTGTGGCAGAGGCATCAAAATCTGGCGTGATCGAAGAAAGCGAACGGGCCATTATTTCGGGTGTTGTCCGTTTGGCCGACCGGCCCGTGCGTGAAGTGATGACACCGCGCACCGAAATTGACTGGATTGATGAAAAAGCCGACGCAAAGGCCATTCATCAGGCGGTTCTCGCCTCATCGCACAGCCGCTTGCTGGTGGCCCGTGGCTCAGTCGATGAAATTGTGGGCGTGGTTGGGGCGCGGGATTTGCTGGCGGCTGAGCTGATGGGCCGCAAATTAGACTTAAAGACGCTGATGAAGCGGGCGCCAATTGTGCCCGATCAAGTCGATGCCATGGATGCGCTTGAGGCGCTGCGCCATGCCGATGTGCCAATTGCGTTGGTGCATGATGAATATGGGCATTTTGAAGGCATTGTAACGCCGGCTGACCTTTTGGCAGCCATTGCTGGGGATTTTGCTTCCGACCAAAATGCCGAGGATGAACCCGCCATTGTCGAACGCGAAGATGGCAGCCTATTGGTGGCCGGCTGGGCAACGGCCGATGGCTTGGCCGAACGACTGGGCCTGACGCTGGATGAAGACCGGGATTATGCAACTGTCGCAGGCTTTGTGCTGGATCGTCTGAAGCGCATCCCCGACACGGGAGAGCATTTCTCAGAACAAGGTTATCGCTTTGAAGTCGTTGATATGGATGGCCGCAAGATCGACAAGCTGCTGGTTCAAACGCTGGACGCACACGCATGACCGGACTTGCAGAACTATATGACGACTATGAATTTTTGGACGCTGATGATCGCTATCGGCTGCTGATTGAGTTGGGGCGCGATTTGGAAGACATGCCCGACGCCCTCAAGACTGACGCCACGTTGGTCCGCGGCTGTTCTGCCAGCGTTTGGGTGTATCCGACAGCGCGTGATGATGGCACGCTGCATTTTCTGGCGGATAGCAATGCGGCGATTACCAAAGGGATTATCGCGCTGGTCCTGAAAACGGTGCAGGATCAGACAGCAGCTGCGATTTTGGCGACGGATATTGAAGGCGCACTTGCGCCATTTGATCTCAAAGCGCAGCTCTCCTCCAACCGGACCCAGGGCATTCCCAATATGATTGCGCTGATCCGCGATACAGCCGCACGCTATAAGGACTAGGCTGATGCGTCTTTGGGCTATGCTGGCGCTGGCCAGCGCATGGATCAGCAGCCCGGCCTTAGCGGCGCGAGATTTTCGCATTGCAGGCCAGCCCTTTGCGCAGACCGACATTTTGGATGCTCGTGGGCTGGCCACAGCCGCGGGCGAGCCTGCCATCTTGGTCACACTCACCCAAAAAGCGAGCGGGCGGCTGGCCGCCATCAGCAAGGCGTTGTTGGGCAAACCGCTGGTTGCCACGCTGGATGGCAAGATACTGACGGGGCCGGTGGTGCGCGAACCCATTGTTGATGGCATGGTGGATTTCACGGGCTTTGCCAGTTTTGAAGACAGTGAAAAACAGGCAGAGCTTATCTCTGGCAAGCCGCCTGTGCCCGATAGCATGGAAGATTAAGCGGCGGCGCTACAGCGCCAATCGGCGGTCTTCTGCGGCTTTCAACACATCATAAGCGGCTTGAATTTTCTGAAACCGCTCTGCAGCTTCGGCGTCCCCGGGCTTCACATCCGGGTGATTTTCCTTAGCCAGCTTGCGCCAAGCCGCCCTTATCGCTTCAAAATCATCGTCGCTGTCGAGGCCCAGCACATCAAGCGCGCGCATCTCATCCCGGCTGCGTGATCCATCGCCCGGCCCGCCCCAGCCATAATGTTTCGACTGTTGAAAGCCTGAAGCATCTCGGGTTTCTTCGGCGGCACGAGCCGCGGCCTCTTCGGCGCTCAGCCCGGCAAAATAATCCCAATTGCGGTTATATTCACCTGCATGATCCGCACAAAACCACCAGCGTTCAGGGCTGTTGGGCGCTTTGGGGGCAGGACAATCGCCCGGCAAGGTGCAGCCATGCCGATCACAGAGCCGGACTTTGACAGCCTCCCGCTCTGCGCCATAGCCCCGCCACCGAGGAAAGCCCCAATCGGGGTTGCGTGTTTGCCTGCGCGCCATAAGTCCCCAGTTTAGGCGATTGCGGCCCGGCTGACCAGACGCTGCGTCGCAAAAATCCGGGCCTGTAATCCCCTTTGCAACTGGCGCATGGCTGTGGCAGTCTTGGCCCTGAAACAGCCGAAAAACGGCGCAACAGGCATTTGGGGGAGACGAAAATGGCAAAGACCGCACGGGCGGCTGTCGTCCTGATGGGACTTATATCGCTTGCCACAGCTTTGGGGCTTTGGTTCCGCATTGACGATATCATGCCGAAAATTGGTTTAGCCGCCAGCGATCTTGCCAATGGATTGGCGGGCCGGGCGACAGTGCGCGCCGATATTGCAGGCTTATTTGGCGGCATGGGGATTGCCTTGCTGTTGGCGGGCCTGCGCCAGAGCCGGCACTGGGCCAATGTGGCGCTTCTCTTTGTCAGCGTCGCACTTTCAGGGCGCTTGATCGGCGTGCTGCTGGATGGCACCGCGCCCGCCATTTGGCCGCCCATCTTCATCGAAGCCGCAATTATTGCCGTTCTTTTCGGCTATCGTCGCAGCCTAAGCCGGTGATCATCGATTAAGATAGCTGCCCGGGCCAAGGGGCCGCGTCGGGCAATATTGAGGGAGAAAGCAGACATGTATGTTTCTGTGACCGGCCTGAAAGTAAAACGCATCTGGCATCTGCCGCGCTTTTGGTGGCACGCAATTCGGTCCTTCCGCCAAGCGCAACGGGCACCCGGTGTCCGCTTGGTCGAAGTGCGCAATGTGCAAGGCTATCAACACACCCTCACCTGCTGGCACAGCCGGCGCGATATGCTGAATTTCATGCGGTCGCGCCCGCATATCGATGCCATCCGCGCCTTTGGCGATATTGCAACCGGCCGCACCTATGGCTGGGAGGCTGAAGCCGCACCCAATTGGGACGACGCACTGGCCCAATGGCGCGAAAAGGGGCGCGATTATGCGGGGCGTTGATAACAGGAAAATCTGGATGCCCCGTGAGGATTCGAACCTCAATAGACGGAGTCAGAGTCCGTAGTCTTACCATTAGACGACGGGGCATCAGTGAGGCGGCGCAGATAGGTAGCCGGCCTGATTCTGTCAACGTCTGACGCGCAGGTCAGGCGGGGATTGCGGTTGCGGACATCTGGGCCTAGGCTGGGCCTCAAGTACCGCCGGGTAGGTTCCCGGGCCGGAAAGAGAATAAGAGTTTGCGGGACATGGTGGACAAAGCCACCCAATCCAGCCTTGTGCCCGAGTCACGCGGGCGAGGCACGGCCGTACCAAGAGCGGCGAAAGCTCAGGCCGTGGGCCATAGGCCAGCGGACGCGCAGGGCGCCCCACGCCGTGGGCCCGCGCGCCGCAACTATGCCGCCTTAGACCTTGGCACGAATAATTGCCGCTTGCTGATTGCCCGGCCTGAAGGCCCCCGATTTACCGTGGTCGATGCCTTTTCCCGCATTGTGCGCTTGGGCGAAGGATTGGCCGCGACAGGCGCAATTAGCGATGCCGCGATGGACCGGGCGCTTTCTGCTCTGTCTGTCTGTGCGGATAAGCTGGTCCGGCGCAATGTGCATATGGCACGATCTGTTGCCACCGAGGCCTGCCGCCGCGCCAGCAACGGCCAAGACTTTGTCGACCGCGTCTATCGGGAAACGGGCATCAAGCTCGACATTATTTCGCCGCAAGAAGAAGCCCGCCTTGCTGTGCTGGGCTGCCATGCGCTGCTGGAAGAGGGGGATGGCCCGGCGCTTATTTTCGACATTGGCGGCGGATCAACAGAACTGGTGTTGGTGGATACCAGCAGCGGCACGCCCCGCACGCTGGATTGGCGCAGCCTGCCTTGGGGCGTTGTGTCGCTGAGCGAAAGCGTACCACATGACAGCGCTGATGCCGCGGCCCGCACGGCGGCCTATGCCCAAATGCGCGCGCAGGTGAGCAAGAGCATTGGCAGCTTTGCCAATATATTGGGTGATGCCCGGG
>JBEDNE010000108.1:0-14614 GCA_041170745.1 Pseudomonadota bacterium
TGTGATTAATTTGGGCACCTTGGCCGCGATCTTGGGGCTGATTGCCTATTTCCTGACCGATCAATCGCCTTGGATATTCTGGACGATTACGGCGTTGTCGTTCCTGATTGGCTTTTTGCTCATCATCCCAATTGGCGGGGCGGATATGCCCGTCGTGGTGTCAATGCTGAACAGCTATTCGGGCTGGGCGGCGGCGGCCATGGGCTTTACCCTTCAAAATTCCGCCATGATTATCACCGGCGCCCTGGTTGGCTCATCCGGCGCCATCCTTAGCTATATCATGTGCAAGGCCATGAACCGGAGCTTCATCAGCGTGATTGCAGGTGGCTTTGGCGCAGAAGCAGCCGCCAGCGATGGCCCCGCCAAGGAACAGCGGCCGTGGAAGCGCGGCTCTGCCGAAGATGCCGCCTTCCTGCTGAAAGAGGCTGAACAAGTCATCATCATTCCCGGCTATGGCATGGCCGTGGCCCAAGCCCAGCATATCTTGCGGGAAATGGGAGATTTGCTGAAGAAAGAGGGCGTGCGCGTGAAATATGCCATCCATCCCGTTGCGGGCCGGATGCCGGGACATATGAACGTGCTGCTGGCTGAAGCGAATGTGCCTTATGATGAAGTGTTTGAGCTGGAAGATATTAACAGCGAATTTGCACAGACCGATGTTGCCTTCATCATTGGCGCGAATGACGTTGTGAACCCAGCTGCCAAAACTGATAAATCCTCGCCCATTTATGGCATGCCCGTGTTTGACGTGGATAAGGCCAAGACGATTATGTTCATCAAACGCTCAATGGGCGGCGTCGGCTATGCGGGCGTCGACAATGATGTCTTTTATATGGACCAGACGATGATGCTGCTGGCCGATGCCAAGAAGATGGTCGAAGACATTGTAAAGGCGCTGCAGCATTGATGACTCTAGGCTCCGGGTCACGCCCGAGCATATAGAGCACCTCGTGCTCCGGGCGTGACCCGGAGCCGAGACGGCGAAACGTTTCCCGCATCGCGCAATCGCGTTAAGAGGCCCCCTATGTCTCTAGAATCAGACCTCCAACTGGCGCTAGCCTTGGCCGATGCGGCAGGGGAGGCCATTCGTCCCTATTTTCGCGGCAGCTTTGGCTTGGAAAGCAAAGGAGATGCATCCCCCGTCACGCTGGCGGATCGTGCTGCCGAAGAGGCAATGCGCCTGATCCTGAAGCGAGAAACGCCGCGCGATGGCATTATTGGCGAGGAATTTGGCACCGAACGCGCCGATGCCAGCCGTATTTGGGTGCTTGACCCGATTGATGGCACGACCAGCTTTATCGCAGGCCGCCCGATTTTCGGCACGCTGATTGCGCTGCTGCAAGATGGCTGGCCCGTCCTCGGCATTATTGACCAGCCAATCACGCGGGAACGCTGGGTGGGCGCCATTGGCCAGCCGACGCAGTTTAATGGACGCCCGGCAACCACGCGCCGCTGCCGGACGTTGGACGACGTGATTTTGGCGACGACCAGCCCGCATCTTTTTACCGAACATCAGGCCGATCATTTCCTGGGCCTTGCCGGCAAAGTCGCACGCCGCCGGATTATCTATGGCGGGGATTGTTATAATTATGGTCTCGTTGCCAGCGGCCATGTTGATCTGGTGGTGGAAGCTGGGCTGAAACTCTATGATTTTGCAGCGCTTGTGCCGATTGTAGAAGGCGCTGGCGGCAATATGTGTGATTGGCATGGCCATCCGCTCAACGCAGACTCCTCAGGCGAAGTGATTGCGCTGGGTGATCCTGCGCGATTGGAAGATGTGCTGGAGGCTTTGGCGCATCAGCACTGCGCTTGAGCGCAAATTTGCGCAACTGAGCGCATTGATCCACAGCTTCAGTCGCTTGCCTCTTTCCCTGAAGGCCACCCTCGCGTAACGATCCTTGGCCATGTGGCATCTCTATCAATTTGCATTATGTCCCTTTTCCCGAAAGGTTCGCCTGTTGATGGGCGAAAAGGGCGTGGGCTATGAACTGGTCCGCGAATATCCGTGGGAACGGCGCGACGAATTTCTGGATTTGAACCCCGCGGGGCAAGTGCCGGTGCTGGTAAATACCGATAGCGGCATTACCCTCATCCATTCCGACGCGATTAGCGAATATTTGGAAGAAACGGTGGATCAAGCGCCGATGATCTCAGGCACCGCCGTGAATCGCGCTGAAATTCGCCGGTTGGTCGCATGGTTTGATGAACAATTTTATTTTCAGGTGGTCGGCCCGCTGCTGCATGAGCGGATGGAAAAGCGGCTGGTGAGCCGCACGACTCCCGATGCGGGCGTGCTGCGCATGGCAATGCGCAACGCCAACCAGCTGCTCGATTATCTCGATTGGCTGCTGGACCACCGCAATTGGCTGGCTGGGGCCAGCCTGAGCCTGGCTGATTTGGCCGGTGCGGCGCATATCTCGGTCGCGGATTATCTGGGCGGGATTGATTGGCGCAGCCATGAACAGACGCGGCGCTGGTATTCAGGCCTGAAATCCCGCCCCTCCTTCCGCCCGCTGCTAAGCGAGCGGATGGAAGTCATCCCGCCGCCCCCACATTATGACAAGGTGGATTTTTAAGCGCGCGGTGAAGCGACCCATCTGGTGCTCCGGGCTTGGCCCGGAGCCTAGAAAAACGCTGCATACCGATTTCAGTTGAAACACTTCCCTAGGCTCCGGCTCAAGGCCGGAGCACGGCGGCTCAGCTATGGGTCGCGGTGAGAATATAGTTCAGCGACAGATCGTCCGACAGATGCAGCCCCGCGCTGGCCGAAAAGGCTATACCGCGAACCATGCCAATGCGCAGTCCGGCGGCCTCGATCAGGGGCGTCAATTCGTCAGGCGTAAGGAACTTGTCCCAATCATGCGTGCCTTTGGGGATGGCGCCAAGCCCTTCGGCCACAGTGATCATCGCCAATTTTGATTTGGCTGTGCGGTTGGGGGTGGACAGGATCATCAATCCACCCGGTGCCAAGCGATCCGCAAGCGCGGCCACAAAGGCCGCAGGGTCGGTCACATGCTCAATCACTTCCATTGAGGTGACCACATCAAATACCCCATCCATCGCCGCGACATCCGCACAGCGATAGGCAATGGCAAGCCCACCTGCTTCGGCATGATGCTGGGCGGCCGCTATATTCTCGGGCGCAGCATCGACCCCGGTCACATCCGCGCCCAGCCGTGCCAGTGGCTCACATAACAGCCCCGCCCCGCAGCCAACATCCAGCGCCGTGCGCCCGATAAGCGGACGAAAACTGCCCTTGTGGCCCGGCCAATGCGCATCAATGGCCGCGCGAATGAAGCGCAAACGCACCGGGTTCAGCTTGTGCAGCATGGCCGATGAGCCCGTGGGATCCCACCAATCTGCTGCCAACTTACCAAAATGGGCAGCTTCTGCCGGGTTGATCGTCGTTGTGGTGCTTGCCTTTGCCATGCCCCTTCCCTAACAGGACCGCGCCTTCCGGCCAAATCCACAATTGGTTTACGAAACAGGAAAATCGATGGCCCGCATCGTAATGAAATTCGGCGGAACGTCCATGGCGGGGACTGAGCGGATCCGCAATGTTGCTGCCCGTGTGAAGCACGAAGTTGACGCTGGCAATGAAGTTGCCGTGGTTGTTTCTGCTATGGCAGGCGAAACGGACCGGCTTGTTAATTTCTGCCGCGAAGCAGCGCCGCTGCATGACCCAAAAGAATATGACGTGGTGGTTGCCGCAGGCGAGCAAGTCACCTCGGGCCTGCTGGCAATTACGTTGCAAGCCATGGGCGTGAAAGCGCGCAGCTGGCTGGGCTGGCAGTTGCCAATCCAGACGACAGATGCCCACGCCACTGCCCGAATTGAGACAATTGATACCACCGCGCTGATTGCGGCCATGTCATCGGGCGAAGTGGCCGTGATCCCCGGCTTTCAGGGCTTAACGGCGGATAACCGCATCACAACGCTGGGGCGTGGCGGGTCTGATACATCGGCAGTTGCTGTGGCTGCGGCCGTAAAGGCCGACCGGTGCGATATTTATACGGATGTTGACGGCGTCTACACGACCGACCCGCGCATTGTGCCGCGGGCCCGCAAGCTCGCCAAAGTCACTTATGAAGAAATGCTCGAACTGGCGAGCGTCGGCGCCAAGGTGTTGCAGACACGCTCTGTGGGCCTCGCGATGAAAGAAAATGTCCGGGTGCAGGTGCTCTCTTCTTTTGACGCGCCGACGGACAACCCGATCCCCGGGACGCTGATCGTCGGGGATGATGAAATCGGAGATGACGAAATGGAACGCCAACTGATCACCGGCATTGCGCATGACAAGAATGAGGCCAAGGTGACGCTGACCAGCGTGCCCGACCGCCCGGGTGCGGTGGCCAGCATTTTTGGGCCGCTGGCCGAAGCGAACATCAATGTGGATATGATCATCCAGAATATCGCCCATGCAACAGGGTCAACCGATGTGACCTTCACGGTGCCGGGCGCTGAGCTGGCCCGCGCGATTGACACGCTGGAAAAGGCGAAGGGCGCGATTGGCTATGCCGAGCTGATGCATGATACCAAAGTTGCCAAAGTCTCGGTGGTGGGCGTCGGTATGCGCAGCCATGCCGGTGTCGCTTCAACCATGTTCAAGGCATTGGCCCAACGCGGCATTAACGTGCAGGCCATTTCCACCTCAGAAATCAAGGTGTCAGTGCTGATTGACGAGGATGAGACAGAATTGGCCGTGCGCGTGCTGCACACAGCCTATGGCCTTGACGCTGAGGACGCCCAGTGAGCAGGCTCAATGCGCTGATGGCGCGGGGAACCGCGTTCCTTGGCTCTGACGTCGCCATTATGGCGGGTGCCATGAGCTGGATCAGCGAGCGCCATCTGGTGTCGGCCATGTCGAACGCTGGCGGCTTTGGCGTGATTGCTGGTGGCGCGATGCCGCCGGACATCTTATCCGCCGAAATTGCCGCCACCAAGGCGATGACGACCAAGCCCTTTGGCGTAAACCTCATCACCATGCACCCGCAACTGACGGATTTGATTGCCATTTGCGCCCAACATCGCGTCAGCCATGTGGTGCTGGCCGGTGGCCTCCCGCCTGCTGGCGCAATTGAGCAAATCAAAGCCTTTGGCGCGAAAGTGATTTGCTTTGCCCCTGCCCTATCGCTGGCAAAAAAACTCGTCCGCTCAGGCGTTGATGCGCTGGTGATTGAGGGCAATGAAGCGGGCGGCCATATTGGGCCTGTCACCACGTCTGTATTGGCGCAGGAAATTCTGCCGGAAATGGCAGATCAAGTCCCCGTCTTTGTCGCAGGCGGCATTGGCCGGGGCGAAATGATTGCCGCTTTTCTGGAACAAGGCGCAGCAGGCGTCCAGATTGGCACGCGACTGGTGTGTGCGACGGAATGTATCGCGCACCCCAATTTCAAAAAGGCATTTATGCGTGCTTCTGCCCGTGATGCCGTGGCCAGCGTGCAAATTGACCCGCGCCTGCCGGTTATTCCAGTCCGCGCGCTGAAAAACGCCGGCACTGAGGAATTTACGCGCAAGCAAATTGAAGTCGCCGGCATGCTCGATCGCAGCGAAGTCGATATGGCGGCAGCGCAACTGGAAATTGAACATTTCTGGGCAGGTGCCTTGCGCCGCGCGGTCATTGACGGCGATGTTGACAATGGCTCGGTCATGGCCGGACAATCCGTCGGCATGGTGAAGTCTGAAGAAAGCGTGCAGCAAATTCTCGACACGCTGGTGGCTGAGGCGGAAGCCGCTCTTTCAGGCCGATGAGCTATAAGTCCGTGCTCCGGGCTTGACCCGGAGCCCAAGATTTAGCTCGGCATTTTGGGCTCTGGCTCAAGGCCGGAGGACATCGGTGCTATGCTCGGGATGCGGTTGTTGACCGCTTACCCGCCAATTTTCGCGCGGGGTGTTCGCACCCCGGCTTTTCCGCGACGGGCAAGCTCTGCCTTCAGCACGTCAGGCTTGGGCGCCCAGAGAAAGCCAAAGCTGACCGTGCCCTTTTTGGTTTCGACCACATGGTGGAGCCGGTGCGCCTGAATGATGCGCTTCATATAAGCGCTTTCGGGAATATAGCGGATGTTCACCCGGCGATGAACGATGACATCGTGAAAGCCGAAATAAATGGCGCCATAGGCCGCAATTCCGCCGCCAATCCAAGCGTATAGGGCGCCATGGCCCAAGCCAATGCCATACCAGAACAGACTGATTGAGGGGATTGCGAAGATCGCCGCATAAAGATCATTCAGTTCAAAACGGCCTTTGCGGGGTTCATGATGGCTTTTGTGCAAAAACCAGCCCGGCCCATGCATCAGCCAGCGATGCGCCACATAAGCAAAGCCCTCCATGAAAATCACGGTGGCAGCAAAAACAAGAAGGCCGATCCAAATTGACATGGGGGCACTATACAATGCTGTTCATGCCTTCGTCATCCCCAAAGCATTAGGGTCCCCCCTCATCTTTGGTCTCATGTGAAAGGAAAGATCATGCGGAGTGCAATGGCCGGGCTGATTGGATTGGCAGCATTGGTGGCCGGCTGCGCCACGCCGGAAACCCGGTTGCGCACGGGCCTGATGAATGCCGGCCTGTCCCCCCAGGCCTCGGCCTGCATGGCGGACCGCATGATCGACAAGCTCTCTTTGGCGCAATTGCGCCGTTTGTCTGATCTGTCCAAGATCTCACAGCAACGCTTAGGCGAGATGCGCGTTGGCGAATTTTGGCGGCAGGTGCGTGCGCTGCGCGACCCTGAAATCCTCTCCATCACGGCCCGCGCAGGCCTAAGTTGCGCGATTTCAGAATGACCTGCCCAGAACGAGCGATTGGTAGGGCTTCCCATATCGTCATGGCTATGCTTTAGGCCCTGCATCAATAGCAGGGACTCGCGCACACAATGAATATTCACGAGTATCAAGCCAAGGAACTTCTGGCCAAATATGGCGTGGCTGTGCCCAAGGGCATTCCAGCCATGTCGGTGGAAGAAGCGGTTGCCGCCGCTAAGCAGCTTCCCGGGCCGCTTTACGTCGTGAAAGCGCAAATCCATGCGGGCGGCCGTGGCAAAGGCAAGTTTAAGGAACTCGGCCCCGATGCCAAGGGCGGTGTCCGCCTCGCCAAGTCGCTGGAAGAAGTCGAAGCGCACGCCAAGGATATGCTCGGCAACACGCTGGTGACCATCCAGACCGGCCCAGCTGGCAAGCAAGTGCAACGCCTCTACATCACCGATGGCGTCGACATTGGCAAAGAATTCTACCTCGCATTGCTCGTTGATCGTGAAACCAGCCGCATTGCTGTCGTTGCCTCGACCGAAGGCGGCATGGACATTGAAACCGTGGCGCATGACACGCCCGAAAAGATCCACACAATCACGATTGATCCGGCCTCGGGCCTGATGCCGCATCATGGCCGTGCCGTTGCCAAGGCGCTGGGCCTGACGGGCGATCTGGCGAAGCAAGCGCAAGCCGTGCTGAAGGGTCTGTATGACACCTTCCTCGCAACTGATGCCTCGCAGATTGAAATCAATCCGCTGGCCATTTGCCCGACGGCAGACGGTGACAAGCTGTTCGTCCTCGATGCAAAGGTTGGCTTTGATGGCAATGCCATGTTCCGCCACAAGGACTTGGCCGAACTGCGCGATTTGACCGAAGAAGATCCGGCCGAAATCGAAGCATCGAACTATGACCTCGCTTATATCAAGCTGGACGGCAATATCGGCTGCATGGTCAATGGCGCTGGCCTTGCCATGGCAACGATGGACATCATTAAGCTGAATGGCGAATTCCCGGCCAACTTCCTCGATGTGGGCGGTGGCGCCAATAAGGAAAAGGTGACAGCTGCCTTCAAGATCATTTTGAAGGACCCAGCGGTCAAGGGCATTTTGGTGAACATCTTTGGTGGCATTATGAAGTGCGACATCATTGCCGATGGCATTGTGGCCGCCGCTAAGGAAGTGAACCTGTCGGTTCCGCTGGTCGTCCGTTTGGAAGGCACGAATGTGCAGCAGGGCAAGGATATTCTCGCGAATTCCGGCCTGCCGATCGTTCCTGCCAATGATTTGGGCGATGCCGCAAAGAAGATTGTTGCAGAAGTACGCAAAGCGGCTTGAGGCTTGCCAAGCCCAAGCTTTTTGTGCAGTGCGACGAACATTGACGTAAACGTAAAGCGATTCACGGGAGACGCCTGATGAAGATCCTTGTCCCGGTAAAGCGGGTGATCGATTACAACGTAAAACCGCGCGTAAAGCCCGATGGCTCTGGCGTGGATTTGGCCAACGTGAAAATGTCGATGAATCCCTTCGACGAAATCGCGGTGGAAGAAGCCATTCGCTTGAAAGAAAAGGGCGTGGCGACCGAAGTCGTGGCTGTGTCCATTGGGCCGGACAAGGCGCAAGAAACGCTGCGTACCGCACTCGCCATGGGTGCTGACCGCGCGATCCTGATTGTGGCCGAAGATGTTGAGCCGCTGGGCGTTGCGAAGCTGCTGTCTAAGGTCATGGACGAAGAGGCCCCCGGCCTTGTGATCCTGGGCAAGCAAGCCATTGACGATGACTCGAACCAGACCGGCCAGATGCTGGCGGCACTGACGGGCCGTCCGCAAGGCACCTTTGCCTCAAAGGTTGAAGTTGCTGGTGACAGCGTCAACGTGACCCGCGAAGTTGATGGCGGCTTGGAAACAGTCAGCCTCAAAATGCCCGCAATTGTCACGACTGACCTGCGCTTGAACGAGCCGCGCTATGCGTCTTTGCCCAACATCATGAAGGCAAAGTCCAAGCCGCTCGCACAGAAGACTCCAGCGGATTATGGTGTGGACGTCAGCCCGCGCCTGAAGACGCTGAAGGTTACAGAACCGCCCGTTCGTTCGGCTGGCATCAAGGTTGCTGATGTCGACGCACTGGCCGCCAAGCTTAAGGAAATGGGAGTAGCCGCATGAGCGTTCTCGTTTACGCCGAACATGATAATGCCGCGCTGAAGGATGCAACGCTTGCTGTTGTGACGGCGGGCGCCAAGCTGGGTGATGTTCATGTGCTCGTGGCCGGCAATGGCTGCGATGCCGTGGCGCAGGCTGCCGCCAAGGTGGCTGGCGTTGCCAAGGTCTTGGTTGCCAATGACGCAGCCTTTGCCAACCAATTGGCTGAAAATATTGCGCCGCTGGTTGCGGATTTGATGGCTGGCTATGATGCCGTGCTGTTCCCAGCAACCGCGCATGGCAAAAATATTGCCCCGCGCGTGGCTGCGCTGTTGGATGTCATGCAGATCAGCGACATTTTGTCGGTGGAAAGCGCCGACACCTTCACCCGCCCAATCTATGCAGGCAATGCCATTGCCACCGTCCAATCGGGCGATGCCAAGAAGGTTATCACCGTTCGCGGCACAGCCTTTGCCAAGGCAGATGCTGAGGGCGGTTCTGCTGCTGTTGAAGCTGTTTCGGGCAAGGGCGATGCTGGCCTGTCTTCCTTCGTCGGCGCTGAAATCGTCAAGCTTGAGCGTCCGGAACTGACCTCAGCCAAGATCATCGTGTCAGGTGGTCGTGCGCTGAAGGATGCCGACACCTTCCAAGCCACCATCTTCCCGCTGGCGGACAAGCTGGGCGCTGCCGTTGGTGCCAGCCGTGCGGCTGTCGACGCAGGCTATGTGCCCAATGACTATCAAGTCGGCCAGACCGGCAAGATTGTGGCGCCTGAAGTCTATGTCGCAGTCGGCATTTCCGGCGCGATCCAGCATCTGGCGGGCATGAAGGACTCCAAGACGATCATCGCGATCAACAAGGATGAAGACGCCCCGATTTTCCAAGTGGCGGACATTGGCCTTGTGACTGATCTGTACAAGGCAGTTCCCGAACTGGTCGAAAAAATCTAAAGGCTTTTGATCTTAAAGGCTTTGAAAAGGGGTGGCTCTGGCCGCCCCTTTTTTATGCCCGCCCCTTTTTCGAGCCTGACAGCCCCAGCACAAGCGCGCCCAACAGGGCAGACGCCAATGATCCCATTAACACGCCAAGCTTCACACCATCTGCATGGGCAGCATCGTCAAAGGCCAAATCGCCAATGAACAGGCTCATTGTAAAGCCAATGCCGCAAAGCAGTGAGAGGCCATAGATTTGAGACCAGCGGGCATGGGCCGGCATGGCTGAAAAGCCAGTGCGCACAGCCAGCCAAATCGCCCCGAAAATCCCAATTTGCTTGCCCAGAAACAGGCCAAGCGCAATGCCCAGTGGCAGGGCATCACCAAAAGGCGCCCCACCCAAGGCGACGCCAGCATTGGCAAAGCCAAATAGCGGCACAATGAAAAAGGCTACCGGACGGTGCAACGCGTGTTCCATGCGGTGCAATGTGGACTGGGCATCATCTGGCCGCGCCTTAGTGACGCGAACGGGCACGCATAACGCCGCCAACACGCCCGCCACCGTGGCGTGGACGCCCGATTGCAGCACAGCAAACCACAGCAGTGCAAACCCCAAGGCATAGGCCGCCGGATGGCTGACCGACAGCCGATTGAGCGCATACATGCCCCCCAATAGCCCCAGCGCCACCAACAACCAAAAGCCTGAAATCTCGGCAGTATAGCCAATCGCAATAATCGCCACGGCGCCCATATCATCCACAATTGCAATTGTGGTGAGGAGAAGCTTTAGCGAGGCCGGCACTCGGCTCCCCAACAGCGCAATAACCCCAATCGCAAAGGCAATATCAGTTGCGGCCGGCACGGCCCAGCCGCGAGCCAAATCGGGCTGACCCCATGTGACGGCCAGAAAGACAAAAGCGGGCACAGCCATGCCAGCAACAGCCGCGACAATAGGCAGCCGCCGATCCGTCCAGCTCGATAAATGACCATCCACCAATTCGCGCTTAATCTCGAGGCCCACCAGCAGAAAGAACAGCGCCATCAAGCCATCATTAATCCAGTGAAGGATGGAAAAGGGCCCTACATATGTAGCCAACAGGCCTGAATAGGCATCCGCCCAGGGGGAATTGGCAATGACCAGCGCAGCGGCGGCAGCGGCCATGAGCACAAGCCCACCCGCGGCTTCGCTCCGCAAAAATTCACGCAAGGCAGACCGGGGTTTAACTGCTGTCATCATCTCTTCCTTCAAAGGATAACAGAGTGTTAAATATCCCCCGCCATCTGGTCAAACAGCGGGACGACCAAGCTGCCCTCATGGCTGGTCAGAAAGTCATTGGGATGGATAAAGTGCGGCGCAAACCACGGATAGCGCCGCGCGTCAAAGCTGTCCTTCAGCCAGTTAATGGCTTTGCGCACAGGCACTGACTGGCGGGCCTCATGTTTGTAGGACAACCATAAATCCAGCCGCAAATTGATGAGGATGTCGAGCGGGCGTACGCGGCGCGTAATGACCCGCGCATAGGTGGGCATGGCCGCAATCCCGGCGCCACTCACCACTGCTGAATAGAGGGAATAGCTGGAACTGACGCGAAATGGCACCAACCGGCGCAACATTTCTTCTGTCAGAAAGGCGTTGATAATGGCCGATTGCGGATCCGGCAGATCCAGCTGGATAAAGTGATGCCCCTCAATATCGTCAATCGACTGGGGCACACCATGTTGGCGAATATATTGGTCTGACGCGAAGAGCATGAGATGCACAGTCGCCAGACGCGCGCAAATGGCCTCTTTATCCTTTGGCTTGTCGAAGCTGACCGCAATGTCAAAATTCTCAAGATCGACTTTTTCTTGCAGAGATGAGCAGCTGAGCGTGATGAGATGATCGGGCAGCGCCAATTTTAACTCCGGCAAGCGTGGCGTGAGCCAAAATGTGCCGATACCCTCCGACGCAGCGAGGCGGAGCTCACCTTCGCGATTGGTGATGTAATTGCCCTTGGCCGCAGGTAGGCCACAACCAACCATGCGCATTTCCTTAGCAATGCGAATAACCGTCCGGCCTTCTGCCGTCACACGCAGCCCATCGCGGGAGCGGCTGAACAGAGTCGTGCCCAAAGCCAGCTCCAGACGATCAATTCGCGCGCGCAACGTGTTGACTGACATCTTCAAATCGCGGCTTGCTTTGCGCAGGCTAGATGTCTCAGCGACTTGACGTATTACATTGAGATCATCCCAATTTATACGATCCAGTAACTCTTCCAATGTTGGCTGTTCATCTGACTGAACACCGCATTCCGATAATTGGAACACCCCATCCTCCGCATTGCTGGATAACGTCACGCCACAGATCACCATCTGACAACGTTACGCGAAAGCAAAGGAATATCCAATGTATCAAGAGAGACATATCACGTCTTATCGTTCCATCAGTCAAATTGGATTTTCCAGCACAGCACGACGTGTGCTTGAACGCACAAAAGCAGAGGATGTCCAGCTTGAGCGACCTAATCTAGCAGAACTGACTGATATTCTGGCCGAGTTGCGGGGCCTTTTTCTGCTGGTGGACGATGCCATCATCCTTGAGATGATGGAGAGGCACCCTGATATTGTGCGCATCGCTCGGACTGACAGGGCAGACCAACCGCCGGGTATCATTGCCCTTCTGCCCTTGACGGTGGAGGGCGCCGAGGCACTGGTCACCGGTGCGTTTTCGGGCATTCGGCCCAACCCATCTTATATCTGCCGCCCCGGCACGCCGGTCGCTGCGCTTTATGTCTGGCTGGTCCATATGCCCGGCAGGCTGGGGCAGATGCTGGGAGCAGTGGCGAAAGCCATGGAAACTTTCTTGCAGGAACCAGCGCCCATTTTTTCGCGCGCGGCGACAGACTATGCTCTGCGTGTTCACAAAAGCGCCGGATTTATGCGCGCGGCGGACTTTTACCCAGAGTGCAACACAGATTTACTGGTGGTGCTGCCCGAGAAGTCGGCACCGTCCAAACCCCAAATTGATATTCGTGTGGCCCGCAAGCTGGAAGATGTGATGCAAGTCTTCTCCATCCGCTCTGCCACCTATATCGCCGAGCAATTCTGCCTCTATGCTGAAGAATTTGATGGGAATGATCTGTGTTCAACGCATTGGCTGGGCAAAGTAAATGGCGATCCGGCAGGGTGTATCCGCGCACGGTTTTTTGCGGATTTCGTAAAAATTGAGCGGCTGGCCGTCCGCGCCGAATATCGCAATAGTCGGCTGGCCTTTCAACTGGTCCGCGCCGCAATCGACCATTGCCAACGCAAAGGATATCGCACGTTTTTTGGGCATAGCCGACTGGATTTGCAGCGTTTTTGGCAGGTATTTGGCTTTCGTCCCGTGGCGAACCGGCCGCTGTTAGATTTTGCCAATGTAAAATATGCCGAAATGCGGCTGGACCTGCCAGCCCGCGCCGATGCCATCACGATGGCGGTGCCACCGCTTCACTTGCTGCGCCCCGAAGGCGCATGGGATGTGCCCGGGCCTTTTGAGGCAGCCCCCGCCCCCGACAATAGCCTGCGCCTTCACCTCATGGCCGGGCGGACGCGCACCATAAGAGCGGCTGATATTCAGGCCTGATCCGGCCAATGTGGCAAGATATCGCCTCTCTGCTGTGGATGGTGCACGATGAGCTGCTTTACTTTGCGATGATGGGCTATCTCATTGTGGGGATGGGGGAAGTGGCCATGGATTTGCTGTGGTTCAGGCAAATGTCTCGCTCACGATGGACCAGAGACGCAACCAGACCACGCTATCTGGAAGATTTGCCCCCGCCCCACACGCCCGGCCGCATCGCCATTTTTGTGCCCGCGTGGAAGGAAGAGCGGGTGATTGCGGATATGCTGGGCCATGCGCTGGAGGTTTGGGAGGCGGCCTGTTTTCGCATCTATGTTGGCTGCTATCAAAATGACCTTGCGACCATCAGCCAAGTGCTGGCGCTTGGCCAGTCCCGCGTCCGCCTTGTTTATCATCGCACCAATGGGCCCACCACCAAGGCGGATTGCTTAAACGCCATTTACCACGCCATGCACGCGGATGAGGCCCGGCATGGCCGGTTCAAAGCCATTTTGCTGCATGATGCCGAAGATTTGGTGCATCCCGATGAACTGCAGATCTGTGATAGCCTAAGCGAACATTATGCCCTTGTTCAATTGCCCGTGCTGCCCCTGCGCACACGGGGATCCCCCTGGATTAGCGGCCATTATCTCGATGAATTTGCCCAAGCGCATAGCCGGGATTTGTGCGTGCGGCAGATGCTCGGCGCAGGTATTCCGTCAGCCGGCGTAGCCACAATTTTGTCACGCGATATATTAGACGATCTGGCCACAGCCCAAAACGGCCTGCCCTTTGCTGTGGGAAGCCTAACGGAGGATTATGAACTCGGCTTGCGCATTGCTGGGCTGGGCAAGCCGACTGCGTTTGTGCGGATCCGCAAGCGGGGCGCAGGCGACATCGTGGCCAGTCGCGCGCACTTCCCCGATAGGTTGCGTGCGGCAACGCGGCAGAAAACGCGCTGGACGATAGGCATTGCCTTTGCTGGTTGGGATCGTTTGGGCTGGACGGCAAGCCTGAGCGAAAACTGGATGCGTCTGCGCGACCGACAGGCCGCATTTACCACTCTGATCCTTGTTGCGGGTTATGCTGCGATAGGGATGACGGCGGGCCTGTATCTGCTGGCAGGTCAAAGGGAAGACCCGCCGAGCCCATTGGCGGCCAGCCTGTTAACAGTGACGCTCTACCTGCTAGTGTGGCGGCTGGCCATCCGCGCCATTTGCGT
>JBEDNE010000109.1:0-9060 GCA_041170745.1 Pseudomonadota bacterium
TCTTAGAGCCGGCATTGCTTAATGATAGGGCTGATTCATCGCAGGAAATTTTCGCAGCTAAGATCCTCTCAGCCGCCGGCTATCGCACAGCGTTGTCTGGCAAATGGCATTTGGGTGAGAAGGAGGGGTCTCGGCCTTGGCAAGTGGGCTTTGATGAGTTTCATGGGTTTTTGGGGGTCATCAACGCCTATCAAGATGACCACCCGTCGTTCACGGAAATTGCAAATGACCCCGTCCTGCTGGCACAGCTTCGGTCCATGCCCGGAAGCCGCAGCCTCTGGTCTGCCAGCCGCGAAAAAGGCGGACAACAAATTCAAACAATTAATTGGGAGAATAGTGGCGAGTTAGATCAGAAATTTGCCGACTTCTCCGAACAGTTTATCCGCCGCGCGGTAAAGGCCGGCCAGCCCTTTTACCTAAGCCACAATTTTTCAAAAGTTCATGCCCGCACCAAACCGACCCCAGCCTATGTTGGGCGCTCCGCAACCAAAGATAGCTTTCACGATAGTGTGATTGAGATCGATGATATCATCGGCCGCCTCACAAAATTGCTCGAGAAATTAGGCGTCGCAGAGAACACACTGATTTTCTTGACCTCAGACAACGGCCCAGCAGATGATCGCTTTCCAGAAGCGGGGGCAACGCCCTTTCGGGGATCCAAAGGAATGACCACAGAAGGGGGCGTGCGCGTGCCCGGCGTTTTCTGGTGGCCCGGGATGATCCAGCCCAATCGGGTGTCGGACGGCTTGTTTGATATGACCGATATGTTCAACACCAGCCTTGCTGTTGCCGGAATTGACCCGACAAAAGCTATTCCCTCCGACCGCTATGTTGATGGCATTGATCAAAGCAGCTTTTTGCTTGCTGATGATGGCCAATCCGCCCGGGAGGCTGTGTATTTCTGGCGCAAAGAACTCTTCACGGGCGTGCGCTGGCGCTATTATAAAATGTCGACAACTGAAATTGAGCTCGGATCCGGCAATGTACGCGATATTGGCGGGCTGGATAACGCACGAGATGTAAAGCCGCTCAACGCCTATCTGTATAATCTTTATCTCGACCCAAAAGAGCGCAAGTCGGTGTTGATCGAAAAGGCTTGGGTGCCGTCTTATGTGCTTGGGCCACTTATCTCTTTGCACGGCGCAACAATGGCCAAATATCCGACGAAGACCAAGGTCCGTTTTCAGTGATTAGGCCTTCTGCAGCCGCTTTCGTTTTCGAGATGAAAAGAAATCTTCATATCTGAAACAAGAAATGAATCAGTGTTGGGACGCATGAATGATGATGTCATTATTTCTATTCTCTGCCATGGTTGGCGGTGTTCTCAATGGGCCAATGGCCCCCGATGAAGGCGATCTGACGCGCGGCACGTGGGAGCTTAACCTCGCAGAGTCTATCCCTCCACAGGGCACGGTTTTCCGACCCTTTAATGTCACCATATATCAGGCGGGGGCGATGTTAGCCTTCACCCAAACCGAAATTGGCCCCGATGGAAAGACGCGGAGCTTTAGTCACCAAACCCCTACCGATGGCGTGGAAAGGCCCGTGCCTGAATTCCCCGGCGCCAAGATGACCATGACGCGGCTTCCAAGCGGCGTGATTGATGCCAAGCTTAGGTTCCCAAATGGGGCGCTTCAGAACAAAGTTTGCCTGCTACAACCTGACCTAAATAAACAAGTCTGCTTTGCTACCATCACCTCAGCCACCGGCGAAGTGAAGTTCTTCAAGCATGTATTGAATAGAATTAAATGAATATTTGATCCTTCTGCGTGCGCTATCGGCTCCAGCCTTGCCAATGCGCATGTCGGGTCGGCCTTGTCGGGTAACCCGACAATGGCAGTAAATTTGCTCTACTCAATTCTAAGCATTTGCGGCCAAAATCCGGAGAAGCTGAACCCAAAAATCGTTGTATAGAAAACACTATACAACTTTTCAGAAGGTCCTGAGATTCCAAGTTTTTGAAATGTAGGGATTAAAATGGTGCCGCTTAGGTGACTCGAACACCTGACCCTCGCATTACGAATGCGATGCTCTACCAACTGAGCTAAAGCGGCAACGGAGGCGGCGCTTACCAGCGTGATGTGCGTCTGACAAGGGCCGGGCTGGAGATGATGTGAATTTTCCGCTGTCCGGCGCGCAATCTGTTTGTGCGTGCCTGCCGCTTTTCACTAATTGCGTTTGCGCACAAATTCCGCCCGCAGGACCAAGCCTTTGATGCCGTCATAACGACAGTCAATTTCTTGGGGATCGCCGGTCAGCCGGATCGATTTGATCAGCGTTCCTCGCTTCAAGGTCTGGCCCGCGCCTTTGACATCCAGATCCTTAATCAGCGTCACTTGATCGCCATCTGCAAGCAGATTGCCAACGGCGTCGCGCACTTCGACTTGATCGGCAGCTGATTGACGCGCCGCTAATTGCGAGGCAGGCACCCAGTCCCCGCTCTCTTCATCATAGACATAATCCTCGTCGCTCATGGCGTTATCCTGCTGCAGTTTATGTAGGTGCCCGGCCTCCTTAGCGGGGTGGCTTTGAGAATGCGACTGGCTTTCCACCATTGATTCATTCTGGCCCTAAGCCATGCCATGCCGGGGGAGTCTTTGGTTGACGTAGCGTCAGCTCGGGCGCAGCCTTTGCCGCGCTAGTCCACAAAAGAACGGACAGCTAAAAGTGAGAGGAGTATTCCTATGGATAGGATCTACCCTGCGGCACGTATTATTGCCGTAATCTACGCAATTGTCGGGGCGTTTGTGATGTTGCCCGAGTCAGCGTTGGTTCTTCTCGTGTTGGGCGGCATTGCCGCTTTGGGAAATAAGTCAGACGACAATCAGAACATATTATTAACGGCGATTGCGCTTAATATTTGCGCGCCGCTCTTGTCGTCCGTTCCCACTGTTGGCGATAAGCTTGCAGCCATTTTCGGGGGCTTTGGCATGGCTTATGCTGGTGCGGCCATTATTGGCATCGCCATGGCGCTCATCGCTCGCGTCCGTTCTGACTGGGCCTAATCCTAGGACTGGTTTTCGGGGGGAGGGGGAGAGCTTGCTCTCCCCCTTTTTCATGCCGGTTCTGTTGCGCCCGTCATATTTTGATCGTGCCTCATAGTTGCTGATCACATGGGTGCGGCGGGTTCAGCAGCGGGTTCGGGCGCAGGTTCCCGTTCGCCTGGGCCTGTCCGTCGAATCTTAGATTGGATGGGAGTGCTGATGGCCGCCCATATGCGGCTTAAGGGCGCGCAGCCCGAAGCAGCGCAACGCCGCCAAATTTGGTCACAATCCCCAGAGTGGTGAGGGATAAGTGGAGGCCCGAGCCGGAATCGAACCGGCGTATACGGATTTGCAGTCCGCTGCGTCACCACTCCGCCATCGGGCCTCGCGTGCGGTGCGGCGCGGTCTGTGCGTCGAAAAGGGCTGTCCTGTCAACCAGTGATGAATTTAACGCTTGGTGCTTGGCGCAGCGGGCAGGCCCCGCTAAAGCGATAGGCGGACATGGGTGTATTGCATCTATAAGACAGTTATGCCACAGGAGTGAATGTGAGCAATCTCGATTTTCAGGCCATGCGACGGGCCATGGTAGACAGCCAGCTTCGGACCAATGCCGTGAATGATCCGCGGGTAACTGCGGCAATCGAAACCGTGGCGCGGGAAGATTTTGTGCCGGCAGATCGCCGGGCCATTGCCTATATTGACCGGGCTGTTCCGCTGTCTGACAAGCGCGCGATGAACCCTGCGCTGGTGACGGCGCGGTTGATTGTTGAGGCGGGACTCGAGTCTTCTGACAAGGTGCTGATTGTTGGCGCGGCCTCTGGCTATGCCGCCGCTGTGGTGGCGGGGCTCGTCCAATCTGTTGTCGCGCTCGAATCGGATGCGGATTTGGCAGCAGAGGCCAAGCGTCATTTAAAGGGCCTGACCAATGTTTCGGTGGTCTGTGCGGATTTGGCAAAGGGCCATGCCAAGGGTGCGCCCTATGATGTTATTTTGATTGATGGCGCTGTGGAAGATCTGCCTGACGCGCTGGTCCGGCAATTGGCAGATGGCGGCCGTTTGGCTGGCGCGCTAATCCAGGGGGGCGTATCACGCCTGTGCATTGGGTATAAGGCAGGCGATGGCTTTGGCGTGAACCCTGTGATGGATGCCGATGCGGTGGCATTGCCTGGCTTTGCCAAGCCCAAGGGGTTCACATTCTAAGCCGGGGCCAAGGCCCTGCGATACGGCATCTCGGCAAGAGCAGGGCAATAGCCCGGGAAAAAGAGGTTTGGATTATGTCCCAGCGTAAGAAATTAGGCCTGCTCCTTGCTGCATCAGCGCTGTGCCTGCCGAGCCAAATTTGGGCCGAAACACTGCGCGATGCGCTGGTGAACGCCTATAATAGCAACCCAACGCTTATGGCAGCGCGCGCTGGGCAGCGCGCCAATGATGAGAATGTACCTATTGCGCGCGCCACTGGTCTGCCGGGCGTGTCCGTCTCTGGGGCCTTTACTGAGAATGTGCACAACTCCACGGTAACGTTGGGCACGCCTGATCGCTTTGCCAGCGGTGTTGCGAACCTGAGTGTGCCGATTTTTCTGGGTGGCGCGGTTAGCAATTCAGTCAATAGTGCCAAGGCGCGCGTTGAAGCTGGGCAAGCTGATTTGCGCAGCACCGAGGCGACTGTCTTCACCAATGTCGTGGCGGCATATATGGATGTCATCCGCGCCCAAGCCATTGTGGATTTGAACCGCAAGCAAGTGGGTGTGCTGACTGTCAATCTAGAAGCCACGCGCGATCGCTTTGAAGTTGGGGATCTTACACGCACGGACGTGGCCCAATCTGAGGCGCGTCTGGCCTTTGCCAAGGCGCAACTTCAACAGGCCGAAGCGTTGCTTATTTCGACACGCGAAAATTATGTGCAATTGGTTGGCAGCGCACCCGATGCGCTGGAAACCCCGCCACCTTTGCCCAATTTGCCATCCACACCGGATTCAGCAGTCGCAGTGGCGTTGAAAAACAATCCTGATCTGCAGTCTGCGTCGCGGGCCCGCGATGCCGCACGTTTTGACGTGGGGGCCGCACGCGCAACACGTTTGCCAAAGCTCTATGCCGTGGGCAGCAGTTCCTATGTTGATTATCTCAACACTTTGCCGGGTACCTTACCCGGGTCGAGCAAGTCGACAACGGCGGGTGCGCAGCTGACCATCCCAATTTTCCAAGGGGGTGGCCCGTCGGCCCGTATCCGCCAGGCACAAGCGCGGCAAAGCCAGGCCATTGAACGTGAAATTGCCGTCGAGCGTGGGGTGATCGCCTCGGCCCGGTCGGCCTTTGCGAATTGGCAAGCGTCCAACCAAGTGATCAAATCTGCGCAGATTGCAGTGGATGCCAGCACTTTGGCGCTGGAAGGCGTGCGCGCAGAAAACAGCGTTGGCACACGCACCATTCTTGATGTTCTGAACGCCGAGCGGGAATTGCTGAACGCGCAAGTGGAATTGGTCACCGCACAGCGCAACAGCTATGTGGCGGGTTTCCAATTATTGGCGGCAATGGGCCAAGCAGAAGCGCGCAATCTGGGTCTGGATGGCGGGCCGCTTTATGATCCCACCGTCAATTATCGGCGTGTGAAGAGCATTTACTGGGATTGGGATCAGGATCCAAAGCCCGCGGCGAAAGCAACGCGTACAGTTGACTCAAAGGCTCAGACATCCGACATTTCCGCTCCGCCGGCAAAATAAGCCGGCCAGATAAGCCGGGCAGCAAGCAAGGGGAGCAAGGTCAATGGCCGACAAGGCGACTGAGCCTTCGATGGAAGAGATTCTTTCGTCCATCAAAATGATCATTGCAGAAGACAATGCAAAGGCGGCACCGGCGCCGCGGCAAAGGTCGCGCGCTGAGCCTAGCCCCCTCGCGCCAGCCAAAGAGAGACCAGAGGCAGTTCTGGACTTAACGGAAGATGCCGACGCCAGCACGGCCACCCCAATCATGTCGTCCGATGCACTGGCGGCGAGCCGACAGGCGCTCTCGAATTTATCCCAACTGATCGTCAAGCCCGAGAGTGCTGGGTCTGATACGCTGGAGGGCCTGGTCCGTGAGTTGTTGAAGCCCATGCTGAAAGATTGGCTCGACGCGCATCTCCCGGTCATTGTCGAGCGCGTTGTTGCGCAAGAAGTGGCGCGCATTACCGGGCAAGGCCGCGCCTAACCCGTTCCCCGAACCCTCAGTCAAAAAAGGCCTGCGGGTTGCAACCCCGTCGCGCGGCTGGCAAAGGCGGCGCATCATGTCAGAACTGCCAAAAACATTCGATCCGTCCGCCATTGAGGCAAAGTGGTACCGTCATTGGGAAGAAACGGGCGCATTCCGCCCGCATCGCCCGGATGCCGAGCCCTATACGATCGTCAATCCGCCGCCCAATGTGACGGGCAGCCTGCATATTGGCCATGCGCTTGATAACACCCTGCAAGACATCCTCATTCGCCATGCGCGCTTGCAGGGCAAGGATGCGCTCTGGGTCGTCGGCACCGACCATGCGGGCATTGCGACGCAAATGGTGGTGGAACGCCAATTGAATGAGAAGGGGCAGAAGCGCACCGATTTCACGCGCGAAGACTTCATTGCCAAAGTCTGGGACTGGAAAGAGGAATCGGGCGGGCAGATCACCCGTCAGCTCCGCCGCCTGGGCTGTTCGATGGATTGGGCAAATGAGCGCTTCACGATGGATGAAGGCTTTAGCCGCGCGGTTCTGAAGGTCTTTGTTGATCTTTATAATCAAAAGCTCATTTACCGCGACAAAAGGCTGGTGAATTGGGATCCGGGCCTGAAAACTGCGATTTCGGACCTTGAGGTCGAAACGCGCGAGGTGAATGGCAAGTTCTGGCACTTCCGCTATCCACTGGCAGATGGCAGCGGGCATATTCTGGTTGCGACGACGCGGCCGGAAACCATGCTCGCTGATATGGCCGTTGCCGTGAACCCCGAGGATGATCGGTATAAGGCATGGGTAGGCAAAAAGGTGCGCCTGCCCATTACGGGCCGCGAAATTCCGATTGTCGCGGATGAGCATGCCGATCCCGAGCTGGGCTCAGGCGCTGTGAAGATCACGCCGGGGCATGATTTCAACGATTTCGAAGTCGGCAAGCGTGCGGGCATTAAGGCGGCGGACATGCTCAACATGCTCGATGCCGAAGCGCGCGTGGTGCAGACGGCGGACGGGCTGATCCCGACGGACTATCTGGGTATGGATCGCTTCGACGCCCGCAAAAAGGTGGTCGCCGCCATTGAAGCGGCGGGCCTGCTGGAAAAGATTGAAGATCGCGTGATCCAAACCCCTTATGGGGATCGCTCTGGCCAAGTGATTGAGCCTTGGCTGACGGATCAATGGTATGTCGATGCCGAAACGCTTGCCAAGCCCGCAATTGAGGCAGTGAAGTCAGGCGCGATCAAGGTCGTGCCGCAGACATGGGAAAAAACCTATTTCAACTGGATGGAAAATATCCAGCCTTGGTGCGTCTCGCGCCAGCTCTGGTGGGGCCACCAGATTCCGGCTTGGTATGATGCGGATGGCACTGTGTTCGTCGCCGAAAGCGAAGACGAGGCAAAGGCGCTTGCAGGTGGGAAAGATCTGACGCGCGATCCCGATGTGCTGGATACATGGTTCTCCTCGGCGCTTTGGCCATTTGGCACGCTGGGCTGGCCCGATCAGACAGAAGCATTGGCCCGTCATTATCCCAATGATGTGCTGATTTCAGGCTTTGACATTTTGTTCTTCTGGGATGCGCGCATGGCGATGCAGGGCATTCAGTTTATGAAGGATGTGCCGTGGAAGACGCTCTATCTCCACGGTCTGGTGCGCGCAGCCGATGGCCAGAAAATGTCCAAATCCAAGGGCAATGTCGTCGATCCGCTGGGGCTGATTGATCAATATGGCGCGGACGCGTTGCGTTTCTTCATGGCGGCGATGGAAAGCCAAGGCCGCGATGTGAAAATGGATGAAAAGCGCGTTGAAGGCTATCGCAACTTTGCAACGAAGCTGTGGAACGCGACGCGCTTTGCGCAAGCCAATGGCATTGGTGGCAGCACCAGCCTGGAAGCGCCCGCTGCAACCTCAGCGGTTAATCGCTGGATCATTGGCGAAGTGAGCGCAACGCTCGCCAAGCTCGACAAGGCGTTTGAAGAATTGCGCTTTGATGGCATGGCGGACGCGATTTACCACTTTGTGTGGGATCAGTTCTGCGATTGGTATCTGGAACTGATTAAGGGCCAGATTGATGAGGAGACCAAGGCCGTGGCTGGCTGGGTGCTCGATCAGATTCTGGTCATGCTCCACCCCTTCATGCCTTTCATTACCGAAGAGCTGTGGCACGCGCTGGCGGATCGACCCTATGATCTCATCCATGCGCGCTGGCCGGCGCCAGGGGCCTCGGCAGATGCGGCGGCCAGTGCTGAAATTGATTGGCTGATCCGCCTCGTCAGTGAAGTGCGCACAGCAAAGAACGAACTGGGCATTGCGCCGGGTGCACGCCTGAATGCTTTTGTCCGCGATGCTGGGCCTCTCACGGTTGAGCGCTTGGCAAACCAGCAGGCCGCGATTGCCCGCCTTGCAAGGTTGGACAGTGTCTCCACCGATGCAGCGCCTGCAGGCGGGGCGGTGCAGCTGGTGGTCGATGAAGCGACTTTTGTGTTGCCACTGGAAGGCGTGATTGATCTCGCAGCAGAACGCGCACGCATCACCAAGGCGATTGAGGCTGTGTCAAAGGAAGCAGCCTCGCTAGCGGGACGCTTGAACAATCCGGCTTTTGTTGAAAAGGCCAAGCCCGAAGCCGTTGAAAAAGCGCGTGCTGACCATGCCGAAAAGGCGGCAGAGGTTGAAAAGCTGACAGCTGCTTTGGCGCGTCTTGGCGCGTGAGTGATCGGGCCCGCCAGCGTGATCTGACACAGGGGCCTGTTGCCAAGACCCTGTTTCTGTTTGCGTTGCCATCTTTGGGGGTAAACATCCTCCAATCGATGAATGGCTCGGTCAACGCGGTTTTTGTCGGGCAGTTTCTGGGGGAAAAGGCACTGGCGGCGACGGCCAATGCCAATATGACCTTGTTCCTCC
>JBEDNE010000110.1:0-15093 GCA_041170745.1 Pseudomonadota bacterium
CCCGCGATCCAATAGCCCAAATAGACATATGGCAGCCCATGGTCTGCCGCGCGCAAAATATGATCTAAAATAATGAAAGTCCCGAGCCCGGGTCGGGCGGCATCATCCGGCTCAAAAAAGCTGTAAATCATCGATAAGCCGTCGCTTTGTCGGTCAGTCAGGCAGGCCCCGACCAGCCGACCCAGCTTGCCATCCACACTTGGCTCGCGATATTCAATGATATTGGTGTCCACGGGAGTGGTTTCCACCATATCTGCATAATCCATATCATCCATTTGCGACATGCCGCCGCCAGGATGGCGTGCAATCAAATAGCGTCGCAGAAGATGATATTGTTCTTCCGTGCCCCAAGGCTGGCAGGCGGACACTTCCAGATCTGCATGTTTTTTCAGCAAGCGTTTTTGGCTGGCATTGGGCTGAAATGCCTGCGCGATGACGCGCACAGACACACAGGCAGAACACTCTGCGCAGCTTGGCCGATAGGCGACAGCTTGGCTGCGGCGAAAGCCAATTTTGCTGAGCGCCTCATTGAGTTCAGGGGCATGCGGACCAGACAAGTCAGTAAAAACTTTGCGCTCCAGCTTGCCCGCCAGATAGGGGCAGGGCGCGGGGCTGGTTACAAAAAAACGCGGGAACCGAAATTGCGCCGTCACCGGGCGTTCACCCTTTCCTTTGTCGCGCGCCAAGCCACAGGCGGGCTGAGCCACAACTTATGTCGCTTCATGGCCCCGGTGAAAAGCGAATTTACCGACAAGTTCGGTTAAAATTCGTCTCAATCCGGTTCAACAAGGCTGGCATCATAGCCGCCTTCGGCAAGGGCGGTCAGCAACGCCTCAAGATGGGCGCTATCGCGCAGTTCACATTCAATATCGGTAATCAGACCCTTAGCCGGCAAATTGGTGAAGACGCGCTGATGGTAAATTTCCAGCACATTGGCATCGAGATTGGCGAAAATGCCAAAAACGCCAAAAAGCGCACCGGGCCGATCCTGCAACCGCAACCGGACCCGCGCCAAACGGCCCGAGCGGGCAAGATCGCGCAGCAGCACATTTGCCAATAGGCGGGTATCAATATTGCCGCCGCACAGAACGATCCCGACATTGCGGCCGCGGAATCGATCAGGATTGGCGAGCAGCGCGGCAAGGCCGGCCGCCCCTGCGCCTTCCACCACGGTTTTTTCAATTTGCAGCAACAGGCTGACGGCCTGTTCCAAATGCCGTTCGCCCACCAATTGAATGTCATCGACTTGGGCGGCAACAAAGCGGCGCGTCAAATCACCCGGATATTTCACAGCAATGCCTTCGGCCAGCGTATCGCCGCCACAGTCCAACTGCGTGCCCTTGAAGACATTGTACATGCTGGGGAACAGCTCTGCCTGAACACCAATAATCTGCGCCTCGGGCTTGAGTGCGCGGGCGACTGTGGAAATGCCAGAAATCAGGCCGCCCCCGCCAATGGGGACAACAAAGCAATCAATGTCGGGCGCATCGTCCAGCATTTCGATCGCCAACGTCCCTTGGCCGGCAATAATCTCTGGTTCGTCAAAGGGGTGGACGAAGGTCAGATGCTCACGCTTTTCCAATTCCCGTGCATGGGCATAGGCTTGGTCATATGTCTCGCCAAACAGCACGACCCGGGCGTCATGGCTTTGCGTCTGCATCACTTTGACGATTGGGGTGGGCTTGGGCATCACAATGGTTACGGGCACGCCCAACCGCTTGCCATGATAGGCAAGGCCCTGTGCGTGATTGCCAGCGGACGCCGCAATCACACCTGCCTTCAGCGCCGCATCGCCCAATTGCAGCAAGCGGTTCAGCGCTCCGCGCTCCTTATAGGCCGCTGTAAACTGGAGGTTTTCAAACTTCAGCCAGACATTGGCCCCCGTCAGTTGCGATAAAGTTTGGCTGCGCAATGTGGGGGTGCGGACAATCGACTCACGGATGCGGTCATGTGCCGCGCGCACATCAGCCAGGGTGACGGGAAGCATATCTTGGTCTGCCATAATGGCCTGCGCTTAGCCCAGGATGGCGCGAAAAGAAACGCATGTCGGTTCAAAGGACTTCATTCGACATAAGCAAACGGCGATGGGCTGGCGCAGAACGCTTTCTCTGCGTAAGGAGGACGCATGGCAAAACTGGCATTTATCGGCCTTGGGGTCATGGGCGGCCCAATGGCCCGGCATCTGGCCCATGCAGGGCATGAATTGACCGTCTATAATCGTACACGCGCCAAGGCAGAGGCTTGGGTTGCGGCGCATGGCGGGCGCGTTGCTGCCTCGCCTGCTGAAGCAGCAGATGGCGTGGAAGCGGTGATCAGCTGTGTTGGCACGGATGAAGATTTGGCAGCTGTGACAATGGGGCGGGATGGCGCCTTCCGCACGATGAAGTCGGGCAGTGTCTTTGTTGATCACACCACAGTTTCGGCGCGCATTGCCCGCCAATTGGCTGTGGAAGCCAAGGGCTCTGGCGTTATGGTTGTCGATGCGCCTGTCACCGGCGGGCAAATTGGCGCGGAACAAGGCACGCTCACGCTGATGTGCGGTGGCCGAGATGACGCCATTGCTGCTGCCACCCCCTTTATGCAGGCCTATTCCAAAAAGATTGTCCATGTCGGCCCGTCGGGTGCGGGCCAGACCACGAAGATGGTCAATCAAATCACCTTTGCCGGCATTATCCAAAGCCTGTCAGAGGCGATGCGCTTTGCGCAGGCCGCCGGGCTGGACCTCGATAAGGTATTTGAGTCGATTTCGGGTGGCGCGGCCTCCAGCTGGCAAATGCTCAATCGTTGGGAAACAATGGCCCGCGATGAATTTGACTTTGGCTTTGCAGTAGATTGGATGCGCAAAGATTTGGGCCTTGCCTTGGAAGAAGCGCGGGCCAATGGCGCGACCTTGCCGCTCGCTGCGCTGATCGACCAATTTTATGCCGAAGTGCAGGACATGGGCGGTGGCCGTCAGGATACCAGCGCGCTGATCCGTCGATTGAAGGCGAAATGAAGCGGCTTTTGGCTGGGGCGCTTGCCGCGCTGATCGCAACACCGGCTGCAGCAGATACGCTGGTTGAAAATGTCAAAGGCATCACGCTGAATGCCCGGGGCGAGGTGGTTCGCTTTACCGGGCTGGTCATTGGGCGAGATGGCAGAATTGCCCGGTTGATTGCGGGGCCTGAGGCGCAAACGGACCGGGCACAGCGCAAAAAGCCCAAGAAAAATCCGCCAGCTGAAACCTTTGATGCGCGCTTAGATGGGCAGGGCAAGGTGCTGCTGCCCGGCCTTATTGATGCGCATGGCCATGTGATGGAGCTGGGCTTTCAGCAACTGACGCTCGATCTGTCGGACACGCGCAGTCTGGCCGAGGCGCAGGCCAAAATTGCCGCCTATGCGCGGGCCAACCCCAATCGAAAATGGATTTTGGGCCGCGGTTGGAATCAGGAAAGCTGGGGGCTGGGGCGCTTCCCCACGGCAGCAGAATTGGATGCCGCTGTTGCAGATCGGCCTGTCTGGCTGGCGCGCGTTGATGGCCATGCCGGCTGGGCAAACAGCGCAGCGATGGCGGCTGCCGGCATTGGCCCGGCCACCAAAAGCCCCTCAGGTGGGCAAATTCAGATGGTGGACGGCAAGCCCAGCGGTGTGTTTGTGGATGCCGCCAGCCGCTTGATTGAAGCGCACGTCCCGCCACCTGTTGCAAAGGACCGCGATCTTGCTCTGGCTAAGGCGCAAGACCGGCTGCTCTCGCTGGGCATTACGGCCATTGCCGATATGGGCACGAGCGTTGAGGATTGGCTTAGCTTTCGGCGCGCGGGCGATGAAAATTGGTTGCGCCTTCGGATTTTCAGCTATTCCGGCAGCATTGAGCCCATGGCCCAAATTACTGCGGGCGAACCAACGCCGTGGCTATATGGTGATAAGCTGCGCATGGCCGGCGTAAAGCTGTATGCCGATGGCGCTTTGGGATCACGCGGGGCGTGGCTGAAACATCCTTATGCCGACAAGCCCGCAGAACGGGGTCTGCAGTTTTTGGACGATGCCAAGCTGCGCAATTTGATGAGCCGGGCCGCAATGGATGGCTTTCAACTGGCCATCCACGCCATTGGTGATGCCGCCAATGCCCAAGTGTTAAATGCGATTGCCGATCTGCAAGAGAGCTATGGCGGGGACCGGCGCTGGCGCATTGAACATGCCCAGATTGTCGATCCCGCTGACATCCCGCGCTTTGCGCAATTGGGGGTGATTGCCTCTATGCAGCCGGTGCATCAAACCAGTGATCGGCTGATGGCTGAGGCCCGGCTTGGGCCCAATCGGCTGACAGGGGCCTATGCCTGGCATTCTATGCAATTGGCGGGGGTGCGATTGGCCTTTGGGTCCGACACGCCCGTTGAAAGCCCTGATCCTTTTGCGGGGCTGGCAACCGCCTTTACGCGGCAAGATGCGCGGGGCGCGCCGCCGGGCGGCTGGCGGCCTGAAGAACGGGTGACGCGCGCCGATGCCTTGGCGGGTTTTACCACGCAAGCAGCCTATGCCAGCTTTGCGGAAAACCGCATTGGTCGGCTGGCGCCGGGCCTATGGGCCGATTTTATTCTGATTGATGTCGATCCGCTGACCGCCACGCCAGACGCCCTGCGCGCGGCCAAGGTTTTGGAAACTTGGGTGGGGGGTCAGCGTGTTTGGGGCCAGTTGCCCTTGCCGGCCAGCCGCTGATCACGCCACGTTCTTATTGGCACTCAGGACAGCTACCCCGCACCTCGACAACGGGGCGTTTGGGCTCAAAGCCTGCCTTGCGCGCGGCCGCACGCACGCTGGCGGCAATTTGATCGTCATCGATATGCGTTGTGGCCCCGCAATCATCACAGACCAGAAAAATACAGTCATGCGCGCAATTGGGGTGGGCATTGGCAAGATAGGCATTGGCGCTTTCCACCCGGGTGGCGACATTGGCAGAAACAAACAGGTCCAAAATGCGGTAAACACTGTTTGCCGCCACGCGCCGGCCCTGTGCCTGCGAGACAGCTTCCGCAATATCATAGGCTGAGGCGGGCTTATCAAAGCCAATTAAAGCGCGAAACACGCTGGCACGCATGGCCGTCCATTGTTCGCCAGATCGTGCCATCGCGTTGCGCGCGGCATCAATCAGGTCATCCCCGGCGGGTAAATCATGGTGGTGGCGATGCTGGCCCATGGCGCCAGATTATGTCGACACGGGGCGGATCGCAAGCGGCCCCTTTGTCTAGACTAGGAAATTAGGTGAGGGCGCGGCGGTTGAGATAATGGCCCAGCGCCAACAGGCTGGCCCCCAAAATGGTGAACAGCGCCTCGCGGCCATCATGGGGCTGGGAAAGCGCAAAAACCATAACGCCAAGCCCAGCCAGGCCCAGCCCGGCTGGTAAACGTGCGCCATGCGTCATCGCACCGCGGCCAAGGCCAATTAGGCCCAAGATGATCGCCAAGACCAAGCCGACTTCATGGATCAGCGGGTGGAGAAGAACGCCGCCTGCCGAAGCCATAACCGCCAAGACAATGGAGGAGATAACACAATGCGCCACGCATAGGCTGGACAGCCCAATCGCAAGGCGGTCAAGCTGGTCGCGGTCAAGTGGCAAGGCGAATCCTTTGATCACGGCGCTACTATGCCTGATTTTGATGAAAGATACAATATAACATTCAACGCCAATATCGCAGGGGCGTGAGAGCCATTCCCTCACCCAAGGAGGGGCTTTGCGGCGCAGGGCCATGGGCCTATAGACGCGCCATGACTCAGCCTCTTGCCCGCCCCAACGCGCTTGCGAACTGGCTCTTGGCCGTCGCCAGCCTTGTTTTCCTGATGGTTATTGTAGGCGGGATTACCCGGCTTACTGAATCTGGCCTGTCGATTACCGAATGGAAGCCCATTACAGGCACCATCCCCCCGCTGACAGAGGCAGATTGGCAAGAGGCATTTCGCAAATATCAGCAAATCCCTGAATATCAGTTGATCAATCAGGGCATGAGTCTGGCGGACTTTAAGTTCATCTTCTTTTGGGAATGGGTCCATCGCTTGCTGGGCCGCGTCATTGGTTTGGCCTTTGCGCTGCCGCTGCTGTGGTTTGCAGTGAAGCGCGCTATTCCCCAAGGCTATGCGCCCCGGCTGGTCGCTCTGTTGGCTTTGGGCGGGCTGCAGGGCACAATTGGCTGGTGGATGGTGGCCTCTGGCCTCGTCGATCGGACCGATGTGAGCCATTATCGGCTGGCCACGCATTTGCTGACGGCCTTGTTCATTTTGGCGGGCCTGGTGTGGACCGCGCTTGATTTAAAGGCGCTGGCGCGCGACCCCAAGGCACAGCCGGCACGGCTGACAGGCTTTTCCATTGCTGTTGCGATTGTGCTGGCCATCCAGCTTCTCTTTGGGGCCTATACGGCAGGGCTGAATGCGGGCCTGGCGTCAAGTGATTGGCCGTTGATGAATGCGGCAACGGGCACCTTCCTGCCGCAACCCAGCATTGAAGGCAGCGCCTTTCATGTGCTGACCAATGATCCCTTTGTGATCCATTTTGTGCATCGCTGGTGGGCATGGGTGGCCGTGATTGCGCTGGTGCTGCTGGCCCGGCGTGTGAAAGCCGTGGGCGCACGCCCCGCCTCAATTGCCATTCACAGCAGCTTTGGCATCCAGATTCTGCTCGGCATTGCGACCGTTATGACGCACGTCAACATCACGCTGGCCGTGCTGCATCAGGCGGTTGGGGCGCTGGTTGTGGCCGCAACTGTGTGGGGCATGCACATCCTTGGCCGCCGCCCCACAAGCTAACCGGTATTATTTTACCCGTTTCAAGAACCCCGCGAATCCTTGACTTAAATGTCACTACCTGCAAAAGGGCCGCCATCGCCGCTGCCCTTTGGGGCGGCGCGTTTTTGTTTTTTCGTCAAGAGGACGCACTTTTATGAAGGCGCTCACCCGCATCACCAAGCCGGCAAAACCGGCAGAGGTCGAAAAGCAGTGGCACATCATCGACGCCGAAGGCCTCGTTGTGGGCCGCGTTGCCACGATCATCGCGAACATCCTGCGCGGCAAGCATAAGCCGAGCTTCACGCCGCACGTGGATTGCGGTGACAATGTCATCGTCATCAATGCGGACAAGGTGCGCTTCACCGGCCGCAAGCTCGGCCAGAAGGTCTATTACAAGCACACCGGCTATCCGGGTGGGATTAAGGGCATCACCGCCGGCAAGGTTTTGGAAGGTCGCTTCCCGGAGCGCGTTCTGGAAAAGGCCGTTGAGCGCATGATCCCGCGTGGTCCGCTGGGCCGTCAGCAGATGCGCAACCTGCGCCTCTATTCGGGCACGGAGCATCCGCATGCCGCCCAGAACCCCAATGTCATCGACGTTGGCTCGCTGAACCGCAAGAACAAGGTGGGTGCATAATGTCCGACACCGATACCCGTCAGTCGCTCGCCGATCTGGGTGAGCTCACCAACACTGCCGCTGCCCCGGCTGCTGCTGCACCAGCTGTTGAAGCTGCTGCCGAAGCCCCCGTCGCTCCGGCTGCTCCGCCCGCTCCGCTGCGTGAACGTGAAGTTGACGCACAGGGCCGTTCCTATGCCACGGGCCGTCGTAAAGACGCTGTTGCCCGCGTGTGGGTAAAGCCCGGCACCGGCAAGATCACGATCAATGGCCGTGATCAGGAAATCTATTTCGCACGTCCGACGTTGCGTCTCGTCATCAACCAGCCTTTCGGCATTGCCGAACGCGAAGGTCAGTATGATGTGATTGCCACGGTTAAGGGCGGTGGCCTTTCGGGCCAGGCAGGCGCTGTAAAGCACGGCATCAGCCAGGCCCTGACCAAGCAAGAGCCTGCGCTCCGCTCGGTCGTCAAAAAGGCTGGCTTCCTGACTCGCGATAGCCGCGCTGTTGAGCGTAAGAAGTACGGCCGCGCTAAGGCACGTCGTAGCTTCCAGTTCTCGAAGCGCTAAACCGAAGCTTCGGTTTTTCAGGATCAAGATCAAGGGGTCGTGGGTATCCACGGCCCCTTTTTCGTGGTCTTGCTATGGGCTTTACAGCGTCCGCCTTGGGTTGCGCCTTAGGGCAGAGGCTTGACTGTCACATATTCATCAATGGATCGACTAAAGCTGGTGAAATACCGGCGTGTTTTATCTGTTGGGACAACAAATTTGACGCGCTGGTCATGCGGCGCAGTCACTAAGTTCACCCAGTCCTTCTTCCTGAGCGAGGACAGCCGGCGATAGGCATAGGTGCGCGTTTTGAACTCATCCCGGTCCATTACTTGCCCCACTGTAACCTGACGGCCTTCGTGCCAGTCGAGCGCTAGCCAGGCCAAAAGCAGCTCTTCATCGCCATCCAGTGCGGCAATTTGCGTGTTCCCCCTCAGCTTCTTTATCAAGCTGAGAAGAGAAGCGCAGTTATCCGAAAGTAAGGGCAAGTTAGCCCTCTCCTTTTTTCTGGAACGAAGAGAGTAGCGGTCTAAGAAACTTTCATTTTCGTGACAAATTTTGTTTTTCTGCAACTTTTGCGAATCCGCAAGTTTATAGGCCGTTGCGCTCTTTTGACTGGAGCGGATGGCATTGGCCTTTTGTCCAAAGGCGTTTGTTAATTGCGGGGTGCCCGAATTTGCCGAGTGTGCAGAAAAGGGTTCGGGGTCAGACGGATGCGCCGGTCTGGGGGTGCCGCGCTATTGGCGAGGGGGCCATGTATCAGCAAAATATCGGGCCCCCAATCGGGTCGCCACGCTGACCAAGAGGATCAGGACGGGCACCTCAACCAAGGGGCCGATGACAGCGGCAAAGGCAATGGGCGAGGCAAGGCCAAAGGCAGCGATGGCAACGGCAATTGCCAACTCAAAATTGTTGGAGGCCGCGGTAAAGGCCAGCGACACTGTGCGCGGATAATCAACATCAATCAGCTTGCCCATGACGAAGCTGATGAAGAACATGATCAGGAAATAGAGGACCAAAGGCACTGCAATACGCAGCGTATCGATGGGCAGCGCCACCACGTCGCCGCCCTTTAGACTGAACATGGCGACAATCGTAAACAGCAGCGCGAAAAGCGTGATCGGACTAATCTTTGGAAGAAAGTGCGTGGTGAACCAGTCTTCACCGCGCTGCCGGATCACAAGGGCGCGCGTTAAAAACCCAGCGACAAAGGGAATGCCAAGATACGTCAAAACGGCTTTGGCAATGGTCCAAAAGCTCACATCAACAACATGCGCCTCGAGCCCGAAGATGGCGGGAAGGAAGCTGAGATAAAACCACGCAAAGGGCGCAAAGAATAGAATTTGGAAAAGCGAATTAAACGCCACGAGCCCCGCGACATATTGGCTGCTTCCACCGGCGAGCTGGTTCCATATAAGGACCATCGCAATGCACCGGGCCAAGCCAATCAGGATGACGCCTGTCATATAATCTGGGTGATCGCGCAGAAACATAACGGCCAATCCGAACATCAAGGCCGGACCAATCACCCAATTCTGCACCAGCGACAGCGCCAGCACCCGCTTGTCCTGAAACACGTCGCCCAGACGCTCATATTTCACTTTTGCAAGGGGCGGGTACATCATCAGGATCAGGCCCACCGCAATTGGCAGATTGGTGCCATCAATCGAGAGCGCTTCTAAGGACAGCGGGACGGCTGGAAATGCGGCACCAAGGCCAACGCCCAGTGCCATCGCCGCGAAAATCCAAAAGGTCAGATATCTATCCAGAAATGACAGGCGAGACGCGGCGATGCTCATATAGTCTGCTCATCTGGATAAGCGCGGGTGCCGATGTTGGTGAGCTGGTTCTTGAGGCTCATGGCATCCAATGCACTCAGCGGCAGGCTTGCAAAAAGGGAAATCCGCGCCCGCATCATGCGATAGGCAGATTGGAAGGCGGCATATTGTTCCGCCGCGCTGCCTTCGACAGCAGCAGGGTCAGGAATGCCCCAATGTGCCGTCATTGGATGGCCACTCCATATAGGGCAGGTTTCCTGTGCGGCATTGTCGCAAACGGTAAAGACGAAATCGAGCTTGGGCGCATGGGCGCCCGAAAACGCATCCCAACTTTTCGATCGAAAATAGGATGTATCATGACCCAGCTGGCGCAGCACATCGATTGCAACAGGGTGAACCTGTCCCTTGGGGAAGCTGCCTGCGCTATATCCTTTAAAACGATCACCAAATTCATGATTGAGGATGGACTCAGCCAGGATGGAGCGGGCCGAATTGCCCGTGCAGAGGAACAGCACATTATAAATCTGCTCAGCCATGTGATTTCCTTGTTCAGCAACACGCAAGTTCAGCGACGAGGGGCGCACACAGACTTTCATGCCCCCCGCAACAATCTTTGGCGAGAAACAGCATAAGGTCTTTCAGCGTCGACATGTGCGCGCGATAGATGATGGACCGTCCCTGCCGCGCAGACACCACGAGCTTCGCGTTTTGGAGGACGCTGAGATGCGTCGACACGGTATTTTGGGGAGCGCCCAGCAATTTGGCGATGTCGCCTGCGGGCAGCCCGACAGGTTCATTTTGCACGAGGAGGCGAAACGCATCCAATCGGCTCGATTGGGCGAGAGCCGATAATGCAGCAATGGCCGTATATGATTCCATATATCCAGATATACAGATATATGAGATAGACGCAACTCCCAGAAGGAAGCGCAGCGCCAACGGCTTGGCATGGGCTGTTTTGATCCTATCTCAGAGAGGGTGTGGATAGGATTGATATGACCCTTAGAACCGAGCGCCTTCAGTTAAGACTGCCCAAGGCGTCTGATGTTGAGGATATTCATCGCATTTTCTGTGATGACGCCGGGATGACCTATTGGTCGGGCCCAGCCCATCAAGATCTTGCCGAAACGGCTCGGTGGCTGGCCCCCATTTTGGACGATCCCCAGGGCAGCCAGTTTGATTATTTCATTGATTATGAAGGCCGGTTGATTGGCAAATTAGGCTGTTGGCGGGTGCCGGAAATTGGCTTTATTCTGGCCAAAGACTATTGGGGCCGCGGCTTTGCGCAAGAGGCCCTGCGCGCCTTTATCGCGCATATGCGGCTGCAGAGGGTCAGTGATCATCTGTGGGCGGATGTGGATCCACGGAACATCCGGTCTAAAGCGCTGCTGGAAAAATGCGGGTTCCGCTGGACGGGGTCAGAAAAGAACACGATGAAAACGCATATTGGCTGGTGCGATAGCGATTATTATCGCTTGGACCTCTAGCCGCTTAGGCGGAGTGATCGGCGCGTGCGTCAAAGGCTGCCAATTCATAAGCAATTGAGGCCTCTACCAGAACTTCCCAGAGTTGCGCGGCAATGTCTTCGGGCCAATTCGCCGCCCGGGCTGCGCGCTGCGCATTGGCAATGACTTGCGCCTTGCGGGCTTCATCGCGCACCAGATGCCGCTCTGGCTTGATGCGCGCGGCGGCCCGCATATAGGCAAAGCGTTGGCCCAGCAGCCGCGCCAAATCTGCGTCAAGGGCATCAACGCCTGCCCGCACGTCTGCCATGCTGGTACACGCCTCGGGCGAACAAATGCGAGTATCCATGATGGTGCAGCCCTTATCCTAATATGCATCCGCTATGCTTGGGTGGCGGGCTGATAGCGGGGTCAGAGCCTAAGGGAAAGATGCCGATTATTCTCCGGCGGCAGGATCATTGGTTAGAACACGCACCGTCGTGCGGGCAAATTCATCCATCACGCTGCGCGCCCAAGGTGTCAGGTCATATTTGCGCACGCGCCGATCTGAGCAGCCATGCGCCACTTGCAGAAGGTTACCCCCCACCAGCCGTTTGAGAACGAGGCTAAAGGCCGCTGAGGACGCCCGAGACGCTGCACGTAAAGCTGCCGATGGCGTCGGCCCCTTTTCATAAAGGTGCATTAAAATTTCAAATTCGGGCGTAATCGCGCGAAGATGAAATTGGTGTTCAACTCGGGTAAGTCCTTCAGTTAATGGCCCCATTGCTTTTCCAAATTGATCCTTCTTGCTGATATATAAGTTAGGAACTGCCGGAATAAAGTCCATAACTCTATCAATAAGCTACAAACCGTGACCCCTGTTCTACAGCCTGCAAGAAACACTTAGTTTCCATAGTTATCTTCCTTCTTGACGGCGGCGGCCCGGCCCAGCCGGATCATCGCTGCGATTGGCGTGTGTCTGTGACAAAGGGTCAGGGTGATGGACAAATGCGCTTGGGATTCCTACACTTTGGGCAGATCAAAAGATGGGGATAGACGAATGCGCCGTAGTCACATTGTTCTGAGTGCAGCGATGCTCGCCTTGGCCGCAACAGGCTGTGCCCGTAATGAGCCCATTCAAACGGGCCGAACTGCCTTCACATTTGACTCGACCTATCAGCGTGCCAGCTATGCGCAGCCCATTGAGACGACTTTTGACCGCACCGTGAAAGTGTTCCGGGAGTCTGGCTATATTCTCGACATTGTGGATCGGGCGACGGGCCAGCTGAGTGGACGCCGCGGAAAGACAGCGGATAAAGGCGGACGCAACGAAGTGAATCTTCAGTTTTTTGCGTTGGTTATGCCCGCCGCCAATAATGGCAGCCAATTGGCATTGAAGTTCACGCAAGTCGCCCGGGTTGGCATTCCCGTGATTAGCGAGGCCAAGGCAGAAGTCATTCTAAGCCAGCCAGAGCTCTATTCTTATGTCTTTCGGCGGGTTGATGCCGCAGTTGAGACTGCGCCTAGTGCGGCCTCAGCCCCAGCGCCTGCCTCAACTCCCGCTGCAAATGCGGCAGACGCTGATTTGATGCCAAGCGATCCGGCAACACCGCAATCCTAATCTGCCGGGCCCGTTCCCCCGGGCCCCTTTGTTAGGATTTGGTCGGAAGCTCGCCAAAGAGGCGTGTGAAGTTTTCGCTCAGCTTGGCGCGAACATCCGGGGCAAGATCGTAGTTGCGGATCCGGCGGTCCATTGTGCCTTGTTCAACCACCAAAAGGCCTTCTTCGGTCAAGCGTTTGAGTGCCTTTACAAAGGCAGCAAGCGACGCATTTGTGGCTTGGAGGACTGTCATCGACGGCGATGGGCCATGGAGATAGAGAAAAAATATAATCTCAAAATCGAAGGTGACGAGCCGGGTGCCAGTTTCCTTCTCGCAGCTTCTAAGGAACTCAAACAGACGCACCATAGCTGCACCCCCCAATTATAGGGGCGTTTACGCATAACCTGCAGGCTACGTCATTGCCAAAATATAACGATGATTCACAAAGGTATTTCTGCGACTTCGTTCGACAATGGACGCGCTAAATTGGTCTAGCGAAGCTTTTTACGATGCGTTTCTAGGTCCAGAACCGCGCTGTCCGCGCCATCAGGCAGCAGGCCTAACCGGCGTGCGACTTCCTGATAGGCTTCAACCTCGCCACCAAGGTCTCGGCGGAAGCGATCCTTATCCAGCTTTTCACCCGAGGCCATGTCCCACAACCGGCAGCCATCGGGGCTGATTTCATCGGCCAAAATGATGCGGGCAAAATCATTTTCCCACACGCGGCCAAATTCCAGCTTGAAGTCCACAAGGCGGATGCCAATGGCGGCAAACAACCCCGACATGAAGTCATTGATACGGATCGCCATATCGGCAATGTCGTGCATCTCTTCTTGGCTGGCCCAGCCAAAACAGGCGATATGTTCATCGGTAATCAGCGGATCACCCAGCGCATCATCCTTGTAATAATATTCAAGAATAGTCCGGCTTAATTGGGTGCCCTCTTCAACGCCCAAGCGTTTGGACAAAGACCCTGCGGCCACATTGCGCACCACGACTTCAATCGGCACAATTTCAACCTGTCGCACCAATTGCTCGCGCATATTGAGGCGTTTGATGAAATGGGTCGGGATCCCAATATTGCCCAGCAGCGTAAAGACGTGCTCAGAAATCCGGTTGTTGATCACGCCTTTGCCGTTGATCGTGCCCTTTTTCTGGGCGTTAAAGGCTGTCGCATCATCTTTAAAATACTGGATGAGAGTCCCCGGTTCTGGACCTTCGTACAGAATCTTGGCCTTACCTTCATAAATCTGGCGGCGGCGGTTCATCGGCTGGTCCTGACCTCGGTAAAGAACGCGAAACCCCGGCAGGGCGCAGGTTTTTGAACCGCAGCACACCGGGGCAAGACCAGTCTTAGCGAAGGAACGGCTGCAGGGCAATGCAGCGTCCAAGATTGGCTGTTCATCGAAGCGACATCTGCTTGGATTTATATCGCGTCCTATCATGGCATGACCTATTCAGGATTGAGGACGGAGGATGATGATGAATAAGGCTTTATTATGCATTGGGCTGAGCTTGGTGGCCGCGGGTCCAGCGATGGCGCAGACCATTGAACGGCGCGAAGTGCGGATTATGCCCGCCCCAATGAGCCGGGTGGATTTGGAGGCCAAGCTGAAGGCCCAATTTGCCGAACAGGATGCCAATAAGGATGGATTTGTGACGCGCGAGGAAGTCGCTGCGCAGCGCGAAGCCCGGGTGAAGGCCGCTATGGGCCGTATGTTTGATGCCATGGATGGCAATAAGGATGGCAGCATTAGCCGTGCTGAGTTTGATGCGCATCACGCCTCTATGCGGATGGATATGCCCCCTATGCCCGGTGGGCCGGATGCCCCCGCTGTCCTGATGATGCATGGGGGAGATGGCCGGCAGGTGGAAACCATCATGATCCCGCGCTCGGGCGCAGACGGAGCAAAGGTGCCAGCCCCCAGCATTGCGGGTGGCCCCCGCGTTATTGTGCAAACGCGCGTCATGGGCGGCCCGCTGGGCGGCATGATTACCGAGCGCAGCTTTGCGACGGCAGATGCCAATACCGATGCGAAATTGACCGAAGCAGAAGTCAGTGCTGCCGCGCTGGCCCAGTTTGATCGCCTCGACACCAATAAAGATGGCGTGTTGAGCGCAGCAGAACGGGGCGCCGAGGCCAAGGCGATGCGGAAAATGTGGCGCAAGGGCAAGGCGCGCTCCTAATCATCGGCTAGGCCTCCTGCCAAATGTGGCAGGGGGCTTTGGCTGTGCGGACCAAATTGCCAAACGGCTCAGCGCTATTTGTCCCGAAAAGGCTTATGCCCTAGGGCAGGCTTATGACGTCTTCCCCTTATGATGCGATAATCCTTGGTGCAGGTGGCGCGGGCCTGATG
>JBEDNE010000111.1:0-8877 GCA_041170745.1 Pseudomonadota bacterium
ATTGGCAAAGTGCTGAAGCGCGAATTGCGCGATCGGCTGGCGGGCTAGATTTTCAGCCCGCGAATGATTGGCGCTAGGATGCCAGCCCAGCGTGCAACGCCCTCTGGCGTGGTGATTTGGTCTTGCCGCAGCTCTAGCCCCAGATAGGCAATGCCATTGGCTTCGCCATGGCGGTTCATGGTCGCGTTTAAGAGTTTGCCAGAATAGGGAAGCTGATCCCCCACACACAGGCCTAGCGCTGTGAGCGCCGGGATGGCCTGTCGGGCTGCGCGATCGTCTTGGTTATAGAGAATCCCAATTTCCCAAGGGCGGGTTTCTTCGGGCTTGCTTTGCAATTGCGGGGTGAAACTGTGGAGCGAGATTAAGAGGCGCGGGCGCTGGGCCGCAATCTGATCCGCAATATGCTGGTGATAGGGTTGCCAATAGCGGGCAATTCGCGCCTGCCGGTCCTCCGGGCTGATCGCATTGCCGGGAATGTGATGCCCATCGCTGATTGTTGGAATGATATGGGGGGCATCTTCCTCGCGATTGAGGTCCACCACCAGCCGAGAGATATTGGCAAAAATGCCGGGGCAATTGAGGGCGGCACACAGCGCCTGACCCAGCTCGGCCACGCCGCGATCAATGGCGATGTGGTCGGTCAGCAGCTCCGGCGCGATGCCCAGATCAATATCATCCGGTACGCGGTTAGACGCATGATCTGCAATCAAAAGAAAGGGGCTGTTCTCCGCGCCTTGGGTGGCGCACCAAGCAACATCGGTCATGCAGCCCTGTTGCCTCTGCCGTGCAGAGATGTCACGCTGCAAAAATCATCCAATGGGGTTTTCATGAAGATAACACGCCGCACTGCCGTTTCTGCATTTGCCATTACGCCTTTTGCCCCTGCTTCTGCCAAGTCCAGCCGCCTCTTGGCCGCGGCTTCCAGTCCGTTGGATGGGCTGGCCGATGGCGTGCTGGCCGTGCTGCCTGAGACGGCTGCCTATAACGGCGTGCCTGCGTCGCTAAATGGTGGGCCATTGGCGCGGCGCATGGATGATTATTCTCCAGCGGGGGAGGGGGCCGTCCGCGCGTCATATGCCCGCGCCCGGCAAAAGCTAAAAGGTCTGACGCCTGCAGGCTCAGATAGCGAGAAACTGTCACGCGCCGTGGTGGCAGCCACGCTGGAGAATGGCTTGCGGTCAGCCAGCATCGCTTATGGGCGGATCAACCCGTTCCATTTTGCCGGCCATGTGCCTTATGTCGTCAACCAATTGGCAGGGCCGCATATTGATGGCCTGAATTTGATGATGGAGCAGCAATCGCTGCAAACGCCCCATGCGGTTGATGCCTGGATTGAAAAACTGGCAAGCTTTCCCAAGGTCTTTGCCGGGGTGATTGAGAAAATTCGGGCAGATCGCGCTGCGGGCTGTGTGCCACCACGCATCTTGCTGGAAAAGACATTGCCCGTGATCGATGCCTTTTTGGCGGGGCGCGCCGAAGACCAGCCATTGATACGCGCGCTGGCGGATAGGATGGCCGCCGCCGGCCTTGCGGGGCAAACGCGCGAGGCGGCTGTGCGCCGCGCCACGCTGGCGCTCGAACGGCAGGCCCGGCCGGCTTTTGCGGCGCTCAGGGCTGCGGTGGCAGCGCTGCTGCCTGTCGGCCGGCCCGATGCCGAGGCGGGGCTGTGGGCCCAGCCCGAGGGCAGCGCGCTCTATGCAGCAAATGTCCGTGCGCTGGGCGATACACGTATGTCGCCCGAAGACGTGCATCGGCTTGGCTTGGAAGAAGTGGCGCGGATCACGGCGCAGATGAATGATCTGCTGGCCAAACAGGGGCTGACGCAAGGGTCCATTGGGGCGCGGATGTCAAAGCTGGCATATGATCCTGCCAATCAATTTGCAGATAGCGATGCAGGCCGCGCCGAATTGCTGGACTATGTCCGTTCGAAAGTCGGCATGGCAGAAGGGCTGTATTCACAATTCTTGCCAGAGGCACTGATCCCGCGACAAGCGCTGGTGGTCAAGCGCGTGCCTGTTGCCACGCAAAATGGCGCGCCGGGGGGCTTTTATGATGGGCCATCGCTTGATGGCACACGCCCGGGAACCTATTGGATTAACTTGCGCGATATGGCCGCTGTCGCGCGCTTCCGCCTGCCAACGCTCAGCTTTCATGAAGGTGTGCCGGGCCATCATACACAAGGTGCGGTCGCGGGGATGCTGGGGGAGGCGCCGTTGCTGGTCCGCATCGCCAGCTTTAATGCGTATCAAGAAGGCTGGGCACTTTATGCCGAACAGCTAATGGCAGAATTGGGTGCCTATGCGGATGACCCGCTGGGGGATCTGGGCCGTTTGCAGGATGAATTGTTCCGCGCCGTGCGCCTTGTTGTCGACACGGGGCTGCACCATAAACGCTGGAGCCGTGAACAGGCGATCCAGACGATGCAGGATTTGACGGGCATTGCGGCCACCCGCGTCACGGCGGAGGTAGAACGCTATATGGCGTGGCCGGGCCAGGCCTTGGGCTATAAGCTGGGCCAGCTCCGCTTGCTGGAACTGCGCCAAGCCTTTTTGAAGAGAAACGGGCCGCAAGCTGATCTCCGCCAATTCCACGCGATCGTTCTCGAGGCCGGGCCCATGCCGCTCGATCTCGTGGCCGATCGGCTTCGCACATCCTGACAGCAGGACGTATTGATATATTATATCATTAAGCATATAGAGGCTTCCAATCGTAAATTGGAGATCCCCTGTGCGTCTTACACTTGCCTCTTTGCTTGCTTTGACTGCCACGCCCGTTTTTGCGCAATCGACGGCTGATCCTCATGGTGATCATGGTGGCGATCCTGAATTGGTGGTCACAGCGCTTATCGCCCGCGCGCAGACGGATCTTTTGTCTGGCACATCGGTTGTTGCCGGGGATGAATTGGCCCGCGATGTGCGGCCAACCATTGGTGAAACGCTGACGCGCCAAGCGGGTGTTTCTGCCACATCTTTTGGGCCCAATGCCTCACGCCCCGTGCTGCGCGGCTTTCAGGGAGAGCGGGTGCGTATCTTGTCTGACGGGATTGGCAGTTTTGACGTCTCCAATACCAGTGTTGACCACCCGGTTGTCATCAACCCCATGACGGCTGACCGGATTGAGGTGTTGCGTGGCCCGGCAGCTTTGCTGTTCGGCTCATCGGCTATTGGTGGCGTTGTGAATGTGATTGATAGCCGCATTCCGCGTGTCGTGCCGTCTGAAGGCGTTCATACCGATGCTGGTCTGACGTATGGCAGCGCCGCCAATGAACGCTCAGCCAATGCGCGCGTTGATGTGGCATTGGCTGAGCGGATTGTAGCGCATTTTGATGGCACCTATGCCAAATCGGGCAATTTGCGGACGGGTGGATATCTGCTGAGCGACGATCTGCGCTCGGAAGCCGCGAAAAGCGACGAAGCTGAGGTGCGCGCGCTGGCCGAGTTGAAGGGTGAATTGCCCAATAGCGCTGCCCGCACGTGGGAGGTGGCGGGTGGTGCTGCCTTTGTGGCCGATGGGGGCAGCCTTGGCTTTTCCATCAGCCATTATGACTCGCTCTATGGCATCCCAGTGCGTTACGCGCTCGAGCATGATGAAGGCGCCGATGCTGCAGGGCATGATAGCCATGGGCATGAAGTGCAGCTGGATGTTGTGCAGACGCGTGTCGATGTGCGCGGCGAATTAAAGCCGGACAGCGGCTTTGTAGAGACGCTGCGTCTGCGCGCAGGCTATGCCGATTATCAGCATGATGAACTGGAAGATGGCGGCGAGATTGGCACCAGCTTTTACCATAAGGGCTGGGAAGGCCGGATTGACCTCATCCAGCGCGAGCAAGCCGGGTGGACGGGGGCCATTGGCGGCCAAGCCTTGGTCCGCAAGCTCCATATTGTTGGGGAAGAGAAATATATGCCGCGTATCCGCGCGGAGAATTATGGCCTGTTTACCGTCCAGTCGCTTGATTTGGGTGCTTGGCGGGCAGAGGCAGGCGGACGTGTGGAGCGCGCAACGGCCAAGGCAGATGCTGATATCGACTTAGGCACCGCCCAAGCCGAGCGTCGCTTTACAGCCGTGTCCGGATCGCTCGGGGCAGCCTATGAAGTCACACCCGGCTGGCGGTTGGGCGTCAATAGCTCCTACACACAGCGTGCGCCGTCGGCTGAAGAGCTGTTCCCTAAGGGCCCCCATGCCGGCACTCAGGCCTATGAGATTGGGGATCCCAATCTTGCAAAAGAGACATCTAGGGGGTTGGAATTCACGCTGCGGGGCAAGGCCCAAGGCTTCAGCCTCTCTGCCTCGCTCTATCATAGCTGGTTCAGCAATTATATTTATGAGCTGCCCAATGGCGACGTGGAAGATGGCCTGCCCGTCTTTGAATTTCAGCAGAATAAAGCCCGCCATTATGGTGCGGAAGTCGAAGCCTCATTGGGGCTGGGCACGTTCGGCGGTTTTGCTTTAACGGCGGATTTGGTGGGGGATGTGTCGCGTGCAACGATTGTGGCGCCCACCTCCAAACTGGCGGCGCCGCGCATTCCGGCTCTGCGCCTTTTGGGGGGGCTTGAGGCCCAATCTGAAAAGCTTGATGCGCGCTTGGAGGCCGAATGGGTCGATGGTCAATCGCGTCTTGCCCCATTTGAAACCGCAACACCGGGCTATACGCTCGTCAATGCCAGCGTCGCCATCCGGCCTTGGGGCAAAGATCGGCCGGTTAGCCTTATTTTATCTGCGAACAACATCTTCGATGTGGTCGCCCGCCGCCATGCGAGTTTCCTGAAGGATTATGCGCCACTCGCTGGGCGTGATCTGCGCGCAACATTGCGCTTTGGCTTTTAAAGAAAAAGGCCCCGGACCAAGGTCCGGGGCCAGAGTTTCTAATCTGAAATCAGATCTTAGCTCTTAAAAGTCGATGCTTGCCCGCGCATAGAGATAGCGGCCGTTAAAGCCAAAGGGCGAGAAGATCGAATAGGGGATATATTGCTGGTTGGCCGGATAGACCCCGCCGACAGATGCCGGACGCGGGCCAAAGGGCGAGCGATCCGGATAGACGTCAAACACGTTATCCGCGCCAACTGCCAAGTTCAGGCCTTTCATGGGCTTGAAGCGAAGTTCCAGGTCCGTGATCCACTTAGCCCGCAGGAAGATATCGTCCGGGCCATATGCCGTCAGGCTGGTCGGGTTGGTGATGGGCGATGCAGAGCCCGGCGACGTGACCTTGCCATAGCGCGTGGTGCGGGCCGTAATCCCGAAATCACCCACATCGCCATCCAAGCTCAGCACCACCTTGTCACGCGGCTGGCCTTCGGTGAACCGAAGCCCTTCCACACGGCCAAAGAGGATGAGGTTCGGAATGGTCGCCAACGGGCCAAGCTGGTTCTTGCGCTGCAAGATATTCTGCTTGTTATAGTTATAGGCGGCCGTGGCGGTCCAGGTGCCAATCCCCTCAACAGGCAGACGCCAGTTCAGCACGGCATCTACGCCCTGTGTCCGGGTGTCCAAACCATTGATGAAGAAGCGTGCAGCCCCCACCGAGTTAAAGCCATTGGCATCCAACACGGATTTGACGGCTGCGTTGACGGCAGATGTGCCGCTGCCTGCTGCCCCAAGGTTTTCCGTGAGGACGATCCGGTCCTTAATCTTGATGTTATAGTAATCGACCGTCAGCGTCAGTGCCCGCAAGGGACGTGCTGTGAAGCCTGCTGAAAGGTTGGTTGATTTTTCTGGCTTGAGATCCTTTGATCCCAATGCGCGGGCCACTGGGCTGTTCACAGCCACCGTCGAGATGTCAACGGGCACCCCAGCAATGAAGTTGGTTGATGTGGTGCTGAAATATTGCTGATGCAGCGACGGCGCCCGGAAACCATTGGACACCGAGCCGCGCAGGGCAAAGCCCGACGCAATCTCATAGCGTGCCGCAAATTTGCCATTCACGGTGTTACCAAAGTCCGAAAAATGCTCAAAACGGCCGGCCAAAGTGGTGGTCAGGCCCGTCACAATTTCGGTATCCAGTTCGGCATAGGCAGCCATTGAATTGCGGCTCTTATCCGTCCGGCTTGCCGTTGGGATGCCCGGGAAGCCCTGCGCACCAGCCGCGGCGGCACGGCCGGGGAAGCTGCACACGCCCGAGGTCGCGTTAAACACGCCCTGTTGCGTGGTGCAGTCTGCAGCCGTTGTGACATAAGAGGCTTTGAAGAACGGCCCGATGGCAAAAGACTGGGTATCACCGGGGCGGATTTTAAAGCCCTCATCGCGATACTCGGCCCCAAAGGCGACCGTGAGTGGCTTGGCAAAGCCGACATCAAATTCGCGGCTCACGTCGACATTGGCGAGATATTGGCGATAGCCCAATCCGCCTGCATCAAAGCTGCGGGCGCTGGCCGGGCCAAAGCTGGTGTTGAGTGAATTTTCAACGCGATAGTCAAAATTGTTCGCGCCATAACCCAGCGACGCATCAAGGGTCCACGTGCCATTGCTGCGCAGGCCAATGGTGCCAGCCCGGTCCGTCAGGTCTGAGGCAATGAACGGCAAAAAGCCATCAGGCGTCAGGCCCACGAAATTGGCATTGGTGGGCGCCGTGCCCGGCGTCAGCACCGACCAATCCCGGTTGGCCGCTGCATTTTGCTGGCGATAATTCGCCGCACTTAGCGAGTCACGCTGGTTGTAGCTGCCAAAAGCGTACAGCTCTAACGTGTCGTTCAGCTCAACCCCGGCATTGCCGAACAGAATATAGTCATCGGCCTTGGGGTCGCCAAAGCGGAATTGGAGGCGATTGAACGTCAGTTCGCGGGGGTCAAAGCCCGTGGTGGGGCGAATGTAATTTGGCCGCAGGTCAAAGCCCTGACGGTTTGTATAACCGCGATGGCGATATTCCGCCGTAACGTTCATATAGCCTTTGCCGCCAAACAAGGGCAGGCCGATATTGCTGGCAACAGCATAGCTTTCGCCATCCTTAGCCTTGCGTTCCCCATCGGTAATCGCTTGGAAATAGCGGCTGTCATTGGCATCCAGCACCGGCTGGCCATTTGACGTGACAAGGCCAGTGACGTTGGAAACGCCTGCAATGGTCGTATCATAACGGCCATAAGACATGGTGGCGCGGCCACCTTCGCTGGCCTTTTTCAGGCGGATGTTAATGACGCCAGCAATGGCGTCTGACCCATATTGTGAAGAGGCGCCGTCGCGCAGCACTTCAATCCGTTCAATGGCAAGGGCGGGAATGCTGTTCATATCCACAGCGGCAGACCCACGGCCCACCGTGCCGTTGATATTCAGCAAAGCTGACACGTGGCGGCGCTTGCCATTGACCAAAACCAGTGTCTGATCAGGCGACAGGCCGCGCAGCGTGGCTGGGCGCAGTGCGTCAGACCCGTCGGCAATGGCCGGTTGAGGGAAGTTGAAGCTGGGCACCAACTTGTTGAGCACGCGATTGGTTTCCGTTTGCCCGCCTTGGGTAATGGCATCTGCAGACAGCACATCGACGGGAACCGGTGAGGATTCCAGCGTGCGCGAGGTGCTGCGCGTGCCAGTCACGATGATGGTGCCAGCATCGTCGGCTTGGGGCTGGTTGGAGCCGCCTGTTTGTGCGCCAGCCGGCGTGGCAAGGGCCAGCGCAGACAGCGAAGCCAAAAGGCTGGTTCGGATGCTGGTGTGTCGCAATATAGCCATGGTGAATGTCTCCCTGACATGAATGATGATGATGGCCCAGTTTGCTCTGGGCGCTTTGCCTGCGTCAGCCAATCGGCCGCTGCAGCTTTTATCTTCAACGTCTTTCCGGCGGCAATTACGCCGCTTGATGGCCCAGTCTACCGGAAAGCTGCAGGCATCAAAAGCCAGATACTTTCATTTTTGTGACGAGTGTGTCTTTTGGGTGCCATGCTGCCATGTTGTGTCCATGCTCAGCGCAAGCGGCTTGCCATAATCCACCAGTTGGGATGGGCAGCTTGAATGGCCGATGCGGCCCGATCTCTATCGTCCAAAGACGTCCAAATTCCAAAACACGTCGCGCCTGAGCCGGACATGCGCGCCAGGCAAAGGCCGGGCTGTGCCCGCAATTGCGCCAGAACATCCCCAATGCTTGGCACGAGCGCCTGCGCGGGGGTCTCGAGATCATTGCGGCCACTCTGCCAGTCCATTGGCATTAAGGGGCCATGGTCGAGGCCATCCCATGCCTTGAATACCGGGCCGGTCGGGCAGGGCTGACGCGGATTGACAAGAAGAATGGGCGTGCCCGTCAATCCTGCGTCTACGGGCGTCAGCTCAGTGCCCGTGCCCGTGCCAAAGCAGCTTTGGGACAGTAAACAGCTGGGGACATCAGCCCCAATTTGGACGGCGATGTCATGCAGCAAGGTCTTTTCTGCGGCCACGCCCCACAGCCGTGCTGCCAGCCGCAAGGCGGCCGCCGCATCTGCCGATCCGCCGCCAATTCCTGAGGCAATGGGCAATCGCTTTTCCAGCGTGAATGCAAGCCCACCTGATACGCCAATCGATTGGGCCAAGAGGCGCGCTGCGCGCAGGACCAAATTATCAGGATCGGCCGCAAGCTCCTCAGCAAATGGCCCCGTCATGCGAAGAGAAAAATCTGGCGCCAGTTGGGCGGACAGTTGATCGCCATCTTCTGCAAACGCAAAGAGCGTTTCAAGCCTATGATACCCATCGGCCCGCCGCGCCCGCACATGGAGCGCGAGGTTGATTTTTGCATAGCCAGTGTCGTTGATCTGCACGGTCATCTAACAGGCACGCTACTTGGCCATATTGGCGTCAGTCAGGCCAAAATCCGCCTTTTCCGCCAGCCGAGCTTGAGCGTCCTCTGGGGCAGTGAGTGCTGCCGCCCGCCAGCTATATCGGGCCTCTACTTTGCGTCCAACGCGCCAATAGGCATCGCCCAGATGC
>JBEDNE010000112.1:0-16240 GCA_041170745.1 Pseudomonadota bacterium
CCTGACCTCTACACTGCCAGTGTAGCGCTCTACCAGCTGAGCTAAGGCCCCGTATCGGAGGCGCGCCTTTATGCCAGCCGCGCCTCGGTTGCAACCCTTAGGTTACAAAGTTTTGAATCAATTTTCGTCGTTGGCTTCGCCAGTATCGACGCCCAGATCGTCATCGCCACCCAGATCGACATCATCGTCGGCTGAAGGCTCAGCTGCATCCACGTCGAGATCCAGATCCGCACCCAGATCCGCATCCGCCTCGCCCACAACGGCACCTGCAGCAGGCGACGCTTCTTCAAAGGGAAGCGGCTGCTTTGATTTCAGCACAGGCTCCGGCAGCCACGCATGGCCGCACGAAATGCACGTGACCGGATCTTCCTTGGTCAGATCATAAAAACGCGTCGCGCATTTCGGGCACGTACGCTTGGTACCCCATTCAGGCTTCACCATGAGCCTTTAAGCCTTTCAACTAGCAGAATCGCTGTCCACCGGCAGACACCGGCTGAATCGGCGGGCGCCTTGCCATAGCCGAGCGCCGCTGTCAAAGACGCGGGTGAAATGACACATTCTGCTTCCCCCTCTCCAATGTCCTTTGGCAAGAGCGACCCTTTGGCTGGCCGCGTGCGCGTGCCGGGCGATAAATCCATCTCGCACCGCTCTTTGATGCTCTCGGCCCTTGCCGTGGGCGAAAGCCGGATTGAAGGTCTGTTGGAAGGCGAAGATGTGCTGGCGACCGCCGCTGCGATGCGGGCGATGGGCGCAGACATTGTGCGCGAAGCCAATGGCGTGTGGCGCGTGCATGGCGTGGGCGTGGGCGGGCTGCTCCAGCCTGAAACTGCGCTCGATATGGGCAATAGCGGCACCTCCACCCGGCTGTTAATGGGCCTGGTTGCGAGCCATAACATCACGGCGACCTTCACGGGCGATGCCTCGCTGTCCAAACGCCCGATGGGCCGGGTGACCGAGCCTTTGGGAACAATGGGGGCCGCGTTCACCTGCTCACCCGGCACCAAGGGCAACCAATATTTACCAATCATGGTGCGTGGCGCCTGCCCGGCAGTGCCGATCACCTATCGCCTGCCCATGGCTTCGGCGCAGGTGAAATCTGCGATCCTGCTGGCGGGCCTTAATACGCCGGGCATCACCACTGTGATTGAGCCTGTGCCAACACGCGATCATAGTGAGCGGATGCTCGCGGGCTTTGGGGCGAAGCTGGACATTTCCACTGACGCCGATGGTGCGCGCGTCATTTCCATTCATGGCGAGGCAGAATTAAAGCCACAGCATGTCGTTGTGCCGGGCGATCCATCGTCTGCCGCCTTCCCGATGGTTGCGGCCTGCCTTGTGCCGGGATCTGAGGTGCGGATTGAGAATGTGGGGATTAACCCCACGCGGGCTGGTCTGATCCATGTTCTGAAATCGATGGGCGCTGATATGGAGCTGGTGGATGAACGGACTGTGGGCGGCGAGCCTGTCGCTGACCTGATTGTGCGGCATGGCCCGCTAAAGGGCGTGGAAACGCCGCCTGACATCGTGCCCGCCATGGTCGATGAATTCCCCATCCTGTTCGTTGCCGCCGCGCTAGCCCAAGGCACAAGCCGCTTTACGGGCCTGGAAGAATTGCGCGTGAAAGAATCAGACCGGATCAGCGTGATGGCTAAGGGCCTGAGGGCGATTGGCGCGCGGGTCGAGGAACTGGAAGATGGCTTGATTGTCCATGGCACGGGCGGAACCCCGCTGGCGGGCGGCGCAACGATTGCCGCAGAACTCGACCATCGGATTGCGATGAGCTTTGCGATTGCCGGTTTGGTGTCATCGGCGCCTGTGACCATTGATGATATGAGCCCAGTCGCGACGAGCTTCCCGAGCTTTGTCGACATGCTGACGAACCTCGGCGCAAAATGATTATCGCGGTGGATGGACCGGCCGCCTCGGGCAAGGGCACCATCGCGCGTGCACTGGCCGCCCATTATCATCTGCCGCATCTCGATACGGGCTTACTTTATCGTGCGGTGGGCGTGGCGACGGATCGCGCCGGGCTGAACCCCGATGACGAGGCTCAGGCTGCGCGCTGCACCGAAATAACGCCTGGGCTATTGGCTGACCCAGAGTTGCGCAGTGAACGTGCGGGCAGTCTTGCCTCGCGCGTCTCGCGTCATCCCGCAGTGCGCGACGCCCTATTTGCCTATCAGCAGGATTTTGCGCAGCAACCGGGCGGTGCGGTTCTGGATGGGCGCGATATTGGCACGGTGATTGCGCCCGATGCCGATGCCAAATTGTTCGTGATAGCCTCTGCTGAGGTGCGCGCCCGGCGGCGGCACATGGAGGATAGTCACGCCGATTACGCCGCCATCCTTGCCGATATTCAGGCCCGCGATGCGCGTGACGCCGGGCGAAGTGCGGCGCCTTTGCGACAGGCGGAGGACGCAGACTTGCTAGATACGAGCGATCTGACTATAGCCGCGGCCGTCCAGCGGGCGATTGCGCTCGTGGAGGCCCGGATTCGGCGCTGAGCCGCGCACAACGCGCTCCCCTTATTTCGCTCCCCCACGCTCTCAGCCGTTCTATGGATGCTGCAGTCACATGGGGTGGCTGGGGCAGTCTGGCCAAAGGCCCTGATCGCCTCAGAGCAATCTGAGGCGTGAATCCGGGCCTTAAGATATTTCTTTGAGTGAACTTGATTCACGCCAATTGCCAAAATGCCCCTGGCATTTTGTCCATCGACGACCAAGTTCATGAGACCTCTGGAACCAACCAGATGGCCGGAAAACACATATGATTGGAAACCTCTAACCATGGCATCATCCGCCAACCCGACCCGCGACGATTTCGCGGCTCTCCTCACAGAATCGCTTGGTAACGCTGAAAGCCTTGATGGCCGCGTTGTAAAGGGCACTGTGACTGCAATTGAAAACGACATGGCCGTCATTGACGTTGGCCTGAAGTCGGAAGGCCGTGTGGCGCTGCGCGAATTCGCCGCCCCGGGCCAAAAGGCTGACCTGAAGGTTGGCGACGAAGTTGAAGTTTATGTTGACCGTGTTGAAAACGCCCAGGGCGAAGCCGTTCTGTCGCGTGACCGCGCCCGCCGTGAAGCGGCTTGGGATGCGCTGGAAGCGCAGTTTGGCGAATCGACGCGTGTTGATGGTGTCATCTTTGGTCGTGTGAAGGGCGGCTTCACGGTTGACCTTGGCGGCGCTGTGGCCTTCTTGCCCGGCTCGCAGGTTGATATCCGCCCGGTGCGTGACGTTACCCCGCTGATGGACATTGCCCAGCCCTTCCAGATCCTGAAGATGGACCGCAAGCGTGGCAACATCGTGGTGTCGCGTCGCGCGATCCTCGAAGAAAGCCGTGCCGAAGCCCGTTCGGGCCTGATCCAGAACCTCGCTGAAGGTCAGGTGATTGACGGTGTTGTGAAGAACATCACTGATTATGGTGCCTTTGTGGATCTGGGCGGCATTGACGGCCTGCTGCACGTCACCGACATCAGCTACAAGCGCGTCAACCACCCGTCGGAAGTCATCAACATTGGTGACACGGTGAAGGTGCAGATCATCCGCATCAACAAGGACACGCAGCGCATTTCGCTGGGCATGAAGCAGCTTGAAAGCGATCCGTGGGAAGCTGTTGCTGCCAAGTATCCCGTGGGTGCAAAGCTTTCGGGCCGTGTCACCAACATCACCGAATATGGTGCCTTTGTTGAACTCGAAGCTGGCATTGAAGGCTTGGTCCACGTCTCTGAAATGAGCTGGACGAAGAAGAACGTGCATCCGGGCAAGATCGTATCGACCAGCCAGGAAGTCGATGTTGTCGTTCTCGAAGTCGATGAAGAAAAGCGTCGTATTTCGCTGGGCCTCAAGCAGGCTGCCTCGAACCCGTGGGAAGCCTTTAGCGCCGCCCACCCGGTTGGCTCGATTGTCGAAGGCGAAGTCAAGAACGCAACCGAATTCGGCCTGTTCGTTGGCCTTGATGGCGATGTGGACGGGATGGTCCATATGTCGGACATCGCATGGGGCGTTTCGGGTGAAGACGCGCTCGCCCTCCACAATAAGGGCGATACGGTTAAGGCCGTTGTCCTTGACGTGGACGTCGAAAAGGAGCGCATCTCGCTGGGCATCAAGCAAGTCGAAAAGGGTGGCGCTGGCGCTGCCGCGTCGACTGGCGGTTCGGGCAGCATTGCCAAGAACACAGTCACCACAGTGACCGTGATTGCCGTCAAGGATGGCGGCCTCGACGTGCAGGCTGGCGAAGATGGCCCGATTGGCTTCATCAAGCGCGCCGACCTTGGCCGCGACCGCGACGAACAGCGTCCGGACCGCTTCCAGGTTGGTCAGAAGTTTGACGCGATGGTCATCGGCTTTGACCGCTCGAAGAACCCCAACTTCTCAGTCAAGGCGATGCAGATTGCTGAAGAGAAGCAGGCTGTGGCCCAATATGGTTCGTCCGATTCGGGCGCATCGCTGGGCGACATCTTGGGCGAAGCGCTGAAGGCGCGCGACACCAAGAAGTAAAACGAGCCTAATCAACAGCTTTTCGGCCCGCCTGCCTCGTGCATGGCGGGCCGATTTGTTTTCTGACACTGGAAATTCCAATAATTTCATGCATTTAGTGACATGCGCTGAAATCATTGCGCGGTTTCGACAGAAATAGTTGCAAACCATGCCAATTTGGCATTATTTGACAGCGGATCTGTCGCCTGCCCGTGGTGTTGCCCTTTAGGCGATACCGGCGTTGGGCAGGGCCCGTCCGACACTGTCGGGCAGGCCCCAGTCGCTGCGGCAGCCATGGGAGTATGCATATGATACGATCTGAGCTGGTCTCAAAACTGGCTGAAGAAAATCCTGATCTGTCTGCCCGTGAAGTGGACATGATTGTCACCCTCTTTTTTGATGAAATTGTGGACCAGCTCATGTCAGGTGGCCGCGTTGAACTGCGCGGCTTTGGCGCATTTTCGACGCGCGGGCGCGAAGCTCGCACAGGGCGAAACCCGCGCACGGGCCAATCTGTCAACATTCCATCCAAGAAGGTGCCCTATTTCAAACCGGGCAAGGAAATGCGTCAGCGGCTGAACGTCTCTTAAGACAAAGGTTTAGGATCAGCAGCTTTACGCTTGACGGGGGCGGCGGAGTCCACGATGCGGCACGCATGCGGACGTGGCGAAACCGGTAGACGCAGCAGACTTAAAATCTGCTTTCCTCTGGAAGTGCGGGTTCGAGTCCCGCCGTCCGCACCATTTTTTGTTGTGGAGCCCGGTATCGGGCCCCCGTGACGGCGAGCAATAAGCACGCTATCCATAAGCAATGCGTTACTCCGCCCTTGCTCTGATTGCGCTCTTAACCGGGCTTACGGGATGCTCCCGTGATCCGGGCGGTGCTGTGACTGTCAGTGTCATTGGTTCAGAGGCACGCGTTGGCAACCCCAATGGCCGGGCATTGGATGCGCCAGCCATGGTGATGACGGGGGCCTTGATGCAGGGCCTTGTCCAATTTGACGCCGCTGGTGAAATTGAACCCGCTTTGGCCGAGCGTTGGATGGTTACGGATGATGGGCTAAGCTACATCTTCCGCATTCGCCGCAGCCTCTGGTCTGACGGGCGGCCCGTGACCGCCGCACAAGTCGCCCTAAGCCTTCGGACCTCGCTTGCCCCCAGCAGCCGCAATCCGCTGCGGCCGTTGTTCGGCCAAGTGGAGCAAATTCTGCCCATGACTGAGACGGTTCTGGAAATCCGCTTAAAAGAGCCGCAACCCGGGCTTTTGGCGTTGCTGGCAGATCCGCGCATGGCGATTACACGCAAGGGTCGAGGCACAGGCCCCTATTTTCTGTATCGCAGCTATCCCAGTGCCAAAATCCTTCGCCCTGTGCCCAATGCCGCCGTTCCAGAACCGGATGAAGACATAGTGAAGCAGGCAGAAAGGCGCGTCCGTGGCGAGCCTGCAGCGCTCGCCGTTGCCCGCTATGCCGAACGCAATGCCGCCTTGGTTTTGGGGGGCGATTTTGCCAGCTACCCGCTTGTTACGGCGGCGGCGATCCCTGCCCGTGATGTCCGCATAGATCCCGTAACCGGCTTATTTGGGCTGGTGCCCGCCCGCACGTCTGGCCCTGCGCAAAACCGTGTCCTGCGCCAAGCCTTGGCCATGGCCGTAGACCGGACTGCGCTGCTGCAACGGTTTGGCGCGCGCAATTGGAGCAGCAGCGAAACCTTAATGCCCGGCCCAATTGATCAATATGTTGCGGCACAAGCGGATTGGGCCAGCCTGACTTTAGCCGACCGAAAAGCACGGGCACGCGCGCTGATTGCACAGAATTTTGGCGATCGTGTCACGCTTCGGCTGGCCCTGCCCAAGGGCGCAGGCGCGCGGCTATTGGGGGCGCATCTCGCCAGTGACTGGCGCCCCATTGGTGTTGATCTTCAGCTTGTAACGGCCAGCGCCCAGGCAGATTTGCGGCTGATTGATAACGTTGCGCCCACGGCCAATGCGCTGTGGTATCTTCAACCTTTTGCCTGTGGCGTGGCGCCGTTGTGTAGTGCTGCCACGCGCGATGCCCTGTCGATTGCCAAACGCGCCAATAAGGCAGAGCGGGCCCGGCTCTATGCCGAAGCGGATCGAGCAATTATGGCCGAGCAGCTGTATATTCCCCTTGCCCAGCCGCTGCGCTGGTCCCTCGTGGCGCCGCAATTAACCGGTTTTGCCACCAATGGGACCGGCCATCACCCCCTCAACACTTTGGCCAACGCCCGCAATTAACGCCGCCAGATGCGCACGGGGCGCTGATCTGGTTTGCCCGGTTCTCCCATAGGGCAAGGCCGGGGGCGCACATCCCGGCCAAGGCACAAGCGGACTTCCTTCAGCCAGCCAGACTGGTCAATCATAATGCGCAGCATATCGGGCCGCAGCCCAGCATTGGCGCGGGCAAATGCGGCGGCAAAACTGGCCGTGCTGTGCGTCTGGCGCGAGAGAACACGCATATCGGGAAAGCGCAGCCTGCGATATAACTGGGCGCCTGTTTCAAAATATGTGGCGGGATCATCTGTCATGCAGGTGCCATGCTTGGCCCATTCATGCTGGAGCAGCGCCGCCGAAGGCGTCATGCAAAAATGTTGGCGCATCAGCTGCGGCGAGAGAGGCTTGGCTGGCGCACACCAAGCCGGATCGTGTTGGGCCTCCCCTTCAGGCCAAAGGCCATGCACCACAAAGCCAAACCGCGCCTGAGGCCCACACTGCCCCGCATCCTGCGCCACACTTTGCCGCCCCCGACAATATTGGGGAGACCAGCTTAAGGACAGCAAATAGCCTTGGACTGGCACCCGCTTCACCTCTGCTGCTGGGGCAATTTCAACGGCGAGTGGCGTCGAAATATCGGGCACAGCACAGGCCATTGGCTGCGCATATGCCGTTGAGGACACGAAGAAGAGCGAGAGCAGGACAGGGCGGATCATTGGCCAAGATTAGGCACTGGCCTGACGAAACCCAAGCGAACAATTGAGACGCTGGCACATCCAACGTAATTTTATTACACTGCGTTGTTATGAACATCGACTCACGTCGCACGAACATTCCACCGCTGGCGCTCCATATTCCGGAGCCACCCACGCGTCCGGGCGAGGAGGCAAACTTTTCCCATATTCAGGTGCCACCCGCCGGGGAAACGCGCCGCCCCGATAGCTGGGCTGAACCACATAGCCTGCACGATATGGCTTATGGCTTGGTGCGTGTGCTGGATGATCGGGGCCAAGCCGTCGGTGCTTGGGATCCGCGCCTTTCACCCGAGACGCTGCGCCAAATGCTGCGTGACATGGCGCTGACGCGCGCCTTTGATGATCGCATGTTCCGTGCCCAACGGCAGGGCAAAACCAGCTTTTACATGAAATGCACCGGCGAAGAGGCTGTCGCCATTGGGCAGACGCATGCGCTGGATTTTGAGGATATGTGTTTCCCCTCTTACCGCCAGCAGGGGATTTTGATCACGCGGGGCTATCCGCTGGTTGAGATGATCAACCAGATTTATTCCAACACAGGCGATGCGCTTAAAGGCCGGCAATTGCCGATTATGTATTCCGCGCCCGACCATGGCTTTTTCACTGTCTCCGGCAACTTGGCCACTCAATTGCCCCAAGCTGTGGGCTGGGCAATGGCCAGCGCCTCACGCGGGGATACGCGCATTGCGGCCGCCTGGTGTGGCGAAGGATCAACCGCGGAAGGGGATTTTCACGCCGCGATGACCTTTGCGACGGTGTATCGCGCACCCGTCATCATCAATGTTGTTAACAATCAATGGGCGATTAGCTCATTCGTAGGTTTTGCCGGAGGCGAAGCGACAACCTTTGCCGCGCGCGCCATTGGCTATGGCGTGGCGGGCCTGCGTGTCGATGGCAATGATCCACTGGCCGTCTATGCAGCAACCGCTTGGGCGGCGGAACGCGCACGGACGAACAACGGCCCCACGCTGATTGAGCATTTCACCTATCGTGCCGAAGGGCACAGCACATCGGATGACCCCAGCGCCTATCGCTCCGCCGATGAACGCGCCAAATGGCCCTTGGGAGACCCCATTGCGCGGCTGAAAGCGCATCTCATATCGCTGGGCGAATGGGATGAAGACCGCCACGCCGCGATGGATTTGGAATGCGCAGAAGCCGTGAAGGCGGCGCAAAAAGAGGCCGAGCAGAACGGCATTCTGGGCCATGGCCTGCACCAGCCGCTTGAGACAATGTTTGAGGATGTGTTTGAGACGCTGCCCCAGCATCTGAAGGAACAGCAGGCCCAAATGCTGGCTGAACGCATGCGCAAATGGCCCGAACAGGGCGATGGGGGCCAGCCATGACCAGCCGCCGGATGAACATGATCGAAGCGATCAACAGCGCGATGGACGTGGCGATGGGCCGCGACGACCGCGTTGTCGTGTTTGGCGAAGATGTTGGCTATTTTGGTGGCGTTTTCCGCGCGACGGCGGGCCTGCAGGCCAAATATGGCGCCACGCGCAGCTTTGATACACCCATTACCGAATGTGGCATTGTGGGCGTGGCGGTGGGCATGGCGGCCTATGGCTTGCGCCCCGTGCCGGAAATTCAATTTGCCGATTATATCTACCCCGCGCTGGATCAGCTTGTGTCAGAAGCGGCGCGCATCCGCTATCGCTCTGCCGGACAATGGGCGATGCCGATCACGGTCCGCTCCCCCTTTGGCGGGGGCATTTTCGGCGGGCAGACGCACAGCCAATCCCCCGAGGGGATTTTCACGCATGTCGCCGGGCTGAAAACCGTAATCCCCTCCACGCCCTATGATGCCAAGGGGCTGTTGCTGGCGGCAATTGAAGATAATGATCCTGTCATCTTCTTTGAACCCAAGCGCATTTATAACGGCCCCTTTGACGGCCATTATGACCGCCCGGTGCAGCCTTGGGCCAAGCATCCGGCAAGCGAGGTGCCCGAGGGGCATTACACCATTCCACTCGGCAAGGCCGCCGTCGTGCGCGAGGGACAAGACCTGACCGTGCTGGCCTATGGCACAATGGTGCATGTGGCGCTGGCCGCCATTGAAGAACTGGGCGTGGAGGCCGATGTGATTGATCTGCGCACGCTGATGCCGCTCGATATTGAGACAATTGAGACGTCCGTCAAAAAGACGGGCCGGTGCCTGATTGTGCATGAAGCCACGCGGACCTCAGGCTTTGGCGCCGAACTCGCCGCGCAAGTGCAGGAGCGTTGCTTCTATCATCTTGAGGCGCCCATTGAGCGCGTCACCGGCTTTGACACACCCTATCCCCACAGCCTTGAATGGGCCTATTTTCCGGGGCCAATCCGGATTGGCATGGCCATCGAGAAAGTGATGCGGGACTGATTTGGAGGGACTGACACATGGCGCGCTTTGAATTCCGCCTGCCAGATATTGGCGAAGGCATTGCCGAAGCTGAGGTGGTGGCATGGCACGTCCGGCCCGGGGACCGCGTGGCCGAGGACCAGCCTGTCGCCGACATGATGACGGACAAGGCAACAGTTGAAATGGAATCGCCTGTCTCTGGCAAAGTCATCGAAATCGCAGGGGACGTCGGCGATATGGTGGCGATTGGCGCAACTCTATTGGTGATTGAGACGGATGCCGCAGAAGAGGCTGCCCCCGCGCCCGCTCCGTCGGCTCCCGTAGCTGCCCCTGCACCGGTTATAGAGCCCGCGCCGACACCAACGCCTTATGTTCCGGCCCCACATCCGGATGCGACCGAGATCGCTGTGCCGCAGCCTTCTGCACAGGCGCTCGCTTCGCCTGCGGTGCGGGCACGCGCACGCGATTTGGGCATTGATCTATCGCAGGTAAAGGCGCGAGAGGGCGGCCGCATCCGCCATGCGGATCTGGATGCCTATCTGACCTATCACGGCCATCAGGGTTATGCCGCTGCGGCACCCGTGCGCGCGGATGAAGAGGTGCGTGTCGTTGGCCTGCGCCGCCGCATTGCTGAAAATATGGCGGCGTCAAAACGGCATATCCCGCATTTCAGCTATGTTGAAGAAATTGACGTAACGGCGCTGGAAGCAATGCGGGCCGATTTGAACGCGCATCGCGGCAACCGACCCAAGCTGACTCTGTTGCCGCTGTTGATTGTTGCGATTTGCAAGGCGCTACCTGAATTTCCGATGATCAATGCCCGCTATGACGATGAGGCCGGCGTGGTCACGCGTCATGGCGCTGTTCACCTCGGCATGGCAACGCAGACTGATGCGGGGCTGATGGTGCCTGTTATCCGCGATGCACAGGCCAAGAATATCTGGCAATTGGCAGATGAGATTACCCGGCTGGCGGACGCCGCGCGCTCTGGCAAAGCAAGCGCCGCCGAACTGACCGGCTCTACGCTGACCATCACGTCGCTTGGGCCCCTGGGGGGTGTTGCAACAACGCCCGTTATCAACCGGCCTGAAGTTGCAATTATTGGCCCCAATCGGATTATCGAGCGACCCGTTTTCCGGGGCGATGACATTGTCCGTGCCAAGCTGATGAACTTGTCCATCAGCTGCGACCACCGCGTGGTCGATGGCTGGGACGCCGCCAGCTTTGTGCAGACAGTGAAAAAGCTGCTTGAAACGCCGGTGCTGCTGTTCGCGGATTAAAGCTGTTTGTCTTGGGGCTAATGGATCCTGAATCAAGTTCAGGATGACGTTTAAAAACATACACCCCGTCATGCTGAACTTGTTTCAGCATCCATTGCCGCCTAGCCTTTCAGAATGGGCAAACGGCCATGCGTCTACATACTCGCCAGTCGGCGGCACGGGACTTTGTATATTGGGGTCACGAGCGACCTGTTGGCCCGGCTACACCAGCATCGGGAGGGGCTCATTGCGGGGTTTACCAAAGACCACCACATCCACCGGCTCGTCCGCTTTGAGATGTTTGAGGACATGCCAACTGCCATCGCGCGCGAAAAGCAATTGAAGAACTGGCGTCGCGACTGGAAGACGAACTTGATTGAGCAGGACAATCCCGATTGGCATGATTTGGCTATTGGCTTGGGTTTCGAGCCATTGTCTTGAACTGCGGCGTTGATGGATCCTGAAACAAGTTCAGGATGACGTTTAAAAACATACACCCCGTCATGCTGAACTTGTTTCAGCATCCATTGGCTCGGCCAAAGGCGTTAAGACACCAACGCCAAACGCGGGCTGTCTGCCGCGGAGAGGGTGACGGCTTCAATCCCCTCCATTGCTTCAATCCGCGCGGCCAATTCTGCATCGAGCGCGAAATTGCGGCCGAGGCGGACCGTGGCAGTCTGGCCGCCGTCCAACGGCGCGTCGAGGATGACTTCGCCGCGCCCGCTGCCTGCGGCGTCAAGCAATTGGGCAAGGCTCGCCAGCGCCTTTATATCTGATGTGCGCACGACAGCCTTCAACCGGGCATTGGCCTGCAAGCCTTCCATTGGCTGAATGCGCTTCACGGTGATACGCGGGGTTTCTTCTCCCGGCTGGCGGTCCAGTTCTACCGTCAACAGGCCGCAGCTATTGTCCTTAGCTGCCTCTTCCAAATCCTTGGCTGTCAATTCGTCAAAGCAACTGGCGATGAATTGGCCGGTCGCATCTGACATCGCGCAATTGGCATAGCGGCGGCCGCGTGCTGAGGTGCGCCAACGCACATCTTCCACCAGCACGGCCATGACCGCACCTGTGCGCCCGCCATCCGCCGGGGCAGGCTGGGCACACAGCGCGGCATAGGTCCGCGCCCCATGCGCCGCCGCCACATGGCGATAACGGTCAATGGGGTGGGCCGAGAAATAAAAGCCAAAGGCTTCGCGCTCTTGCGCCATCCGGTCAGCCAGCGACCAATGCGCATTGGCAGGCAGCTTAATGGCTTCCACCTTATGTTCTTCCCCACCGAACAAGCCGCCCTGCCCGCTGGTGCGTTGGGCATCTGCTGAGGCGGCGACGGCCAGCAACGTTTCTGCCATAGCATGCACGCCCGCGCGATTGGGCTCGATGCTGTCAAATGCCCCCGCCGCGGCAAGGCTTTCAATCTGGCGACGATTGAGCAGGCGCGGATTGATGCGATCGGCAAAATCATCGAGCGATTTGAACGGGCCCTTGGTCACCCGTTCGGCAACGACCTGTTCCATTGCGCCTTCGCCAACGCCTTTGAGCGCACCCAAGGCATAGCGCACGGCAAGCGCCTCTTCCTCGGTAGGCTCCACCTCAAAATCGGCGCCACTATGGTTGATGCACGGCGCAAGGCTGGGAACCCCCAAACGCCGCATATCATCCATGAAGATGGAGAGCTTTTCGGTGTTGGAAATATCAAAGCTCATTGAGGCAGCGAAGAAATCTGCCGGATAATGCGCTTTCAACCACGCGGTCTGATAAGCGAGCAGCGCATAAGCGGCGGCGTGGGATTTGTTGAAGCCATAGCCTGCAAACTTATCAATTAAGTCGAACAGCTCATTGGCCTTGGCGGCATCTATTTGATTATGCTCGGCACAGCCATTCACGAAAATGGCGCGCTGTTCATCCATCTCTGATTTGATCTTTTTGCCCATCGCACGACGCAACATATCGGCGCCGCCCAAGGTATAGCCGGCGAGGATCTGCGCCGCCTGCATCACCTGTTCCTGATAGACGAAAATGCCATAGGTCTCAGAGAGAATACCCTCCAGCAGCGGGTGCGGATATTCAATGGGCACGCGGCCATTTTTACGATCGCCAAAGAGCGGAATGTTATCCATCGGGCCCGGCCGATAGAGCGAGACGAGCGCAATGATGTCGCCAAAATTGGATGGGCGGACAGCCGCAAGCGTGCGGCGCATCCCTTCAGATTCCAACTGGAACACGCCCACCGTATCGCCCTTTTGGAGCAGCGCATAGACAGCCGGATCATCCCAGCTCAGGGTATCGAGATCGGGCCGCGTGGCCGTGCGCCGCTCAATCAATTCAAGCGCGCGCTGAATGACTGAGAGCGTTTTGAGGCCAAGAAAGTCAAACTTCACCAGCCCGGCGCCTTCGACATATTTCATGTCAAATTGCGTGACGGGCATATCGGAACGCGGATCGCGATAGAGCGGCACCAACTGATCCAGCGGACGATCGCCAATCACCACGCCCGCTGCGTGGGTCGAGCTGTGGCGCGGCAGGCCTTCCAGCTTCATCGCCAAGTCGAGCAGCTGGCGGACCTGATATTCCCCCTTATACTCAGCGGCCAATTCCGGTACGCCATTCAAGGCGCGGTCGAGCGTCCAAGGGTCCGTCGGGTGGTTGGGGATCAACTTAGCCAGCCGGTCAACCTGACCATAGCTCATTTGCAGCACGCGGCCCGTGTCCTTAAGCACGGCGCGGGCCTTCATCGTACCGAACGTGATGATCTGCGCGACATGATCTGCGCCATATTTCTGCTGGACATAGCGGATCACTTCGCCACGCCGCGTTTCGCAGAAATCGATATCAAAGTCGGGCATGGAAACGCGTTCGGGGTTCAAAAAGCGTTCAAAGAGCAGGCCCAACTTAATCGGATCAAGATCGGTAATTGTAAGCGCCCAGGCAACAACCGAGCCTGCGCCCGACCCACGGCCAGGACCCACGGCAATGCCCTGCTCCTTCGCCCATTTGATAAAATCTGCAACGATGAGGAAATAGGCAGGAAAGCCCATCTGGATGATAACATCCAACTCAAAATCAAGCCGCGCAAAATAGGCGTCCCGATCCGCATCGGGGATCAATTCCAAACGCTTTTCTAGCCCTGCGCGGGCATCGGCCCGAAGCTGGTCGGCCTCGACCTCTTTATCTCCCACAGTCGGCAAAATTGGCGCGCGCTTGGGGGCCATTACGGCGCAGCGTTGCGCAACCACCAGCGTGTTTGCCAGCGCCTCCGGCAGATCCTCAAACAGGCGTTGCATTTCCTTTGCCGGCTTCATCCAAGCATCAGGAGAGCTTCTGGCCCGGTCGGGGCTGTCAATATAGGCGCTTGCAGAAATACACAGCATGGCATCATGCGCGGGGTGGAAATCTGCCTCGGCATAGCACGCCGGGTTGGTCGCCACGAGAGGCAAGTCTAGCTGATAGGCAAGATCCAACAGGGCTTCTTCTGATGCCCCTTCCACGGGGTCCAACCGACGCGAAATTTCAACATAGAGCCGATTGGGGAAAAGCCCTGCCAAGGCCTGGGCATAGCTGTGTGCGGCGGCTGGCTGGTCTTCCGCCAAAAGGCGGCACAGGGCACCTTCGCCGCCCGCCGTCAGCGCGATCAAGCTGTCTTTATGGTGGGCCAACTTATCCCATGTCACATGGGGCGGCTCTTCCACGGGACGCGCAAGATGCGCGGCAGAAACGAGCGCACACAGATTATTATAGCCCGCTTCATCCTGCGCGTAGAGCGCCAGCCAATCATAAACAGGCGGTGCGCCTTCGGGCCGCCCAGGGCGCAAAATGGACAATAATGTCCCAATAATCGGCTGCACGCCCGCACTTTTGCAGGCGTCAGAGATTTGCGGTGCCGCATATAATCCATTGCGATCGCACAAGGCGACGGCGGGAAAGCCCAGTTCCTTCGCTCGCTTGGCAATGTCTTTCGGGCTAATCGCGCCCTCCAGCATAGTGAAAGCTGAAAAAACACGCAAAGGGACGAAGGGCGAAAAGGGCATGTTCAGACCTTAAGCACAGCCCATGCAGATGTTAACAGATTCGGCTTAAGGACTTGGGGATAACATCATCGCGGGCCTCGATAGACGCCCAACATCGGCACTTGCCAACTTCTCCACAGCCGAAACGATGCAAAATGGCAGCGTTTTTGGTTCTTATCATTCTGATTCGGTTGTAGTTTGTTTCAGAAGCGGTCATGCCGCGAGGGCGCGGCCAATACCGATCGTCTTTTGGACGTCGAGGATTGTGCCGACTTGGTGGGGTAGAATTGCGCATCATGTTGGAAGGAAACATACAGTCCGCCCAGCGCATGGCGCTATATGTCCTGCTGGTGGACAGCGACCGCACAGCCCTGTTGGAGCAGGCCGAAGCGGTTCAATCCATGGGTCATTACTGCCTTACCGCATCGTCTAGCGATGAGGCCGCCCAGCTGTTTTCAAGCCGCCCTGAGATTAATTTGGTCATTTGCGACGCCACTTTATCCGGGGAAACAGGGCTGGATTTGGTTGGAAAGCTCGGAGAAAGCTGCCAAAATGGTCGTAGTTTTCTGTCCATCCTTCTAACGGCCAGCCCTTCAGTTGAATTGGCCGTTCAGGCCATGCAACATGGCGTTATCGATTTTCTAAGCAAACCAATTGCGCGCGATAAATTTAGCGCAGCCATTGAGCGGGCAGCCCTGCGCCTTGTTGCCAGCGGGCCAAGCGGGGCGACAGCGCGGGTGGAAGAGTCCATCGCGCACATCCAAACCTCGCTAAGCGCGTTGATGGACAAGCTGGGCGTTAGCCAGCGCGATGAGACTGATTCAGATGAAGATGTCGCCGCCGCCATGGCCAATCCCAACGCAATCCACCCCTCAGTCCTAAAAGCCATTATCAAGGCGCGACGCAACCGGCAGAAATATTTTGAGGGCGATCTCTTTTCAGACCCCTCATGGGACATTTTGCTGGAATTGACGGCCGCCCATATTGAGAATCGCCAAGAATCGGTGACGAGCGTGGCCATTGCCGCCTCTGTGCCGGCATCCACTGCCATCCGCAAAATCCGCGAACTGGCGGACCGGGGCTTAGTGCGTCGCTGGACAGACCCGGCAGACGCACGCCGAATTTTTGTAGCGCTTACCGATGATGCAACGCGACGGATGCTGGCAATGCT
>JBEDNE010000113.1:0-4220 GCA_041170745.1 Pseudomonadota bacterium
CAATAAGGGCACAGGGGCAAAGCCCTCTGCCGCTGCCGTTGCAAGGTCCAGCAGCAACATGCCCGGTGGCGTGGCAGATAATGGCCGGCCAGCGGAGTCATCCGCCTCAACACCCCAGCGTTTCAAATGGGCAGTCACGCGCCGGGCCAAGCCCCGATCCGGCGTGACAAGCGCAACAGTGCCGGGCCTGTCCAGCGCCTCGCGAATGGCAAGGGCAATGGCCTGCGCCTCATCCGCCGGCGTCGCCACTTCAATTGCGTGGACACCCGAAAGCCGCTTTTCCGAAGCGGGAAGGCCAACCCATTTATCCGTAAAGCGCGCCGGGGCGAGCGCATTAGAAATGGCGCGTGATCGGTCCGGCGCGGCAGCCACATCGCTGCCATAGCGCCATAGCTTCACCTCTGCCCGGCCTACGCCCATGCGTTCAAGCAGTTGGAACAGATGGAATTGCGGGTGCGATTCAATGGCCCCTTGTCCATCCACACCGCCAATGGCGGCCCATTCCTCATCGGGCATATGCTGGTCCAACCCAGCAAGCACCACCTGCCCATTGGCAAGGCGAGCCACCGTGCGCAGCAGCCGCGCCACGGCAGGTGCGCCCGTGCTGATGCCCGCGGCCATCACAAATCCGGGCGCGCCCTCCGCCGCCCAACGGTCCGCCACGCGCGTCAGCAGCGCATTGCGCCGGGCCGCCAAGTCCATCACGCCGCGCGTGCTGCATTCCTCGGGCCAGCGGGCCAACACCCGCATCAATACGTCGAGGGCCGCTTCCCAATGGGCCGACAAACCCTCAGCCAGCTCTATGCTGCGCAGATCAGCAAGGCTGCGTTCTTCCACCAATAACTGGTCAAGCACGCGGCCCAAATCCCCGGCCAGCCGCAAGGCTTGGGCGGCATCTAAAGGGCTTTCCAGCTGCAACAGCCGGGCCAAGATCATCTGGCGCTGCACAGGCTCAATCGCTGGTGGCAATGGCGCTTCGCTTAACGGGTCAAGCGCGGGGCCCGTGCGGTCATCCAGCTCTGGGTCGCCAATCGGCACCAGCCGGGGCATCAGCAGGCCTTGGTCTGCCTTGCGCACAAACGCATCGCTGATCGCTTGGACAGCACGATTATTGGGCAGCAAGATAATGCCACGGGCCAGCGCCATTGGGTCGGACCCATGCTGCGCCAAAACGCCCGTCACCAAAGCATCAGCAAAGGCCCGGTGCGGCGGAATCGTGTAAACGGCGGGGTCGCGCCGTTCAGCCATGGGCAATGACAGCCTCTGTCATCGGGATGGCGGCTGGCGTGCCGACATCAAACCACAGCCCTTGATGGACAAGGCCAAAGCACCGCCCCTCGGCAATGGCGCGATCCCAAAAGAGATTGGTGGAAAATGGCCCCTCGGGCGCATCTTTCAACACGCGCTTCGACAGCATCTGAATGCCCGTATAGACGAAAGGCGCAACTTTGCCGGGCTGGCGGCGCGACAGCCGGCCCAGCCCATCCATATGAAAATCACCCGCGCCATTATGGTTATGCGCCCGCGCCTGTGGCACCAGCAGCAACAGCGCGTCCATCGCGCGATCATCCCAGCGGCTTGCCAAAAGGCGCAATGTATTGACGGGGCCATCGACCCATAAATTATCGCTGTTCACGCACAAAAACGGGTCCGCATCAATTAAATGCTGGGCGTGCATCAGACCGCCGCCGGTTTCCAGCAATTGGGCCCGCTCATCCGAAATCACAATGTCCGGACCTTGGGTGCGGCGGCGGACATGGGCTTCCAAGGCATCGGCAAGATAATGAACGTTGACCACGGCCTTTTCAACGCCGCCTTCAGCCAGTCGATCCAGACAATGGTCGAGCAATGTCTTGCCCCCCACTTCCACCAGCGGCTTGGGCCGCGTGGCGGTTAAAGGGCGCATCCGTTTCCCCAGCCCGGCCGCCATGACCATTGCGGTGCGCGGCGGGGCTGCATCCACATCTGCCCAAACGGCCAAAGGCTTGCGGGCCGTGCTCATGGCTGAAAATCAATCCAATAGGCGGCCCGCTTTTCCGCAGGCACATTGGCGTCGAACCAGTGGCGCACAGGGGCCATATTGGGCTGCGCCAAATTGCGTTCTAACAGGCCCCACATCCGCGGCTGAAAACTGGTATAATGCGGCTTCGCATCGCGCTTCCACAACCGAACAAAGACGCCCAAAATGCGGGTGTTGCGCTGCGCGCCCAGTGCCCAATAGGCAGCTTCAAACGCGGCACCCTGGCCGGTTTCAGCCATATAACGGGACAATTCTGCCGCCTCGACCGATGGGCTGACATCACGCCGGGCATCTTCCAGCATCGAGACAAGATCATAAGCCGGGTGACCAACCAGCGCGTCTTGAAAATCAAGCAAGCCAAAACGTGCCAGGCCCGTTTTTCCCTCAAGCAGCATGATGTTTTCGGCATGATAGTCGCGCAATTCGGTCACAGTCTGGCCCTGTGCCTCAATTGGGGCGAGCGCCTCTTCCCACGCTGCAATAAAGCTCTGCTTATCAACATCAAGGCCAACAGCGGGGCAATACCAATCGGTAAACAACCCAATTTCATCAAGCCATTGTGGCAAACCATGCGGCTTGAGCCCGGCTGGCGGAGCATGACGGTGCAGCGCAATCAGAACGTCAACAACGCCCTGATAAATGCTGGGCTCCAGCGCGAGATCAGCATCCACGGTTTCACGCATCCGCACTGCGCCAAAATCTTCAATCAGCAGCAAGCCCTGATCCAGATCACGCGCCAAAATCTGCGGGGCGGCAAGGCCAATCGACGTCAGATATTCGGCGACATGAATGAAAGGCCGTGGGTCTTCCTGCGGTGGCGGCGCATCCATCAAGACTGCGCTGCGCGCGCCATTAACAATGCGGAAATAGCGGCGGAATGAAGCATCTCCGGCCAGCGGCAAAATCTGCGCGCCAGCCCAGCCAGCTTGATCCAAAAAAGCCACAGCACCGGGCGGAGGAGTCATTTGAAGGGCCATCGATCTTCCCAAGACGGGGACAGGCGGGCTGTCAAGCGGCGTGGCCCATCTGCAGGCAGCGAGATGTGGAGACGCAGCGTTTGCGGCCATAGCCAGGCCAGACGTTCGGGCCATTCAATGACCAGCGCGCCATCATAAAGCGCATCATCCAGCCCCAATTCCTCCGCATCCTCCGGGCTATCCAGCCGATAGAGATCGACATGCCAGAGCGGCAAGCGAATCTGCGGCGGGGCATAAGGAATAACAAGGGCAAAGCTGGGGCTTGGCGCATCTTCTTCCAGCCCCAGCTCAGCCAAAATGCCGCGGGTCAGGCTGGTCTTGCCGGCGCCCAAATCGCCCGACAGGGCCACGACATCGCCCGCGCGCAACACCGCACCAAGGGCTTGTCCTGCATCATGCGTGGCCTGGGCGTCTGGCAAGATAAGTGTTTTTTCAATCATAGGCGCGGCAACTCTATCTGCACCGCAGTGCCCAAGCCAAGCTCTGAAATCAAATTGAGTGTCCCGCCATGGCCTTCGACATATTGGCGGGCCAAAGGCAGGCCCAGCCCAAGCGCCCGGCCAGTGGCTTCTGCTGCCTGCGCGCCCACACGGCTAAACCGGTCCAGTGCCCGAGCTTGATCGCGCGCATCCATGCCTGGTCCATTATCCGAAACAACAATGAGCGCCGTGCCCTCATTGCCGCTGCCATGGATAAGAACACGACCCCCAACTGGCGTATACACAATGGCATTCTCCAACAGCTGGTCAATGGCCTGACGCAATCGCCGCACATCGCCGCATATCATGCCCAGCGTGGCCTGAAGATCGCGCACGAGCTCTAACTGCTTGGCCTCAATTTGCGGCTTAAAAGCGTCTGCTGCCTCTGCCAGCATTGCCGCCAAGTCCACAGGTCTGCGCTCCATGGGCAGCGCACCTGCATCGCCTTGGGTTAAATCCAGCACATTATCAATCAACGTGCCGAGCCGCCCCGTCGACTCCAAGATCGCTGCAATATAGTCTGCCGCTTGCGGAGACAGCGTCCCGGCAAGACCGCCCTGAAGCATTTCTGCAAAGCCCTGAATAGACGTTAGCGGCGTGCGCAATTCATAGCTCATATTGGCAACAAAGGCTGTTTTGACGCGGTCCGCCTCTTCCAAAGCAAGGGCGCGTTCCCGCAGCATCTGTTCGACTTGGCGGCTGTCTGTCACATCCAGCATGGTAAAGAGCGCTGCCCCATCGGGC
>JBEDNE010000114.1:0-5956 GCA_041170745.1 Pseudomonadota bacterium
AAAGCTGGCCGTCGCCGGCACCACCATCACTTGCGCGCCCGCATCGACCAGATTGCGCAAAATGTTGCGCTTCACGCCATAATCAATTGCGACAACACGCGGGCCGCTGGGGTTGGCGCTGTTAACGGCATAGCCTTCCCTCAGCGTCCACAGACCATCCGCCCAGTCATAGCTTTGCAGCGTGGCAACATCCTTGGCGAGGTCCATCCCCTCCAGCCCCGGCCAGCCGCGCGCTTGAGCAAGGAGCGCGGCAAGATCAAACTGCCCTTTGGCATTGTGCGCAATCACAGCATTGGGCGCACCCTTAAGGCGGATCAGCCGGGTGAGCGCGCGCGTATCAATGCCCGACAGGCCAATTCGGCCATTTTGCACCATCCATTGCACAAAATGCTGCGTATTGCGGAAGTTGGACGGGTCCGTCACATCCTGCCGGACGATGCAGCCCAGCGCGTGCGGATTAGTCGCTTCAATATCTTCGGGATTGGTGCCGACATTGCCAATATGCGGGAAGGTAAAGTTGATGATCTGCCCGGCATAGCTGGGGTCCGTCATCACTTCCTGATAGCCCGTCATCGCGGTGTTGAAGCAGACTTCACCAACGGCGGCGCCTTCTGCGCCAAAGCCGCGGCCCCATAGAATATCACCGGACGCCAATACCAGAACGCCTGTCGCTCCGTTGGGCGCACGCGTGCTGGTGAGGTCGGCCATGATGGGGCGCTCCTTAAAAAGAGATTTTTGACGATGTCGCTAAGGCACCGCCGCTAGAGATGGGGGCGGCCAGCGTCAATCTATTAAAACGGCTTTTCCCCAGCTAAGGGAAAAACTTTCCCATGTTTGAGAGAAGATTATGATTCGCGACGACCTTAAAGCCGCGCTGATTGAGGCGATGAAGGGCGGGGATAAGCCAAAAACGGCCACAATCCGCCTGATCCAAGCCGCCATTAAAAACCGCGACATTGAAGCCCGTACCGGCAAAGCGCCCAGCGATGACGATGTGCTGGTGACCGAAGTTTTGCAGAAAATGGTGAAGCAGCGCCGCGAATCGATTGAGCTTTACACCAAGGGGGGCCGCCCTGAGCTGGCCGAAGCCGAGGCCGCGGAAGTCGCGATTATTGAGCTTTTCCTTCCTCAACAGATGAGTGAAGCCGAAACCGCTGCCGCCATTGACGCCATCAAGGCCGAGCTGGGAGCCGACAGTGTGAAAGATATGGGCCGTGTTATGGCCGTGCTGAAAGACCGCCATGCCGCGAATTTGGATATGTCCAAAGCCAGCGCGCTGGTGAAGGCGGCGCTGAGCTGAACGTCACTGCATATCTGTTCCCCTCCCGCCTGCGGGAGGGGTTAGGGGAGGGCAAACCATGACCCCTCCTCAATTCCGTCCCCGGAATACACAGCGTGCACGGAGCCTACGCAAATCAGCAACGCCTGCTGAACGCCAACTCTGGGGACAGTTGAGAAACTCCTCGATCCAAGGCTTCAAATTTAGCCGCCAAATGCCAGTTGGCCCCTATTTTGCGGACTTTCTCTGCCGCGCTGCCAAATTGGTCATAGAGCTGGATGGCAATTCGCATGATGCTCAATTAGACTATGATGCGCGGCGAAACGCTTATTTGGGTAAAAATGGGTATCAGGTGCTGAGATTTTCCAACCAGCAAGTCTTTGAGAATATTGAAGGTGTGGTCGCAATCATCGAACACGCCCTCACGCGTCTGCCCACCCCCAGCCCCTCCCGCTTGCAGGAGGGGGGCACTTCCCAATGACTCTCTCCCCCGCTTGGCTGGATGAACTGCGCGCGCGCACGCAGCTGTCGACGCTGGTTGCGCGCACGGTGAAAATCACCAAAGCGGGCCGCGAATATAAGGGGTGCTGCCCCTTTCATAATGAGAAGACACCCAGCTTTTACGTCAATGACGAAAAGGGCTTTTACCATTGCTTCGGCTGTAGCGCGCATGGCGATGCCATCCGCTGGATGACGGACCATCGCGGCCTGCCTTTCATGGATGCCGTGAAGGAATTGGCCGATGCGGCGGGGCTTGAAGTGCCAGCCGCCGATCCGCAAGCGCGCGAGCGCAGCGAACGTGCAAATTCGCTATATGATGTCATGCAGGCAGCCGCGACGTGGTTTGCCGATCAGTTAAACGGCGTCGAAGGCGCAGAAGCGCAAGCCTATATCAAAAAACGCGGTTTGCGCGCCGATACAGTGAAAGGCTTTGGCCTGGGCTATGCGCCCGACAGCAAGACAAAGCTCAAAACCGCCCTCGCCCGCTTTGGTGAAGACAAGCTGATAGAGGCCGGCCTGCTCATCAAAGTGGATGAGAAGGACAGTTATGATCGGTTCCGGGGTCGCTTGATGATTCCCATTCGCGATGCGCGCGGCCGCGTCATTGCATTTGGCGGGCGGATTTTGGCGCAGGGAGAGCCCAAATATCTCAATTCTCCGGATACACCCCTCTTCGACAAGGGGCGGACGCTCTACAACCTTGATCGTGCTGCCTCGGCCAGCCGAAAATCGGACCGCGTCCTGGTGGTCGAAGGCTATATGGATGTCATAGCGCTCGCCCAAGCGGGGATTGATGAAGCTGTTGCGCCTTTGGGCACCGCGCTGACCGAGCATCAAATTGCCCGGCTCTGGCGGATGAGCGATCAGCCCATCCTCTGCTTTGATGGCGATGCCGCGGGGCAAAAGGCGGCGATCCGCGCGATTGGCCGCGCCTTGCCGGGTTTGGCGCCGGCCCAATCGCTCCGATTTGTGACGCTGCCCAGCGGGCAAGACCCCGATGATGTGGTGAAATCCGGCGGGCGGCCAGCGATGGAGACCATCCTGTCTGCCGCAGAGCCTTTGGTGGAGCGGTTGTGGCGGCATGAGCTGGAAGCCGAGCCACTCACCACGCCCGAAGCGCGCGCGGGGCTCCGCCAACGCCTGAGAGGCCATGCACAAGCCATTGCCGACCCCAATGTGCGCGACCAATATCAGCTGGAATTTCAGCAGCGCTTTGACGCGGCCTTCCGCCCCCAAGGCCAGCAACGTGCCCCCTACCCCAATCGCACTGCCCTTCGCAGCGGGCAAAAGGGACGATTTCCGGTATTTGAGGCCCCGCCTGGGGGCACGGCGCGCAAGATTAGCGGACAGGGTGTTGATGCGCTTTACGTCCGCGCAATTCTGACTGGGTTGATCCTCCATCCGACGATGATCTTGGCCTGTGCCGAGGCGCTTGCCGCCCTTCCCATAGCAGACAAAGACTTGGCCGATTTGCGGAACATTTTCCTTGATGCGGCATATGATCATGCGGCGCTTGATTCTCAGCTGTTGATCACCATATGCGAAGAACGCGGTTCCGGCGCGTTCGTGGCACAGCTGGTCGATGCGAATGGGCTTGCCTTTTCCTTCACGCGGCGGCAGTCGGATGCCGAACTCGCCCGGAGGGACTTGGGCATGGCGATCGAAGCGCTGGCAGCGCGTCCAGAATTGGACGCGGCACTGGAAGCTGCTACGGCCCGCCTTGCCGAAAACTGGGATGAATTGGGGTTTGCCGAACAAATGCGCCTCCAACAGGCGCGTCGGGAAGCCGATGCAAAACTCGCTGCACTGGCCGAACGCGCCAGTGATGGGGACTGAAGAAGGGTATATCGGGTCACATGGCCAAGACTGACACTGCCGACGCGATGGACAAGGATGGCGCGGATGCGCCGTTGATCGACCTCAACGAAGCCTCGATTAAGAAGCTGATCGCCCGTGCCAAAAAGCGTGGCTACATCACCTATGATGAGCTGAACGAGGCGCTGCCGCAGGATCAGATGTCGTCTGAACAAATTGAAGACGTCATGGCCGCGATCAACGATATGGGCGTCAACATCGTCGAAAATGACGAAGCCGGCGAAGACGGCGAAGACGCCGAACCCGAAGAAGATATTGAAGCCGTTGATGCCGCCGATCCGCTCGGCGCGCCGCAAGTTGAAAAGAAAAAAGAAACTGTTGATCGCACGGACGACCCCGTCCGTATGTATCTGCGCGAAATGGGTGCGGTGGAATTGCTGAGCCGCGAAGGCGAAATTGCGATTGCCAAGCGCATTGAGGCAGGCCGCGACACAATGATTTTGGGCCTGTGCGAAAGCCCGATCACTTTTAACGCGATTATCGACTGGTCGACAGCCTTGAACGAAGGCACGATGCAGCTGCGCGAAATCCTTGATCTGGAAGCGATGCTGTCCAAGGGCCCTGCCCCCGAAGCGCTGACTGATGAAGATGAAGGCGCCGATGGCGAAATCTCGGAGAAGACCGCTGGTCCGTCTTACAAGGAAGAAGAAGATGTGGCCGAAGAATCCTCGGACGATGAGGATGAAGATGGCCTGATTGAGCGCCGGATGAAGGCACAGGCGGACGATGATGATGAGGATAACACCCTCTCGCTCGCCCAGATGGAAGAAACCTTAAAGCCTGAGGCTTTGGAGCGGTTTGCCCGCATCACCTCGCTGTATAAGAAATTTGCTAAATTGCAGGGCCAGCGCATGGATGCGCTGTCGCTGAGCCAGGAATTCCCGGCCAGCGAAGAAAAGAAATACCACAAGCTGCGCGAAGAATTGACTGCTGAAGTGGAGAGCGTTCAGTTCCACAACAGCAAAATCGAATATCTGGTTGATCAGCTCTACAGCTATAACCGCCGCCTGACGGCACTTGGCGGCCAGATGCTGCGCTTGGCCGAACGGCATAAAGTCAACCGCAAGTCTTTCCTCGACAATTATATGGGGCATGAGCTGGACGAAAACTGGCTCGATACCGTCAAGGCAATTGACAAAAAATGGGCTGCCTTTGCCGAGGCAGAGGCCAATGCCGTGGAACGCATCCGCGTGGAAATTGCCGAAATTGCCCAAGCCACAGGCATGTCGCTGACCGAATTCCGCCGCATCGTGAACATGGTGCAAAAGGCAGAGCGCGAAGCGCGCATCGCGAAAAAGGAGATGGTGGAGGCCAATCTGCGCCTCGTGATTTCCATTGCCAAGAAATACACCAATCGCGGCCTGCAATTCCTTGACCTGATTCAGGAAGGCAATATCGGCCTGATGAAGGCGGTGGATAAATTTGAATATCGCCGCGGCTATAAATTCTCGACCTATGCCACATGGTGGATCCGTCAGGCGATCACGCGCTCCATCGCGGATCAGGCGCGCACCATCCGCATCCCCGTGCATATGATCGAAACGATTAATAAGCTGGTGCGCTGCAGCCGCCAGTTCCTGCACGAAACGGGCCGCGAGCCGACCCCAGAAGAAATGGCAGAACGCCTGTCCATGCCGCTGGAAAAGGTCCGCAAGGTGATGAAAATCGCCAAGGAGCCAATCTCGCTGGAAACGCCGATTGGCGATGAGGAAGATTCACATCTGGGTGACTTCATTGAAGATAAGAATGCCGTCATCCCCGTGGATGCCGCCATTCAGCAGAATCTGAAGGAAACGGTCACCCGCGTCCTCGCCTCGCTCACCCCGCGTGAAGAACGCGTGCTGCGCATGCGCTTCGGCATTGGGATGAACACGGATCACACGCTGGAAGAAGTGGGCCAGCAGTTCAGCGTGACCCGCGAACGCATCCGCCAGATTGAGGCGAAAGCCTTGCGGAAGCTGAAGCATCCGAGCCGTAGCCGGAAAATGCGGAGTTTCTTGGATCAATAAGGTCTGGGGAAAGAGTTTTGGAGTTAGGGAAACGGGGCTGAAAGGCCCCGTTTTTTATTTAACCAACTGATCTTTAAGCTCATATGGAATTTTTGACTTTCATTCAATCACTCACTATAACACTGTTTATACCTGATAGGATTGTGTTAAATGAGTCAAGATTCTCTGAACAAACTCCTAACCTCCATGAAGTCCATTCCTGAGGTAGTTAACTCCTTTAAGTCAGAAGATATCCAAAAATCTGCATTTCGCGTGTTATTAGGCGAGGCGGGCATCAAACAAGACTTTATTG
>JBEDNE010000115.1:0-6585 GCA_041170745.1 Pseudomonadota bacterium
CGCTGGACAGACCCGGCAGACGCGCGCCGAATTTTCGTGGCGCTTACCGATGATGCGACCCGACGGATGCTGGCAATGCTTGGCAGCGTTGAGAACGCCCCAATCATTTAACGCGCTCGTTTTCATCCTCCCTTGCCGCATAGGCTGCGCAGTAAAGGCGTCATCGCGGCGGATCTGCCCCACCGCGCGCGCCGATGCCCCCGCTTGCCAAGCCCCCCGCCTTGAGCAAAACAGACGAAAATGAAGGAGGCACACGGCCATGACCAGCCAGGCTTATGAAACCCTGATGATTGAAAAGCGCGGCGATGTGGACTGGCTGACGCTGAACCGGCCTGAGGCCCTCAACGCCATCAACCTCCAAATGGTGCATGATCTGACTGACTATTTTGGGCGGCTTTATAATGACGCCCAAGTCCGCGTTGTCGTCATGCGCGGGGCGGGACGTGCTTTTTGCGCGGGGCTCGACATTAAGGAATTTGCCGGTGGCAGGCCTGACGACATTCCCTTTGGCGGCGGCTTTGGCTTTCAAGGCTATTTGGCGGATGTCTATGTGAAAATGCGCCGTTGCCCCCAGCCAATTATTGCCGCCGTGCAAGGTGCAGCGTCTGGCGGGGGATTTGCTTTTGCACTCGCCGCCGACGTGCGGATTGCAGCCGAGACGGCGCGGATGAATGCCGCCTTCATTAAGCTCGGCCTGTCCGCCTGCGATATGGGGGTCAGCTATTTCCTGCCACGTGCCGTGGGCAGCAGCGTGGCTGCGGAATTGATGCTGACGGGCAGATTCATCCATGCCCAGCGCGCGCTGGCGACGGGGCTGGTGTCAGATGTCGTGCCGGAAGATCAGCTTGAGGCGACAGCCGAGGCGCTGGCGCTTGAGATGCTTGCCGCATCGCCCAAGGGATTGCGGATGACGAAAGAGGGTCTGTCTCTCTCCATCGACGCCCCCAGCCTTGAAGCCGCGATGGCAATTGAAAACCGCAATCAGCTGATGACCAGCGCCAGCCCCAATGTGGCCGAAGGGATGCGCGCTTTTATGGAAAAGCGCGCGCCCAATTACATCCGCGACTAACCCGCACAAGCGCCCAGCCCTTCCAAATCCATTGATCGGCTAGATCAATCACAGTCTCCAAATAAATCGGTTTCACAATTTACTATCCGCGCGGGCATGGATGATGTCATCCTTGGTATAAGCAGGAGAGTTTTATGACGAAGAGACTGGTTTCGCTGATGGCATTGGCAGTGGCCGTTGCCTCACCCGCGATGGCATCGCCCCCGATGCAAATGGCGCCCAAGCCCATGACCAACAAGACATGGTGGCCCGACCGGCTTGACCTGTCTCCGCTGCGTCAGCACGCGGCCGCGTCCAACCCGCTGGGTGCCGACTATAATTATGCCGAAGAGTTTAAGAAGCTCGATCTGGCAGCTGTGAAGGCTGATATCCAAAAGGTGTTGACCACCTCGCAAGATTGGTGGCCGGCTGATTATGGCAATTATGGCCCCTTCTTCATTCGCCTCGCCTGGCATAGCGCGGGCACGTACCGCACGCTCGATGGCCGTGGTGGGTCTGACGGCGGCCAAATCCGCTTTGAACCGCTCAACAGCTGGCCGGACAACGTCAACCTCGACAAGGCCCGGCGCCTGTTGTGGCCCATCAAGCAAAAATATGGCCGCCAGATCAGCTGGGCGGACTTGATGATCCTGACGGGCAATGTCGCTTTGGAATCGATGGGCTTTAAAACCTACGGCTTTGCCGGTGGCCGTGTTGATGACTGGGAAGGCGATGAGCTTTACTGGGGCCCGGAAACCAAGTTCTTGGATGACAAGCGCTATTCTGGTGACCGCCAGCTCCAGCGTCCGCTGGCCGCGGTGCAGATGGGTTTGATTTACGTTAACCCAGAAGGGCCGAATGGCAATCCAGATCCGCTGCTGGCCGCCAAGGACATTCGTGAAACCTTTGGTCGGATGGCCATGAATGACGAAGAAACGGTCGCGCTGATTGCGGGCGGCCACACCTTTGGCAAGGCGCATGGCGCGCGCGATGCTGCCAAGTGCGTGGGCGTAGAGCCGGCTGCGGCAGGCTTGGAAGAGCAAGGCTTTGGCTGGAAGAATAAGTGCGGCAAGGGCAATGCCGAAGATACAACGACCAGCGGCTTGGAAGGCGCATGGACCTCTGCGCCGACGCAATGGACCACGCAATATCTGGACAATCTCTTTGCCTTTAATTGGGTAAAGACCAAGAGCCCCAATGGCGCGACCCAGTGGATCCCCGACAATGCGGCCGCCGCCAATATGGTGCCCGATGCGCATGACCCGAATAAGCGCCACGCGCCGATCATGTTCACGACCGATCTCGCGCTGAAATTTGATCCGGCCTATCGCAAGATTTCGGATCGCTTCCGCAAAAAGCCGCAGGACTTTGAACTCGCTTTTGCCAAGGCTTGGTTCAAGCTGACGCACCGCGACCTTGGCCCGCGCACGCGCTATCTTGGCACGGAAGCGCCAAAGGATGTGCTGTTGTGGCAAGATGCTGTGCCGGCGGCTGATTATGCGATGATCGACACTGCCGATATCGCGCAACTGAAGACCAAGGTCCTGGCCTCGGGCCTGAGCGGACCTGAACTGGTGCGGACAGCATGGGCAGCCGCCTCTAGCTTCCGCGCATCGGACATGCGTGGTGGGGCCAATGGCGCCCGCCTGCGTCTCGACCCGCAAAAGAACTGGGCCGTGAACAATCCGGCAGAAATCGCCAAGACAGTGGCAGCGCTGGAAGCCATCCAAAAGGACTTTAACAAGGGCCGTAAGGATGGGAAGAAAGTCTCGCTGGCGGACCTGATCGTGCTGGGCGGCAATGCCGCTGTCGAACAGGCGGCCAAGCAGGCCGGGCATGAGCTGACCCTGCCCTTCACTCCGGGCCGGACCGATGCAACACAAGCCCAGACGGATGCGGCATCCTTTGCCGCGCTGGAACCAACAGCAGATGGCTTCCGCAATTATTACAGCGCAGGCGCCTATATGTCGCCGGCTGAAATGCTTGTGGATCGCGCCAATCAGCTGAAGCTGACGGCACCCGAAATGACCGTGCTGGTCGGCGGCCTGCGCGCGCTGAATGCCAATACCGGCGGTGCCGCGCATGGCGTGTTCACGGATCGTCCGGGGCAGCTGACGAATGACTTCTTCGTCAATCTCGTCAACATGTCGACCAAATGGTCAAAGTCGAGCACCAATGAAGGCCTGTATGAAGGCGCCGATCGCGCCACAGGCAAGGTCAAGTGGACGGCAACGCCCGTCGATTTGATCTTCGGCTCGAATTCTGAGCTGCGGGCCATTTCCGAAGTCTATGCCGCCAATGATGGTAAGGAAAAGTTCGTACAGGACTTTGCCAAGGCATGGACCAAGGTCATGAACCTCGATCGCTTCTGATCGATCAAAATCCGGGCGGGGGTGGCAGCACCCTCGCCCGTTTTTGCACCCTCCCCTTCGCATTTATTGAGGCCTCATGCCGAACCACATCACAAAATTGGCACTGGTCCTAATGGCAACAGCCCAAACCGCACCTGCAGTGGCACAATCAACCGCGCTGGCCGATACTGGCCGCCGCGTGTTTCAACGCTGTGCCGCCTGCCATAGTGTGGACGCCAACGCCCCCAACCGCTTTGGCCCCAATTTGCGCGGCGTGGTCGGCCGCCGGGCAGCAAGCCTGCCGGGCTATAATTATTCTGCCGCTCTGAAAGCACAGAAATTCACTTGGACTGAGGCGCAATTGGACAAATGGCTGAAGGCCCCCCGCACGCTCGTGCCCGGCACCAATATGCCCTTTACGGGGTTATCGGACGCAGCCGAACGCCGGGCTGTGATTGCTTATCTGAAAAGCCAGACGCCCTAAGGGGGCGCTAGTCAATTGGCCTGTCATTGCGCGTATCAAAACGCGCTGCGCCAATGTCTGCGCCATGCGACTTAATGAAATGAGCAACCGCGAAACCCAGACCTGAAGTCAAAACCAACACCACAAGGGCGAATAAGGTGTCACGCTGATTATAGAGCCAACCTGCGGCCCCAATGCCCACAATCAGGACCACCCAAAGCCCGCCCTGAGTGGCGTGCGGCGCAGGTGCGTCTTGCGATCCGCGTTTGTCAGACAATAGGGCAAGGGCAAGCAGGGCCAAGAAAAATGCCGTCATGATTGCCAAGCGCAGTGTTGCGAGCGAGGCCGCCCACTCTGGATGGCGGGCGGCGATATAGCTGATGCACATCATCGCCCCAAAGGCGATCCATTGCGCAACCGACATATATTCAAACAGCTTTTTCCTAAGCCCAGGCCAGCGCGACATACCCACCTCCATGTCGCGATTATGCAATCATGTTTCGGTGCCGGTCACAAGCAGAAATAAAAAATGCCGCGCAATGCGGCACATAACTTGACCATATCTGACTGAAATATGGTGGACAGGGCTGGATTCGAACCAGCGTACGCTTGCGCGGGCAGATTTACAGTCTGCTGCCTTTAACCACTCGGCCACCTGTCCCCAGGCGTCGCAGCCGGGCGCTTCGCCCGACGCGAGACGCGCCCAATGGCGAAGCGACGCGGCGCTGTCAATGCTCAGTCGTGCATGACCAACCATTCTTCAGCCGGTGCGCGTTTGGCACGCAGGCTGTTGGCGGGATTAGAAGGGTCTTTGTAGCCAATTGACATACCCGTCCACAAAATGCGGTTCTCAGGCAGATGCAGGAAATCGCCCAAGGTTTTGGGATAGATGGACCAGCATTCCTGCGGGCAGCTATCCAGCCCCGCTTCGCACAACAGGAGCATGATCGAATTCAGCAGCGCCCCGGCATCGGCCCATTGCGGCTGTTCCATCTGGCGATCAAGCGAGACAAATAGGCCCACAGGCGCCCCAAAAAACTGGAAGTTATTGAAGAACCATTTCGCGCGACCGGCCTTATCTTCGCGCGGAATACCAATCGCACCATAGAGCATTTCGCCCACTTCGGCCCGCCGCGTGGCATAGGGATCCTTCAGCTCTGGCGGATATACATTATATTCTGACTGTTCCATCTGGCCGCCCGCAGCCAGCTTTTCTGCCATCAGGGCTTTGAGCTTGGCCATCGACTCCCCGTGCACCACATCCACGTGCCAAGGCTGGAGGTTGCCGCCACTGGCCGCACGGGAGGCGCGAATCACAATATCTTTCACCAGAGCCACATCCACGGGCTTATCCAGAAAGCCGCGCACCGAGCGCCGATAGTCAATGGCTTCTGAAACGTTCATCACAACTCCCCATCTCTTGTGGCTTTACAAACGTAAGTTTCCCTTGCCGTAAACGTCAATTTAGGCAAGGGATTTCGCCATTAAGCCCTTTTTGGAGAGGAATCACATCATGGCTACAGCCTATATTGTTGATGCCGTTCGCACTGCGGGCGGACGCCGTGGCGGAAAGCTTGCCGCCTGGCATCCCGTTGATCTGGCCGCTGCCACATTGGATGCGCTGGTTGCGCGATCTGGCATTGATGGCGCGAAAGTAGATGATGTGGTGATGGGCTGCGTCACCCAAGCTGGCCAGCAGGCAATGCAAGTTGGCCGCAATGCCGTGCTCGCCGCCAAGAACCTGCCCGATAGCGTCCCAGCGGTGACGATTGACCGCCAGTGCGGATCATCCCAACAGGCCATGCAATTTGCAGCACAAGCTGTGATGTCGGGCACGATGGACGTTGTTATTGCCGCTGGCGTCGAATCCATGACGCGCGTGCCGATGGGCTCCAATGCCATGTTCCATATGAAAGAAGGGCTGGGCCATTATAAATCGCCGCGCCTGGATGAGAAATATCCCGGCATCATGTTCAGCCAGTTTATGGGGGCTGAAATGATTGTGAAGAAGCATGGCTTCACCAAGGATCAGCTCGATCAGTTTGCGCTCAGCAGCCACCAGCGCGCCATTGCTGCCACCAATGCTGGCCTGTTTGACCATGAAATTGTGCCGCTGGATGTCGAGACGCCCGAAGGCACGATCGTCCACAAAACCGATGAAGGCATTCGCTTTGATGCGACGCTGGAAAGCATTGCGGGCGTCAAGTTGCTGCAAGAAGGTGGATCGCTGACCGCCGCCACCTCGTCGCAAATTTGCGATGGGGCGTCGGCGGTGATGATTGTGTCGGAAAAGGCCCTGAAAGAGCATGGCCTGACGCCGATTGCCCGCATCCATAATTTGACCGTAACCGCGGGTGACCCAGTCATCATGCTGGAAGAGCCGCTGTTTGCCACCGACCGCGCTTTGCAGCGTGCCGGCATGAAGATCAGCGATATTGATGCTTATGAAGTCAACGAAGCCTTTGCCTCTGTGCCAATGGCGTGGCTGAAGCACACGGGCGCTGATCCGGAACGTCTGAACATGCATGGCGGCGCGATTGCACTGGGCCACCCACTTGGCGCTTCAGGCACCAAGCTGATGGCAACCTTGCTCAATGTGCTCAAAGCCAAGGGCGGCAAATATGGATTGCAGACAATGTGCGAAGGCGGCGGTGTCGCCAACGTTACGATTGTCGAGCGGCTTTAACAGTCTCACCCCTCTCCTTCAGGGGAGGGGCCGGGGG
>JBEDNE010000116.1:0-2567 GCA_041170745.1 Pseudomonadota bacterium
ATGCCGCTATCGGTCAGATCCTTGCCATACATTTCATAATCGACGCCCAGCGCGACCCAGCGCATTGCCCAATCGACTTTCCATTGCAGCTTTGCCTTGCCGCCGAGAACCGATTGGGTGACCATTTCGCCCTCATCCTCAAAGCGGACAAGGCCTGCTTCGGCATCGACCACCTCGACGGGGACCTGAAGGACAATGCCAGACTTTTCGCTGATCGGGAGGATCGGCGAATAAGTAGCGGCGCGTTCCTTGCGCAGCGTGGGCAGCATGATGTCGAGAATGGCCTGATTGCAGCGCAGAACATTTTTCAGCGCCTCATCAAAATGGCCGCCCTCATAGCGCGTGGTGGACGAGATAAAGTCATATTGAAAACCAAAGCGATCGAGGAATTCACGCAGCATCGCATTGTTGTGATGCGCAAAGCTTTCAAACTTTTCAAAGGGATCGGGGATGCGCGACAAAGGCTTGCCCAAATGTTCGGCCAGCATCGCCTGATTGGGCACATTGTCGGGCACTTTGCGCAGGCCATCCATATCATCGGAAAAGGCGATGAGCTGGGTTGGCATATCCGTCAGTGCTTCAAAGGCGCGGCGGACCATGGTCGTGCGCAGCACTTCGTTAAAGGTGCCGATGTGCGGCAGGCCCGACGGGCCATAGCCCGTTTCAAAAATCACCGGGCCATTGGCCTTGGGTGTGGCATAACGTTTCAGCACCTTGCGCGCCTCTTCAAAGGGCCAAGCCTTGGAAACCATCGCTGCGTCGCGCAAATTGCTCACCGTCAGTTGCTCTTTCATCTCTGTTGGGCCAATTCGGGCCTGTGCCCGGACCTTCCTCTGCCCCTTTGCCTTATCCTGCGCTGCATGCAAGCCATGGCGGCATCTGGATTGCCACGCCAGATGGCAAAACGCGCGGGGTAAGCCGCGGCGAAGCCATCTCTTTGGCAGCGGAAACGCCAGTTATCATGCTCAATGCGCCCTTGGTTGGCGCGCGGCTGGGCTATGGCGAGTTATCGGGGCTCGATCTGCTGGAATTATTCGCCTTTGTGCACCCGGCGCGATTCATGGTGCCAACGGTGAAGGGACTCATCCGTGCGCTCTCCCTTTCACCCCTCCCTTTTAGGGGAGGTGCCGGGGTGGGGAATGCCCAACTCTCCGAAAAGCCCGACCACCCCACCCCTTCCCCCTCCCCTAAAGGGCAGGGGCTTATGGAGGCGGCGGTACCTGCTCTTCTCCAGCAAGCGGCGCTTAAACTTCTCAACACCCTCTCGACTGATTGGCCGGAACGCGAAGGGGCGTGGACATCCGCACAATCCTTGGCGCGGCTGCGCTGGCCCTGGTCTCCCCTCATTGGCGAGCGGTTGACGCCGCCTGCGCAAAACGAACGCTGGCTGTTCTCTCGCCTGCCCGAATGGGAGGAAGCCGCGCCGCGCCCGGCGCCTCGGCCGATTGCGCTGAGCGAAGCTGAAGTGCTGACGCGGCTGGGGCAAGTGACGGGCGCGGGGGCGGAGGACCGGCCGGGGCAAAAAGCCTATGCGGGTGCGGCCGCCCAAGCCTTTCTCCCGCGCACCGCGCCCGAGGCGCCCCGGCTGCTGCTGGCCGAAGCAGGCACGGGCATTGGCAAAACCTTGGGCTATTTAACCCCCGCCTCGCTTTGGGCGGAGCAAGCAGGCGGCCCGGTGTGGATTTCCACCTATACCAAGGCCCTGCAGCGCCAATTAACGGCGGAGACAGCGCGGATCTATGGCAGCGAGGCCGCCGCCAAGGGCAAAGTCGTCATTCGCAAGGGGCGCGAAAATTATCTCTGCCTGTTGAACTTGGAAGACGCGCTGCAAGGCGGCTTTGCGGGACGGGCGGCGATATTGGCGCAACTGGTGGCGCGCTGGGCCGCCTATAGCCGCGATGGCGATATGGTGGGCGGCGATCTGCCCGGCTGGTTGCCGACATTGTTCCGGCGCAATGGATCCACGGCGCTGACCGACCGGCGTGGCGAATGCGTCTATGCGGGCTGCCCGCATTACCGAAAATGCTTTATCGAACGCGCCACCCGCGCCTCGGCTGAGGCCGATCTGGTCGTCGCCAACCATGCGCTGGTGATGGTGAATGCAGCGCGTGGACGGGAAGAAACCCATGCGCCGACCCGCTTTGTCTTTGACGAAGGCCATCATCTGTTTGACGCCGCTGACACGATGTTTGCCGCCGCCCTGACGGGGCAAGAAGCCATTGAACTGCGCCGCTGGATCATTGGGCCGGAAGGCAAATCACGCGGGCGCAGGCGGGGCTTGGCGGCGCGACTGGGCGATGTGGCAAGCTATGACGCCGAAGGGTCTGCCGCGATTGGCGCCGCCGCCCATGCCGCCGCCGCCTTGCCCAGCGATGGCTGGCTGCAACGCATAGCCGAAGGCGCGCCTTTTGGCCCGATGGAAGCGATGTTTGCCGAAATCCGTGGGCTGGTCTTTGCGCGATCGACCGATGAAGATGCAGGCTATGGGCTCGAGACAGAGGCCGCCCAATTGGATGGCGCGCTGCTGACGGCCGTTGAACCCGCCTGCAAAGCGCTGGAGGCCATCC
>JBEDNE010000117.1:0-13207 GCA_041170745.1 Pseudomonadota bacterium
AAAGATCCGGTCTCCATCCATTTCAGAATTGGCCGCAAGGGAAAGATCCAGACGATCCCGGCGATTAGATAGAATATGGATTGCACCAGCACCGGCCACGCGCTGACCCATGTTGAGAGGCTGGCGACCAGCACGGCCCAAATTGTCATATAGGCCAAAATGCCAAGCGTGCCGACGGGCTTGCGCCAACTGGGCTGATCCATGTTTTTCATAGTGGTATCCGGCTGGAGAGTGGGGTGATCCATTCGGCTTCTGTCAGGATGGCGTCAAGCGGCATATCCCAAGGATCGGCGGGCAGATCTGCAAATTCTTGGACCGACCAGCCAAGGCCAATGCGCAGGGCATGCGGCATCTGGGCAAGTGCGCGATCATAATAGCCAGCCCCTTGGCCCAGCCGGTTGCCTGCTCGATCAAAGCCTAAAAGCGGGATCAGCAGCACATCTGGCACAGCCAAAGGCGCCTCGATGCGTGGTTGGGCAAAACCAGCCGCTGCCTTTTCCAGCGGATCGCCCGGCTGCCATTGACGGAACAGCATTGGGCCAGCGTCAGGGCCAATCCAGGGCAGAGCCAATGGCTGATGGCTCTGATGCCATTGGGCAAGTACGCCCGCAGGGTCTGCCTCGCTCCCCAGTGCGATATAGCCCGCACGGCACAGGCCGGGGGAGAGCATTTCGTCCAAAGCGCGAAGCGAGGCTGCGTCCAGCGGGAAAAGCGCGGTGCCGCGCGTGCGGGCAAAGTCCCGCCGCTTGGCCCGTGCCTGTTTTCTAAGATCAGCCTTGGTCATATCTGTCATGGGTTGGCGGACCCGCCATAGCCGTTTGCCGGAATATCCTCTGACGCCAAGTACGTCAGGTGGGGACCATGTGCGTCAGGCCAGGGCCTGGGCAGGGACAGCCCCCATGGATGTGGAATCGCCTCAGGGATAATCTCATCAGCGCGCACAAGGCAGCATCCGCCACGGCCTATATAGGCGCGTCAGCCGCGTTGCTCAAGGCGCGCGGCAAGCTTTTCCAAACGATCTGCAATCTCTTCGAGCAAGTCGGCGTCGCCGCCTGTGTCACCTGATGGCGCAGCGGCGGGGGCTGGTGCCGCAGGGCCGCGTCCTGATCGCCGCTGGTCTGCCAGCTCATCTGCCAGCAAAAGCGATGCAAAAAGCAGCTGCCGAATTTCGCTCATCCCGCCCAAGCCTTGCCGTGCTTGTTGGGCCTTGGCGTCTACCAAAGCAGCAGCGGCCAGCAGATTTGCCTCTTCGCCATCGCGGCAGGCCACGGTGTAACTATTGCCAGCAATCAGCAGATCAACCTTGGCCATTAGCTGCGCCCCCCGGCAGAGGCGCGCGCAATGACGGCATCAAGAGCTGACAAAGCAATTGTTGCTTCTTCTTTCAATTTGGCATGTCGCGCAGACAATGCCGCCAATTCAGCTTGTGTCGCGGCGGCATCAGAATGACCCGAAATGGGCGCGTCTGCGAGAGTGGTGAGTCGCTCAAGCGCGGCTGCAATGCGCGCTAAGGCGTTGTTCTTTCGATCATTAGACATGGCGCAAGCTTACCATGCAAGCCGTCCGCCGCAAGTAAAATGCCACCACTTCGGTTGACCATCGTTCGAGGGGGCGACAATAGGGCATCGACTCTGCGTAGGACGAGTCGTCCAGCCCATTTCTGGGCCAGCCAAAGGGGCCGTCATGACCGTTGACTCGCAGCAACTCGCCAACGCAATTCGCGCGTTGTCGATGGACGCCGTGCAAGCCGCCAATTCCGGCCACCCGGGGATGCCCATGGGGATGGCTGATGTTGCGACGCTTCTGTTCACCGAATTTATGAAATTTGATCCTGCCGCCCCAAAATGGGCGGACCGCGATCGTTTCGTTCTCTCTGCTGGCCATGGCTCGATGCTGGCCTATGCCACGCTGTATCTTGCGGGCTATCAGCGCCCGACAATTGAAGACATCCGCAATTTCCGCCAACTCCACAGTCCGTGCGCCGGCCACCCGGAAAATATTGAGCTGGACGGGGTGGAATCAACCACCGGTCCGCTGGGGCAGGGCCTTGCTATGGCGGTTGGGATGGCGATGGCGGAACGGCACCTCAATGCCGTTTATGGCGATGATCTGGTCGATCACCGGACATGGGTGATTGCAGGTGATGGCTGTTTGATGGAAGGCATCAACCACGAAGCCATTGGTTTGGCTGGGCATTTGGGCTTGGGCCGGATGATTGTGCTGTGGGATGACAACCGCATCACCATTGACGGCAAGACCGATTTGTCGACCAGTGAAGATGTGCTCGCCCGCTATCAAGCAACGGGCTGGCACACGGAGAGCTGCGATGGGCATGATTTTGCTGACATTCGCCGTGCCATCACGGCCGCGCTGGCGGACAACCGCCCGTCCTTGATTTCCTGCCGCACTTTGATTGGCAAAGGCGCGCCGAACAAGCAGGGCACATCGGGCGTTCATGGGTCCCCCCTCGGGGCCGATGAAATCGCAGCGACGCGGGAAGCGCTGGGCTGGACGGCGGAGCCTTTTGTTGTTCCCTCGGACATTCTGGACGCATGGCGCGCCAAATGCGCGCGCGGCGGCGATGCGCATAAGGCTTGGCAGGGTCGTCTATCCAGCAACTCGCGCGCGGCGGAATTTACGTCGCGGATGGCGGGAGATTTGCCAGCTGTGCCCGCCATGGCGGAATATCTGAAATCGCTGGCCGAAACCGCCCCCAAAGTCGCGACGCGCAAGTCGAGCGAAATGGCGCTTGAAGTGCTGACGGCGGGCATCCCGGCGATGGTTGGCGGCTCGGCGGATTTGACCGGGTCGAACAATACCAAAACCAAGGCGACCACGCCTTATGGGCGCGACGATTATGCCGGGCGTTATGTCTATTATGGCATTCGCGAATTTGGCATGGCAGCCGCGATGAACGGCATGGCCTTGCATGGCGGTGTTGTGCCTTATGGTGGCACCTTCCTTGTTTTCTCAGACTATTGCCGCAACGCCATTCGCTTGTCGGCCATTCAGGAGCAGCGCGTTGTCTATGTGATGACGCATGACAGCATTGGTCTGGGCGAAGATGGGCCGACGCACCAGCCGGTGGAACATGTGATGAGCCTGCGGACTATGCCCAATGTGGCTGTGTTCCGCCCGGCGGATGCCGTGGAAACCGCTGAATGCTGGCAACTGGCTTTGGCGCGGGCGGATGGTCCCTCGGTCTTGGCGCTGTCGCGTCAGAATTTGCCTGCGGTGCGCTTTGATGTCTCAGAAAATCTGTGCGCCAAGGGCGGCTATCGTCTGAAGGCTGCTACTGCCGCGCGCAAGGTGGTGTTGATTGCCACGGGGTCTGAAGTTGAAATTGCTTTGGCCACACAAGCTGCGCTTGAGGCTAAAGGGATTGGCGCAGATGTCGTTTCCATGCCGTGCACCGAAGTGTTCGATGCGCAGCCCGCCGCGTATAAGGCAGATCTTCTGCCGCGCGACGCGCTGATTGTCTCGATTGAAGCCGGGGTCACCTTGGGCTGGGAACGCTATACAGGCCTTGATGGTCTGAACATTGGTATTGATCGCTTTGGCGCATCCGCGCCGGCAGAGGCGTTGTATGATTATTTTGGCCTGACGGCGGAAAAAATCGTTCCGCGCGTTCTGGAGAAATTGTCCAACTAAAGGGAGTGAAGACATGGCGAAGGTTGCCATCAACGGATTTGGCCGCATTGGTCGCAATGTGGCGCGTGCCATCCTTGAGCGCCCGGATTGCGGCCTTGAGCTGGTGTCGATCAACGATCTGGCCGATGCCAAGTCCAACGCTTTGCTCTTCAAACGGGATTCCGTGCACGGCGCGTTTAACGGCAGCGTTGAGGTGGATGGGAATGATCTCATCATCAACGGCAAGCGCATTCATGTGACGGCAGAGCGCGACCCTGCCAATCTGCCCCATGCGGCACAAGGCATTGATATTGCGCTGGAATGCACCGGCTTCTTTACGGATAAGGACAGTGCATCAAAGCATCTGACCGCAGGGGCCAAGCGCGTGCTGATTTCCGCTCCGGCCAAGGGCGTGGACCTGACCGTTGTGTACGGTGTGAACCATGACAAGCTGACGGCAGAGCATAAGGTCGTCTCGAACGCGTCATGCACCACCAACTGCTTGGCCCCGTTCGCCAAGGTGCTGAATGACGCCATTGGTATTGAGCGTGGCCTGATGACCACGGTTCATGCCTATACCAATGACCAGAAGATTCTTGACCAAATCCATTCCGATATGCGCCGTGCGCGTGCGGCGGGCATGTCGATGATCCCGACGACGACGGGCGCTGCCCGCGCGGTGGGTGAAGTGCTGCCGGAATTGAAGGGCAAGCTCGATGGTTCGGCCATTCGCGTGCCGACCCCCAATGTTTCGGTGGTGGATCTGACCTTCCAGCCCAAGCGCGACACCAGCGTTGAGGAAGTTAACGCGTTGCTCAAGGCCGCAGCAGACGGCCCGATGAAGGGTGTGCTTGGCTATTCGGATGAGCCTTTGGTCTCGATCGACTATAACCACTGCCCCAACAGCTCGACGATCGACAGCCTCGAAACTGCGGTCATTGATGGCAAGCTGGTGCGTGTGCTCAGCTGGTATGACAATGAATGGGGCTTTTCCAACCGCATGCTCGACACAGCAGGCGTGATGGCAAAGCTCATCTAACAAAGGCACATACGCGATGAGCCAGTTCAAGACGCTGGATGATATGGGCGACATTGCGGGCAAGCGCGTGCTTGTGCGCGAAGACCTGAATGTTCCCATGGCCGATGGCGCGGTGACGGATGATACCCGTCTGCGCGCGGCCGCGCCGACACTGCTTGAACTGGCGGATCGCGGGGCCAAGGTGTTGGTGCTGGCACATTTCGGCCGGCCCAAGGGGGAACGGCGTGACGATATGTCGCTGCGTCAGGTTCTCCCGGCACTTAGCCATGTGTTGGGCCGGGACGTCGGCTTTGTTGCCGATTGTGCGGAGGCAGAGGCGGCTGCCGCGGTCGATGGACTGGCCGCTGGCAGCATCACCGTTCTCGAAAATACCCGCTTTCATGCCGGTGAGGAAAAGAATGATCCCGCACTGGTCGCTGAGATGGCGGCGCTGGGCGATCTTTATGTGAATGACGCCTTTTCTGCTGCGCATCGGGCGCACGTTTCTACCGAAGGCTTGGCGCACAAGCTCCCGGCTTTTGCGGGCCGGTCGATGGAAGCAGAGCTGGTCGCCCTCGAAAAGGCATTAGGCGCGCCTGAAAAGCCTGTTGCCGCGGTTGTGGGCGGCGCGAAAGTCTCGACCAAACTTGATGTTTTGAAACATCTTGTCTCGCGCGTGGATCACCTCATTATCGGCGGCGGCATGGCAAACACCTTTTTGGCGGCACGCGGGGTGGATGTAGGCAAATCGCTGTGTGAGCATGACTTAACCGATACGGCCGATGCCATCATGGACGCGGCTGACGAAGCCGGCTGCACGGTCCACCTGCCTTATGATGTTGTTGTCGCAAAAGAATTTGCCGCCAACCCGGCCTCGCTGCGCACCTGCAATGTCCATGAAGTCGCAGCGGATGAAATGATCTTGGATGTTGGCCCGGCGGCCGTTGAGGCCCTGGGGGATGTGCTGAAAACCTGCCGGACGCTTGTCTGGAATGGTCCGATGGGCGCGTTTGAAACTGTGCCGTTTGACAAAGCAACGGTTGCCTTGGCGCGGACGGCGGCGGCTTTGACCAAGGAGGGGTCGCTTGTCTCCGTCGCTGGTGGTGGGGACACAGTTGCGGCGCTCAACCACGCAGGCGTGGCGGATGATTTCAGCTTTATTTCGACCGCAGGTGGTGCGTTTCTCGAATGGATGGAAGGCCGCGATCTGCCGGGTGTGACGGCACTTTTGACTGAATAACATTCTTTTACCCCCGGCGGTCTTGCCCGTCGGGGATTTTTTTGACTAACGCTGCATACGTATGCAGCCCGATCTAAAGCGAGGATGATGATGACCGACCCGAAAATGCTCGACAAAATTGCCAGCGGCAAAGGCTTTATCGCGGCACTTGACCAGAGCGGCGGGTCCACGCCCAAGGCGCTGAAAGGTTATGGCATTTCAGAGGATGCCTATTCGGGCGATGCCGAGATGTTTGGCTTGATCCACCAAATGCGCAGCCGGATCATTTCATCGGCGTCCTTTACGGGCGACAAAGTTATTGGCGCCATTTTGTTTGAAAAGACAATGGATGGCGAAGTTGGCGGCAAGCCCACGCCGACCGCTTTGTGGGACAAGGGCGTGGTTCCCTTCATCAAGATTGACAAGGGCTTGGAAGACGAAGCTCAAGGCGTGCAGATGATGAAGGCCATGCCGGATCTGGATAGTCTTCTGGCGCGCGCAAAGAGCTTGGGCGTGTTTGGCACCAAGGAACGCTCCGTCATCAATTTCGCCAATCGGGCCGGCATTGCGGATATTGTCCGCCAGCAGGTCGAGGTGGGCCAGCAAGTCCTCGCGGCCGGCCTCGTCCCGATGTTGGAGCCGGAAATCAACATCAAGAGCGCCGAGCGCGCCCAGTGCGATGCCATTTTGGTCGAAGAAATGGCAAAGGCGCTCGACGCCATGCCCGGCACAGATAAGGTCATGCTGAAGTTGAGCCTGCCGGTCACACCGGGGCATTTTGATGCGCTGGTCGATCACCCCCGCGTCTTGCGCGTCGTGGCCTTGTCGGGCGGGTATAACCGTCCCGATGCGTGCGTTGAGCTTGCGAAGAACCGGGGCATTATCGCCAGCTTCAGTCGCGCGCTGCTGGAAGATTTGCGTCATCAAATGACGGATGCAGAATTTGATGCCTCTTTGGGTGAGGCGATTGACGCCATTTACACCGCGTCCACCCAGAAGACGGCCTGAGTTTGGGAGAGGAGGGCGGTCGCCTTAGCAGCTGCCGCCCCCGTTTAAGGGCTACCGCTTCACGCCCGCCCCGCCTATATCGCCCGGCATGGATGATCTTGACCTGCCAGAAGTGCCGCAAGGCTTTGCCGAACGATTTGCAGCGGAAGACCGCGAGCCAGCGGAACTTTACCTCCTTTCCCCCCCGCAACTTGATGATCGCTTTGCAGATCGGCTGAAAGCTGCACTGGATGCGGGGCCAGTGGCTGCCTTTCAGTTACGGTTGAAGGGGCTGGACGATCACGCGATTGCGCGCGCGGCAGAGCCTTTGCAGGCCATTTGCGCGGACCGCGATGTTGCCTTCCTCATTAATGACAGCATTGCGCTTGCCAAAAGATTGGGCGCAGATGGCGTGCATCTGGGCCAAGATGATGGCGATCCGCGTGAGGCGCGCGAGATATTGGGACGCGAGGCGCAAATTGGCGTGACGTGCCACAATAGCCGCCATCTCGCGATGGAAGCGGGGGAGGCCGGCGCGGATTATGTTGCCTTTGGCGCCTTTTTCCCAACAATCACGAAAGACGTGTCACATCAGGCGGACCCCGCAATCCTCAGCTGGTGGACTGTTGTCTCGCCCATCCCCTGCGTTGCCATTGGCGGGATTACGCCTGCGACAGCGCCGATTGTCGCACAGGCGGGGGCAGATTTTGTGGCGGTGTCCGGCGCTGTTTGGAATGATCCGGCAGGCGAAGCCGCAGCGGTGAAAGCCTTTCTGGCAGCCCTTGGTCGCTGAAGCGCCCCTTGCCCGCAGCCTTGGCTTAGGCTAGGGGCCGCGCTGCTCTTTCCAAATCCTATAGGTGCATCCCATGAAGATCAGCGGCGTGGACATTCGTCCCGGCAACATTCTTGAATTTGAAGGCGGCCTGTGGCGCGCCGTGAAGATCCAGCACACGCAACCCGGCAAGGGTGGCGCCTATATGCAGGTTGAAATGAAAAACCTGATGGATGGCCGCAAGACCAACAACCGCTTCCGCTCGGATGAGAAGGTGGAGCGCGTGCGTCTGGACACCAAGGATTTCACCTATCTGTACACTGATGGCGATATGCTCGTGTTCATGGATAAGGACAGCTATGAGCAGATCACGCTTCAGCGCGATATGCTGGGCGATGCCGCTGCCTTTTTGCAGGACGGCATGGACGTAATTCTCGAACTTCATGAAGAACGCCCGATTTCGGTGCAACTGCCCGATCAGGTCGAAGCGACGATTGTTGAGGCAGATGCTGTGGTAAAGGGCCAGACGGCGTCTTCGTCCTACAAGCCCGCTCTGCTCGACAATGGCGTGCGCATCATGGTGCCGCCGCATATCGGCGCGGGCACGCGCGTTGTGGTCGATGTTTATTCTCAGGAATATGTGAAGCGCGCCGACTAAGCTGCGTTCTTCCCTGCCATTTCTTTTAAGATCGGATTATTTGTGCCCGCCCATTCCGGAATTCTGACCGTTATCGAACGTGCTGCCCGTAAGGCCGGTGCAAAGCTGCGCCGTGACTTTAACGAGGTCCAGCACTTGCAGGTCAGCCGCAAGGGCCCAGCCGATTTCGTGTCCAAGGCAGATTTGGCGGCGGAGCGCACAATTTATGATGAATTGTTGAAGGCGCGCCCTGATTGGGGATTTTTGTTTGAAGAAGCGGGCGAAATTGAAGGCGCGCCCGGCAAGCCACGGTTCATCATTGATCCGCTGGATGGCACAAGCAACTTTCTCCACGGCATCCCCCATTTTGCGATTTCCATCGCGGTGGAAGAAGTTTTGACGGGGGATCGCCGCGAAGTGACAACCGCGCTTGTCTATAACCCGATTACCGATGAAAGCTTTTGGGCTGAAAAGGGCCGGGGGGCTTGGGTGCAAGACCAACGTTTGCGCGTTTCTGCGCGGCGTGATTTGTCTGACGCGCTAATTGCAACGGGCATTCCCTTCATGGGCCATGGCGATATGGCAGAGTGGGTGCGGATTTTTGGGGCGATTGCGCCGAATGTTGCGGGCATTCGCCGCTTTGGTGCCGCTTCGCTAGACCTCGCTTGGGTCGCCGCCGGGCGCTATGACGGCTATTGGGAAAGCAAGCTGCAGCCATGGGACGTGGCGGCGGGGATGCTGCTGGTGCGCGAAGCGGGCGGCTTTGTGACCGATTTCCGTGGTGGCGAACGCTGCATTGAACGCAGCGAATTTTTGGCGGCCAATGATGTGCTTCATTCGAAGCTGCACAAGCTGGTGGCGGGCGCACTCCGCTAATAATTTTTCGCGTTTTATGCCTGCAAATCCAAGGATTTCTCGGCATTCGTACGATGAATAGAGCAATTATCCCCGAACACGTACAAATTGCCACCCTTACCGCGCTTGCGAAGGTCGGCACGCTGGCCTAAAGCCGCCACGATTCCGGCGTCCTGCCGGTCCAAGGGGTAAGTCGTATCATGTCTTCGGTTGCAGCCGGATATTTGCCGATTTTGCTTTTTCTGGCGATTGCGCTGATCTTATCGAGCGCCTTCGTCTTTCTGCCGATGTTGGTATCGCGCCTCACAGGCACGCATAATCCAACGCCGGAAAAGCTGACGGAATATGAATGCGGTTTCCCCGCTTTTGAGGGCAGCCGCGCGCAATTTGACGTGCGCTTTTACCTCGTCGCTATTTTGTTCATCATTTTTGACTTGGAAGCTGCCTTCCTTTTCCCTTGGGCGGTTAGCCTTGAGTGGACGGGTTGGGCCGGCTGGACCGGCATGATGATCTTCTTGGGCGAATTGGTGCTTGGCCTTGTTTATGCTTGGAAGAAGGGGGCTCTGGAATGGGAGTAGATCTGACGGCGGCTCCGCCTGCCGGAACGGCTCCGGACGCGAGCTTCTTTAACGGGTTGAATGATGAGCTTGCCAATAAGGGCTTTCTTGTCGTGTCGACCGAAGAGCTGTTTCAATGGGCGCGCACCGGATCGCTCTGGTGGATGACGTTTGGTCTGGCCTGCTGCGCGGTGGAAATGATCCACGTCAACATGCCGCGCTATGATCTGGAACGCTTTGGCGCTGCCCCACGCGCGTCCCCGCGCCAGTCAGACGTGATGATTGTGGCCGGCACACTGTGCAACAAAATGGCCCCGGCGCTGCGCCGTGTGTACGACCAGATGTCCGATCCGAAATATGTGATCTCGATGGGCAGCTGCGCCAATGGTGGTGGCTATTATCACTATAGCTACAGCGTTGTGCGTGGGTGCGACCGGATTGTCCCCGTGGACATTTATGTGCCCGGCTGTCCGCCGACCGCTGAGGCGCTGCTTTATGGAATCATGCAATTGCAGCGGAAAATCCGCCGCTCGGGAACGGTGACGCGCTGATGCATTCTGCACCCCGCTATGCAAGCAACGAGGGCGTTGCTGAGGCCATCTCCAAGGCGCTGGGCAATCATGTTGTCCAGATTACCGAAGCGCACGGCGAAATTGCTGTTGAAGTTGTGACCGCGAAGCTCGTGGAAGCGATGACGCTGCTGCGCGATGAGCTGGCCTATCAGCAACTGATGGAAATTGCGGGCGTTGATTGGCCCGACCATGATCCACGCTTTGAAGTTGTTTATTGTCTGTTGTCGCTGACCAAGAACCACCGCATCCGCGTGCATGTGCGCACCAATGAAGATGTGGCTGTGCCGTCGGTGACGGGCATTTGGCCGGTTGCTGGCTGGCTCGAGCGCGAAGTGTTCGACATGTATGGCGTGCTGTTTGAAGGCAATTCGGACCTGCGCCGCATTTTGACCGACTATGGCTTTTCCGGCCATCCGCAGCGCAAGGACTTCCCGCTGACAGGCTATACTGAGCTGCGCTATTCCGAAGAGCATAAGCGCGTGATGTATGAGCCGGTTAGCCTGGCGCAGGATTTCCGCAAATTTGACTTTATGTCGCCCTGGGAAGGCGCAGATTATGTGCTGCCCGGCGATGAGAAGGGAGAGGCGAAGTGACGTTTTTCCTATCGCGCCATCCTGAACTGGTTTCAGGATCCATTGGCACCAAAGCTGGCGGTTCTTCTGCGTCATGTTCATGGATGCCGAAGCAAGTTCGGCATGACGGAGGTGTGGCATGAGCCTGTCCCCTGATCTGGCGCCCACCACCACGGGCGAAGACATTGCCAATTACACAATCAATTTCGGCCCGCAGCACCCGGCAGCGCACGGTGTGTTGCGTCTGGTGATGGAGTTGGACGGCGAAATTATCGAGCGGCTTGATCCGCACGTTGGCCTGCTGCACCGCGGCACCGAAAAGCTGATTGAGTATAAGACCTATTTGCAGGCTTTGCCTTATTTTGATCGGCTGGATTATTGCTCACCACTGGGCATGGAGCACAGCTATGTGCTGGCCGTTGAAAAGCTGCTGAACGTCGAAGTGCCGCTGCGCGCGCAATATCTGCGCGTGCTGTTTGCGGAGCTGACGCGCATCTGCAACCACATGCTGAACCTCGGCTCGCACGTGATGGATGTGGGCGCGATGACGCCCAATCTGTGGATGTTCGAAATTCGTGAGGATTGCCTCAACTTCTTTGAACGCGCCTCAGGCGCGCGCATGCACGCCGCTTGGTTCCGCCCCGGGGGCGTCCATCAGGATGTGCCGCTGAAGTTGCTGACGGACATTGCGGATTGGCTGGACAATCGCGTGCCGCAATTATTTGAAGACGCGATCAGCCTTGTCGCTGACAACCGCATCTTCAAGCAGCGCAATGTCGATATTGCCGTTGTCTCGAAAGACGATGCCATTCGCTGGGGCTTTTCCGGCCCGATGATCCGCGCGGCGGGCATTCCTTGGGATATCCGCAAATCGCAGCCCTATGATGTCTATGACCGCGTTGAATTTGACGTTCCTGTCGGCACCAAGGGCGATTGCTATGATCGCTTCATGGTCCGCGTGGAAGAAGTGCGTCAATCGATCCGCATCATGAAGCAGTGCCTGCGCGATATGCCCGAAGGCCCGGTGCTGACCGAAGATCGCAAGGTCGCGCCGCCCAAGCGTGCAGATATGAAGCAATCGATGGAAGCGCTGATCCATCACTTCAAGCTCTATACCGAAGGCTTTAAGGTGCCCGAAGGCAGCGTCTATGTGGCGACGGAAAGCCCCAAGGGGGAATTTGGCGTCTATCTTGTGTCGGATGGCACCAATAAGCCTTATCGCTGCAAAATCCGGCCCACGGCCTTTTCGCACCTCCAAGCCATGGATTTCATGTCGCGCGGCCATATGCTCGCTGACACCACGGCGATTTTGGGTGCGCTCGACATCGTGTTTGGGGAGTGTGACCGCTAATGGCTGATGCAGTGCAAATTCCCGACGAAGCGGACGTGCGCGCGCGCTGGGGCAATTTTGCCTTCACGCCGGAAAATATGGAAAAGGCGCGGACGATTATCGGCCGTTATCCCGAAGGGCGTCAGGCCTCGGCGGTGATGGGCCTGCTCGATCTCGCCCAGCGTCAGGTTGGGGCAGAAACCAATACGCAAGGCTGGCTGCCGGTTCCGGTGATTGAATATGTCGCGGCGCAATTGGGCATGCCCTATATGCGCGCTTATGAAGTGGCGACCTTCTACACCATGTATAACATGGCGCCGGTTGGGAAATTCCATGTGCAGGTGTGCGGCACCACGCCGTGTATGTTGCGCGGGTCGGACGATGTTCTGGCCGCCTGCAAGTCCAAGGGCTTGGTCAAGGGCGGCACAACGCCCGATGGCCTTTTTACGCTGAATGAAGTGGAATGTCTGGGGGCCTGCGCCAATGCGCCGATGGTCCAGATTAACGATGACAATTTTGAAGACCTGACCTTTGACAGCACGGTCGCGCTGCTTGAGGCACTGGCCGCTGGCAAGCCGGTAAAGGTTGGTCCGCAGATCAAGCGCCAGACGAGCTGCCCAGAAGGCGGCCCATCGACGCTGAAGGCTATGGTCACCGAAAACCACGATTATCGGGGGGAATGGAAGTGAGCCTGCAAGATAAGGATCGCATTTTCACCAACCTCTATGGCTTCCAGCCGTGGACCCTGGATGCTGCGAAAAAGCGCGGCTGCTGGGATAACACCAAGAAGCTGCTGCAAATTGGCGCGGATGAGATCATCGAGACGGTTAAGGCCTCGGGCCTGCGTGGTCGGGGTGGGGCAGGCTTCCCCACGGGAATGAAGTGGAGCTTCATGCCCAAGACGCCAACGCCGGAGCGTCCGAACTTCCTCGTCATCAATGCTGACGAGTCCGAGCCAGGATCGTGCAAGGATCGTGAAATTATCCGCCATGATCCGCACCGCTTGCTGGAAGGCGCATTGATTGCGGGCTTCGCGATGCGTGCGCGGGCGGCCTATA
>JBEDNE010000118.1:0-5237 GCA_041170745.1 Pseudomonadota bacterium
CATATTGGGCCTCCCCATCGCGATTGCGGCCCCGACGGCCCCGGCGGCGACGGCGATTGCGGCCACGGCGCTGATCATCATCGCCCCGTTCTTCGCGGAACGACTCTTCGCCCTCGTCCTCATCTTCGACCTCAACCTCAAGCGCCAGATCATCAAAGGGTTCTTCGACAATGGGCTCATAGCTGGGGCGGAAAGCCGGCGGCGGGCCGCTGGATTCCACAGTCATCCGCGCGCCCTCAAGCTGGCCGTCCGACTGGATATCAATCGTCACGCCATAGCGGGCTTCAATTTCGCCCAGCTCTGCCCGCTTGCGATTAAGCACATAAAAGGCGGCTTCTTGGCTGGCGCGCAGCACCAGCTGGCTGCCCCGACCGCGAGCGGCCTCTTCTTCCAGCATCCGCAAGGCTGACAGGCCCGCCGACGACGCCGTCCGAACAAGCCCCGTGCCTTCACAATGCGGGCATTCCCGCGTTGAAGCTTCTAACACGCCTGTGCGCAGGCGCTGGCGGCTCATTTCCAGCAAACCAAATTGGCTGATCCGGCCCACCTGAATACGGGCGCGATCATTGGCGAGCGCCGCCTTCATTGCCTTTTCAACCTTACGGACATTGCCGTTCGATTCCATGTCAATGAAATCAATGACAACCAGCCCGGCCATGTCGCGCAGGCGCAATTGGCGGGCAATTTCTTGCGCCGCCTCAAGGTTGGTGGAGAGCGCCGTCTGCTCAATCCCATGTTCCCGGGTTGAGCGGCCCGAGTTAATATCGATGGAAACCAACGCCTCGGTTGGGTTGATGACCAAATAGCCACCCGATTTCAGCTGAACAACGGGATGGTACATCGCCTCAAGCTGATCTTCGACGCCATATCGCTGATAAAGCGACACAGGGTCCGCATAGCTTTTGACCTTCTTCACATGGCTGGGCATCAAAAGCTTCATGAAATCGCGGGCTTTGCGATAGCCCGCTTCGCCTTCGACAATCACTTCATCAATGTCGCGATTATAAATATCGCGAATGGCCCGCTTAATCAGGTCGCTATCCTCATTGATGAGGGCAGGCGCTTGGCTTTTCAGCGTATTCTCGCGAATTTCATCCCACAGCCGCGCCAGATAATCAAAGTCGCGCTTAATTTCGGTCTTGGTGCGTTGCAGGCCAGCAGTGCGGACAATGCAGCCCATGCTGGGCGGCAAGTTCAATTCCGACATAATGGTTTTCAGACGCTTGCGGTCTGCCGCGTTTGAAATTTTACGGCTGATGCCCCCGCCATGCGTGGTGTTGGGCATAAGCACGCAATAGCGGCCTGCCAGCGAGAGATAGGTGGTCAGCGCCGCACCCTTATTGCCACGCTCTTCCTTGACGACTTGCACCAACAGCACTTGGCGGCGGTGAATAACGTCTTGAATCTTATACCGACGGCGCAGCGCCATGCGCTTGCGGCGCAAATCTTCTGCGCCATGGTCATCATGGCCATTGCCGCCAGCCGATTCCGGCGCGGGCGGCGCATCGCCATCTAGATCATCTTCCAAGTCAGAATCGGGACGATCCTGATCGCGACCATCATCGTCATGATGCCCATCAACTGGCTCATCATCACCTTCCGCTGCCCGCAGGGCAGCTTCTGCCGCGGCATGTTCTGCCTCTTCGCGCAGCAGAGCTTCGCGGTCTTCCTTTGGAATCTGGTAATAATCCGGATGGATTTCTGAAAAGGCGAGGAAGCCGTGGCGATTTCCCCCATAATCCACAAAGGCAGCCTGCAACGAGGGTTCAACCCGCGTTACCTTTGCCAAATAGATATTGCCTTTAAGCTGCCGGCGTTCTGCCGACTCGAAATCAAACTCCTCGATCCGGTTTCCCTTGACGACAGCAACCCGGGTCTCTTCCGGGTGGCGGGCGTCGATCAACATCCGCATGGTCATTATAATATCTCCGAGCGCGACCAACGCCGCCCCAAAGGGCAGCGGGCGCATAAGTGAAGCGGCCGGGCGAACGCCCTTGGCCGCGTGTCATGTGTGAAAGTGCCTCTGCCGCAGCTGCATGCCCGGCAATCTGTGCCGGGAAAAAGCATCCACCCCGCGCACCGCCCTTAGGGGCGATTTGGCGCAGAACGGAATAAACATGCATCATGCGACGTCAACCTGGATCAGCCGGCCCGAAAGCGGGAACACGGCCCATTTACAGCCGAACGCGTGTCCGGCTTGTAATGGCTGCTAGCATCCCCACGCCAAAGCGGCAACATCTTTGCATCCAGCCTTGCAGGCATTCCGCCTAACCCTCGCTAACATATTGGTAAACCAAGGGCCTATGCCCAATGCTTGCGCGGCTCTGGACCTGACCGGGCAGTTCGCGGCATGAAGAGCCATGGTGTTGCGTATCATGATGGCAATTATGGGCCTGTCTTTGGCAATGTGCCCCGTGCAGGCAGGCCCGCCATGGCGCGGCGCACGGGTGACTATTCCGCTGGATGCCACGCGCGCCAGCCTGGCCCTTCCCCAAATTTCCGGGCCTGCTGGACGGCCTTTGGTCGTGCTGGATCCCGGCCATGGCGGGCATGATCCGGGGGCAATTTCGCCTTATGGCGGCCTGCAGGAAAAGCAGCTGACACTGGCTGTCGCCCGGCAAATTCGCGCAGAGCTGCTGGCCTCTGGCCGGGTGCGCGTGGCGCTGACGCGTGATGGTGATATATTTCTGGCGCTGCGGGAACGGACGGCCATTGCCCGCAATCTCAAGGCCGAGCTGTTCATTTCAATTCACGCAGATTCGGCCAGCGGCCAAGCAACAGGGGCCAGTATTTACACCTTGTCAGACATTGCCTCAGACCGCGAGGCCCAGGCGCTCGCCACGCGTGAGAATAAGGCGGATATTCTGAATGGCATCAATTTGTCGGGCAAAGAAGCGGCCGTCACGTCGATCTTAGTTGACCTTGCCCAGCGAGAGACAATGGCAGCCTCCGTCGCCTTTGCCCGGCTCTTACGCCGCGAAGGCGCTGGCCGCATTCCCTTTCATGCAGGCGGTTTGCGGATGGCGGGGCTGGCCGTCTTAAAATCACCCGATATGCCCGCGGTCCTGCTTGAGCTGGGCTATCTGTCGAGCGAGACGGACAGCCGGCGTATCCGATCCCGTTCGGGTCAGGCAGAGATTGCCGCCAGTGTCCGCCGGGCCGTGGAGATTTTTGTGGCGCGCAAAGACAGGCCCAACTGAACCCGCTGCTAATCCTATTGGCGCAAAAGCGGTTCCCCCAGTCTCGATTTCCCGCTAGAGGCGAGCGCCATGGCCGTTTCCATTCCTGTGCGCTTCTCTGAGCGGTGGCAGCAGCTGCGCCTTCAGGCCCAGATGGCGCGCGTCTGGTTTATGCAGCGCTATCAAACCCAGCCACGGTTTCGCCTGGCCGCGCGCATCGCGGGCGGATTGGTGCTGCTCTATGCGCTGATCTGGCTGACATTTGGCCGCAACTTGCCTTCCGCAGAATCGCTGCTGACCTATCAGCCGCCGCTGCCAACTTATGTGCGCGACGTGAACGGGGTGCCCGTTCACAGCTATGCCCGCGAACGCCGGGTCGAGCTGCGCTATAATGAATATCCGTCGCGGCTGATTCATGCGTTTATCTCTGCCGAGGACAAAACCTTTTTTGACCATGGCGGGATTGATTTTCCCGGCCTTGCGGGTGCGGTGGTCGATTATGTCAGCAAAATTGGCTCGGGTGAGCGGGCACGTGGCGGCTCAACCATTACCCAGCAGGTCGCCAAAAACCTGCTCTTGGGCAATGAATATTCCATCACGCGCAAAGTAAAAGAGGCCATCCTCGCCCGGCGCATTGAATCGGTGCTGACCAAGGAGCAGATTCTTGAGCTTTACCTCAACCAAATTCCGTTGGGGCGGAATAGCTTTGGCGTGCAGGCCGCCGCACGTGCCTATTTCAACAAAGATGTGACTGATTTGTCGCTGCCGGAAATGGCATTTTTGGCAATTTTGCCAAAGGCACCCGAAACCTATGGGCGAAAGCGCAATGAACAACGCGCGCTTGAGCGGCGCGATTATGTGCTGCGGGCCATGCGCGATAATGGCTATATCAGCGCTGCGGAATACCAAGCCGCCACGCAAACGGCGCTGGGCATTTTGCCGCGCGCAGCAACCGCCCCCAACCTGCAAATGGGCGGCTATTTTCTGGAAGAAGTTCGCCGCGAGCTGATTGAAAAATTTGGTGAAAATTCAGAATCAGGCCCCAATTCTGTCTATGATGGCGGGCTGTGGGTGCGCGCCTCCATCAACCCCGATTATCAGCGTTATGCCGAACAGGCTCTGCGCGACGGCCTTGTCCGCTATGACAGTGGCAAGGGCTGGAGTGGCCCAATTGGAAAAATTGACGTTGGCGAAGGCTGGTCTGGCCGATTGGCTGCCCAAAATCTGGGCGCGGGCTATAGTGATTGGCGCATTGCCGTGGTGTTGCGCAAAGCCGGGGGGCTTGCCCAAATTGGCTTTGCAGATGGCAGCGTGGGCCGCCTGCCCTCGGGCCTTGCTGCCATGCCCCGCCGGGGCACGGCCATTGCGGCCTACACAGCGATGAAGCCGGGCGACATTATTGCCGTAAAGCAGCAGGGCGCAGACTATGCCTTGCGCAATATCCCTGAAGTTTCGGGCGGCATGGTGGTGCAAGATCCGCATACAGGCCGGATATTGGCCATGCAGGGCGGCTTTGATGTGCGGCTGGCCTCATATAACCGCGCCACGCAAGCGCAGCGCCAGCCGGGGTCCTCGTTCAAGCCCTTTGTCTATGCCTCGGCGCTTGATGGTGGGATGACGCCCGCCGAAATCATTATTGATGGGCCATTTTGCGTCTATCAATCGGCCAAGCTGGGCCGGAAATGCTTTAAGAATTTTGATGGCGGCGGCTCTGGCCCGCGCACCATGCGCTGGGGCCTGGAACAATCTCGTAACTTGATGACGGTGCGGGCCGCCTCGCAAACCGGCATGGAGCGGATTGTGAAGATGGCGGCGACTGTTGGCATCAGCCCGCCCAACCAGCCTTATCCTGCCTTGCTCTCTATCGCGCTGGGGGCCGGTGAAACGACAGTTCTGAACCTCGTGAACGCCTATTCGATCCTTGCGTCGAACGGGCGAGAACGCCGACCAACGCTGATTGACTATGTCCAAGATCGGTCGGGCAAAATCCTGTGGCGGGCGGATACGCGCCGCTGCGAAGGCTGCAATGCGCCCGATTGGAATGGCGCAGCCATGCCC
>JBEDNE010000119.1:0-11510 GCA_041170745.1 Pseudomonadota bacterium
ATCTTGGCTTTTTCTGCATTTAAATGCGCGCCAATGTCGCTGCGCGTGCCTTTGGGAAAGCCTGACAAGCAGGCAATAATCTTGCCCTTGATGTTCAGCCCTTGCAGGTCCTTAATGCCCAGTTCGGGCTTGTTGAGGCAAAAGCCGCCAAAGACAATCTCACCTTCTGCCTTGCCGCTGCCAGAGACAACAGCATCTTTTTTGTGCGTATAAGCGACGCCGCCAATCGTCAGGGATGCATCGGCATTGGGCTTTACCTCAACAAAGGGAACATTCTGATACCAATCGCCATTCACCGCCGGTTTGAGGCCCATGCTGGAGAATTGTGAGGCGACATAGCGGGCAGCAATTTGGTGCCCGCGCGATCCAGTGTCGCGGCCTTCCAGCAAATCATCCGCTAAAAAGCTGACATGGGCTTTGACGGCGTCTGCAGTGATGCCGCTGCCCGGTTCGGCAGCGTGCGCGAGGGCAGGCAGGCTGAACAGCGGCAAAAGGCTTATGAAAATAGGGCGGCGCATCAGGAACTTCCTCTCAAAAATTTAAGCCTGACTTGCCGATTGCGCGTTCCTCGTCAATATCGATCCATAAAGACAAAAGGGGAGGGTGTATGTCGCGCTGGGCGAAATGGACATTGGCGTCGGTAGCCATATTGGCAGTTGCCTCGGCTGTGTGGGAGCCGCTGACGGCCCAGCAAGAGCCCGCGCCGCCGCCGCAAAGCTATCATGTCGAAATTGTCCGTGATGATTTTGGCGTCCCGCACATTAATGGCAAGACGGATGCCGATGCCGCCTATGGCCTGGCCTTTGCCCATGCGGAAGATGATTTTGCGACCATCCAAGAAGTCGTTGCCATGACGCGCGGCCGCGATGGTGCGATGACTGGCAAAGATGGTGCTCAGATTGATTATGTCGCCCATTTGCTCGGCGTCCGCGAGACTGCGGCCCGGGCATATCCCAGCCTCTCGCCGGACGTACGGCGCGTGCTCGAAGGCTATGCCGCAGGCCTTAACCATTATGCACAAAAACATCCGTCTGACGTCCGCTTGCCTAAGCTTTTCCCCGTTAATGGCATAGATATTGTGGCAGGTTTCGTGCTGCGCGCGCCCTTTTTCTATGGGTTGGATGGTGTGATTGGCGCGCTGGCGGACAATAAAGCCACACCCAAAGAAGACGCGCTGCCCATGACCCCCATTGGCCGCGACCCCAGCCTCAATGGCTCCAATGCGTTTGCGCTCGCCCCCCGTAAAATGGCCGATGGCAAGACATGGCTGATCTCAAATTCGCACCAGCCGTTTGAAGGCCAAGTGGCGTGGTATGAAGCTGTTGTCCATTCAGGCGAGGGGCTCGATATGGCCGGCGCGCTCTTCCCCGGCTCACCTTTTGTGCTGTTGGGCCACAACCGCAATTTGGGCTGGACGAATACGGTCAATCGCCCCGATTTGATTGATGTCTACAAGCTTGTTCTCAATGATGATGGCACGAAATATCGACTTGATGGTGCTTGGAAACCGCTGGAGAAGAAGCGCATCTGGCTTGCGGTGCGCTTTGGGCCATTCACTTTGCCCATGCCGCAGACCATTTATCGTTCGGCCCATGGCCCAGTCATCCAAAACGAAAATGGCAGCTTTGCCATCCGCTATGCGGGCATTGATAACGCCAAGGCGGTTGAACAATATTATCGCAACACCAAGGCGCAGACTTGGGAAGAGTGGACAAAATCCATGTCGATTGGCGGGGTGCCTGCCACCAATTTCATCTATGCTGATAAAACGGGGCGAATTGCCTATGTTTACAACGCGCTTTTCCCCGATCGCGCACCGGGCTTTGATTATACCAAGGTGCTGCCGGGTGATACGTCCAAGGCCATTTGGAAAGGGCCCGTCGGCTTTGATCGCTATCCAAAAATTGTCTCGCCGAAGAGTGGCTTTGTGCAGAATGCCAATAACACGCCCTTTTTAGCAGCAGGCCCGGGGTCTGAAATGAACCCGGCGGACTATTCGCCCCTGTTGGGGATTGAACGCGGCATGACCAATCGTGGCCTGCGCGCAACAGCCTTGTTGTCGCAGCCGACCAAGCTGACGCCCGCGCAATTGCTGACCATCAAATTTGATAAAGGCTATGCCCGTGACTCTTGGGTTGGGGGCTGGATTGGCCAAGTGCTGGCGGCCAATGTGAAGGACACGCCCGACCTTGCCAAGGCGCAGGCGCTTTTGGCGACATGGGACTGGACAAGCGATGGCGTGGGGGCAGCAGATGCACTGGCCGAGCGCGTGATCCGCACCGCAAGCACAAAGCATTGGCGGCGCGAGGCGCTGCCCGATCCCAAAGCGGCTTTGCGGGAAGCCGCGGATGATTTGGTAGATCGCTTTGGTCGGATTAATCCCCCCTTGGCGCAGGTGCAACGCCTGCGGCGCGGGGCCGTAGATGTGCCCATGCTGGGCGGCACCGATGCGCTGCGCGCAACGACCGCGTGGGATAAAGACCAAGGCGATGGCAAATATCGCGTCCGCCACGGCGATAGCTTCATCATGCTGGTCAGCTGGGACCAAGAAGGCAAGGTCCAGTCTCAGTCGATCCAGCCTTATGGAGCCGCAACCAATCGGCCCGGATCGCCGCATTATACTGACCAAATGTCGTTGTTTGCGCAGCAGAAGTTTAAGCCCGTTCATTTTGAATGGGCTGATGCTCTGCGCCATGCCAAGCGGCGCTACCGTCCCTAAGCTCGCTGGGCGGGCCTAGTCCATCAGGTGCGTTGCTGCTGGGCGTGTTTATAGTAGAACGACATTAGCTAAGAAATTCGTCAAATGCCGGAGATATGTTCCATGCGGATGCTGACTGTTGCTCTGATGGCCGTTACCTTGGCTGTGCCGGGCTTTGCCCAAGCGCCAAAGGCCGCGGCCCCTGTTGCGGACCTGGTCCGCAAGGTAGATATTCCGCACGAGCAATTCACGCTTGCCAATGGCTTGCGGGTGATAGTGCATACGGACCGCAAGGCCCCGGTCGTCGCCGTATCCATCTGGTATGATGTGGGGTCCAAGCATGAGCCCAAGGGCAAAACAGGCTTTGCCCATTTGTTTGAGCATTTGATGTTCAATGGCTCTGAAAATGCAGATGGTGATTTCTTCAAGCCCCTAGAAGCCTTGGGCGCGACGGATTTTAACGGCACCACATCCTTTGACAGGACCAATTATTTCCAAACTGTCCCCACGGGTGCGCTTGAGCGGGTGCTGTTTTTGGAAAGTGATCGCATGGGCCGCCTGCTGGGCGCTGTGACGCAGGAAAAGCTGACCAACCAAATTGGCGTGGTGCAGAATGAAAAGCGTCAGGGCGACAACCGGCCATATGGGCTGGTTAACTATGCGCAGATCAAAGGCACATTGCCGCCGGACCATCCTTATGGCCATCCGATTATCGGATCGATGGCGGATCTGGATGCCGCCAGCTTAGAGGATGTGCGCACGTGGTTCCGTCAGCATTATGGGCCGAATAACGCCGTGCTGGTGCTGGCAGGCGATGTTGACGTCAAAACGGCGCGTCCGCTGGTGGAAAAATGGTTTGGCGGCATTCCTGCAGGGCCTAAGCAGCCCCGCCTTGCGGTTTCCATTCCAACGCTGCCCGCGCCTAAGAGTGAGGTTCTAAAGGATCGGGTTGCCACGGTGCGGCTGTATCGCACATGGGTGGTGCCCGGGCTCGACCACAAAGATATGATTCCGTTGAGCGTAGGCGCTTCGGTTCTTGGGGGCTTGGCAAGCTCGCGGTTGGACAATGCCCTTGTGCGGCAAGAGCAGCTCGCTGTGGCTGTATCGACCAGCTATGATCCTCAGGCGCAGCTGGGCTGGTTCCGGGTGACGGCGGATGTCCGTCCCGGCGTCGATCCCGCCATTGTGGCCCAGCGTCTTGATGCCTTGGTTGCCGATTTTATGAAATCTGGCCCCACCAAAGATGAGGTGCAGCGCGTGGTGACGCGCGCCGCAGCGGACCAGATTGCCCAGCTGGAACAAGTCGGCGGCTTTGGCGGTAAGGCAACCACGCTGGCGGAAGGCGCGCTCTATTTGAATGACAGTGGGGCCTATAAAAAGCAGCTCATCGCCTTGTCCAAAGTCAAGCCTGAGGCTGTCCGCAAGGCCATGCAGTTGTGGCTGAGCCGCCCCGTCTATGCGCTGACCGTCATGCCGGGGGATCGAGACGCCTATGAAGAGGCTGCCCCTGCAAAGCCCAAGCCAGAGGCGTCTCCACAAACCGCTTCCCCCACCCCGCAAAAAGGCCCAGCTATTGCTTGGCCTGCTGTGGGGGCCGTTGCTGACCTCAGCTTCCCCAAGGTTGAGCGGGCCAAGCTGACAAACGGCATTTCAGTTGTTTATGCGCAGCGCACGGCAGTGCCGATGACGCAGGTGTCGGTGAGCGTGGATGCCGGCAATGCCGCAGATTCGCGCACCAAGCCCGGCACACAGGCGCTGATGCTCTCGCTCTTGGATGAAGGGGCAGGCGGCAAATCTTCCCGCGACATTGCTGAAGCGCAAGAGCGGTTGGGTGCAAATATCAGTGCAGGCTCAACCATGGACCGCACCTCGGTTGGCCTGTCTGCGCTGTCCGCCAATTTGGATCCATCGCTTGCGCTGCTGGCAGATATTGTTCAGCGGCCCGACTTTGCGCCCGCTGAGGTGGAACGCCTCCGCCGCCAGTTGTTGACGCGGATCAAGTCTGAACAGACCAACCCGCAATCCATTGCGCTGCGCACTTTGCCGCCGCTGCTCTATGGGCCAAACCATCCTTATGGCATTTCCTTCACTGGCTCGGGCAATGCGGCCAGCGTTTCTGCTGTGACGCGGGACGAATTGCTGGCGTTCCATCAGGCATGGATGCGGCCAGAAAAGGCCACCATCTTTGTGGTGAGCGATCTTTCGCTTGCTGATATTGTGGCGGGGCTGAACCGACATTTTGGCCAATGGTCGGCAGCTGGCGCCAGCGGGCAAAAGCCGGATGCTGCCATGCTTTCTGGGCCGGCACCGCGCATTGTGCTGGTGGATCGTCCGGGCTCGCCCCAATCCGTCATTCTCGGTGGGCAGCTTCTGCCCAACCGGGGTGTCGAAGATGTGGAAACGCTGCTGACAGCCAATCAAGCCCTTGGGGGCGGCTTCCTCTCGCGCATTAACATGGACCTGCGCGAGACCAAGGGGTGGTCCTATGGTGTCTCGGGCTCTATCAGCCGCGTTGTTGGGCAAATGCCCTATCTCCTCTTTGCGCCTGTTCAGGCCGATCGCACGGGTGAGTCAATTGCGGCCCTGCGTGAGACTTTCCGGGCCTTTTTGAGCACCCAAGGCGTGACAGCTGAAGAGCGCGAGCGGATTGTGAGCGGCAATATTTTAGAGCTGCCGGGCAGCTTTGAAACCAGCGGCGATGTGCTGGGTGCGCTTCAGCGCAATGCGCTCTATGGGCGGCCAGACTCCTATTACAACACACTTGCCTCGCGCTATCGCGCGATGACTGAGCCAGTGTTGGATTCGGCCATCCGCGCCAGCGTGCAGCCTGACGCATTTATGTGGGTTGTGGTGGGAGACGCGAAAAATGTTCGCCCACAACTTGAAAAATTGGGACTGCCTATCGAACTTATGTCATCATCCGATAGCAAATAAGCCCTCGGATATCTTGAAGGAGAGTGAATATGAGTCTGTCTGGCACCTATGAATGTGTCGTTAAGTCGCCGCTGGGCGATCAGAAATCGACAATTGTGGTCAATGTAGATGGCGACAGCTGGACTGGCACCAACAGCGGTGCGCAAGGCTCAGCCGAAATCACCGACGGCAAGGTGGATGGCAATACAATCACCTGGTCAATGAAGATGACCGTGCCGATGCCAATGACGCTCGAAGGCACCGCGACGATTGAGGGCGACGATGTCACTGGCTCGGTCAAGGCAGGCGCTTTTGGCACCTTCCCGCTCACGGGCAAGCGCGTCGGCTAAACCCGCGCTGCAGAGTTAAAAAAAAGGCCCCTTGCCGCGTGGCAGGGGGCCTTTTCTATAACTGGTGTAACGTGTTTGCTTATTGAACCGTTACGGTCACCGCGCGACGGTTGCGCGCCCAATCTGCCTCAGTAGAACCAAGCGCTTCGGGGCGTTCCTTACCATAGCTAACGGTGTTGATGCGGGCGGCATCAATGCCAAGGGCTGCCAGCGCATTCTTAGCAGCGTTGGCACGGCGGGCCCCCAGCGCAATATTGTAATCGCGTGTGCCGCGCTCATCAGCATGGCCTTCAATCGTCACGCTGACCGCCGGATACCGCTTCAGCCAAGCTGCTTGGCTGGCCAGCACAGCTTGATCTTCGGCATCGACGTCAAATTTATCCGTATCAAAGAAAATTCGGTCAGCTGAAACATTGGCCACAAAATCGCCTTGCGATCCCGGGGCGGGGCCTGCGGGAGCGGCCGGGCCAGTTGGGCCTTCAGCGCCCACCGGTGGCGGCGGAAGATCTTGCGGCTTTGGCTTCTTGCCACAGCCCGCGACAGCCACAAGGCTGGTCGCCAATAGCAATGCCGTCATTTTTCTCGACATGGAAACACTCCTTAATCTGGGAATTCACCCCTGACTGGATGTTTCGCCGCTTGTTTCTATTGGGTCAACCCCCTGCGCAACAAGAGCGTTACGGCAAAATAGGCCCCCAGGCTGGATCAGACCCATCAACGGGCGTTTCAATGCGGCGTTCCTTCGCGCCGGTCACGTCCACTTGCATCACGCTGGTTTTGCCATTGCCGCGCTCTGTGCGGAAAAACTGGATGACCCGGCCATTGGGAGACCATGTTGGCGCCTCATCCTGCCAACTGTCAGTCAGCAATTTCTCGCTGCCGCCACTGGGGCTCATGACGCCAATACGGAAAGCCCCGCCGGTGATTTTGGTAAAGGCAATTAAATTGCCCCTCGGGCTCCATTCAGGTGTGGCATAGGTGCCGCCCCCAAAGCTGATGCGCTGTTGGTCAGACCCATCTGCATTCATCACATAGATTTGCTGCTTGCCTGAGCGATCACTTTCAAAGGCAATTTTCTTGCCATCGGGGGAAAAGCTGCCGCCCGTTTCAATGGCTGGGGAATTGGTCAGCCGGGTTGGCGTGCCGCCCTGCGCTGAAATGCTGTAGATATCGGTATTGCCGCCTACACTCATGGAATAAAGGATGGTCTGCCCATTGGGCGACCAGCGTGGGCTGAAGGTTTGGTTGGGGCTTTCGGTCACCAGCCGCTGTCGGCCGCTTGCAATGTCATACACATAAATCCGGGCCCGCCGCTCAATATAAGAGACATAAACAATCGATTTATAGTCGGGCGAAAAGCGCGGCGTCAGCGCTATGGCCTGACCATTGGTGATGAAGCGATGGTTGGCGCCATCCGAATCCATAATTGCCAGCCGCTTGACGCGGTTCCCCTTGGGGCCTGTTTCCGCAATATAGGCAATGCGGCTATCGAAAAATGGGTTCTCCCCGGACAGCCGCGAATAAATGGCATCTGCGCATTTGTGCGCCGCCCGCCGCCAATCACGCGGTTGGACGGAAAAGCCCTGACGGATCATTTCTGATTGCAGGCCAACATCATAAAGATAGCAGCCGACTGTCAGTGTCCCATCATCATTGTTGCGGACAAAGCCTTGGACCAATTTTTCAGCATTCATGCCGGCCCATTCGGCAAAGGCCGGGGCTGTGACTTCAGCCAGGGCCGGGGTGCGCAATTCTGCGGGTCCTTTGGGTGTGAAATCATCAATTGCATTCAAGTTACTCGCAATGATTTCAGACACTTTACGCCCAAGATCGGCAGTTTGCCCAGCGGGCGTGGCAACATCTGCCGGCGTTGCCATAGGCGGGACGGCGATAATGAACCTGTCGCTGCTTTCATCCGTTACAGTGCCCGTGATTTGCGCTGCCAAGGGGGCGGCGCTGGCGAGGCCTGCCAGAAAAAGCAGTTTGGTGATGCGAAGGCGCATATCAGTTCAACCTCTTGTCAAAGGTAATGGGGCCAAGCGATTGCCAGATGGCATAATGTTCTGGCGGCAGTTGGAAAGGGGCTGCGCGACGGATGGCGCTTGCCGCGCGTTCAGCGTGAATGGTTTTGAGATTTTCGTTATTCTCGGTCACGCCTGTCTGGCTGACCACGGTAATGGTGCCAATGGATCCATCGGGTTTGAGCGTCACGACAATGTTGGTACGCAGCAATTCTGCATCCACGCCCGTCGGCGCGCGCCAATAGCGTTTCATTTGCGCGAATAATGCTTGGATGAAGCTCGCTTCCAGTTGGGCGGCTGTTCTTGCAGCAGGCGTGCCGCTGCCTTGTGCGGCTGTGCCTCGCCCAGTGCCAGGCGTGCTTGTCTCCCGGCTGGCCGCTTTGGAAAGCTGGGCCATTAACGATCCATCTAATCGGGAGGATCTTTGGGCAGGCTTGGCGGCCTCAGCCTTTTGGGGCTTCGCCTTCGGGTCTGGCAATTTGGCGTCGGCCTTCGCCTTGGCCGGTATTGGCGGCGGCGCTACGGCATCGGCCAGGGGCTCAACCTCGCTTGGCGCCGGCGGGGCGCTGGCCTCTGGCACAGCATCCGGCGCGGCAGTTTGCAGGGCTGTGGCGCTGACCAAATCCACTTCAATAGGTGGGTTTGATGGCGGCAATTTTGGCGCAGGACGCATGAGGCTGAGCGACAAAGCACCCAAGAGCAGCACATGGCCAAAACCGGCCAGGGCAAGGGCTGTGCGCTCGGCGCGATCCATCGTTTATTTCTCTGTGCTTTCCGTTGTGACCAGCGCAACGCGGTTCAACCCGGCGCGGTTTATCTCGCCCATCACAGCCATCACCTCGCCATAATCGAGCTGGCGATCAGCGCGCAGATAGACTTGCGGGCCTTCTGCGCCGCCTTTGGTAGCAATATCGGCCAGCCTTTGGGGCAAATCAGCCCGGCTAATCTCTGCCTCGTCGAGGAAGAGCTTGCCCGCCGGGTCGATGGAGATTTGGACGGGCTTGTCTGCTTGGTCCAAAGCCTTGGCGCGGCTGTCGGGCAGGTTAATGGGCACACCCGCCACCAGCAGCGGCGCCGTGACCATGAAGATGATGAGCAGCACCAGCATAACGTCCACAAAGGGCGTCACGTTAATTTCGGCCATGGGCGCGCGCTTTTGCCCAGCGCGGGAAGATTGAAGGGGCCCCATGGCTTAGCCTTCCAACTCGCGGCTGAGGGAGGCGTGGAAGCTATCGGCAAAGCGCGTCAGCCGCGCCTCCAGCCGGTTCAAGCCATGACCAAAGCGGTTATAGGCTATAACGGCGGGAATAGCCGCAAACAGGCCAATGGCAGTGGCGAACAAAGCCTCAGCAATGCCGGGGGCAACAACTGACAGCGACGTATTCTGCTGGCTCGCAATTGCGGTGAAGCTGCGCATAATGCCCCAAACCGTTCCAAATAGGCCGACAAAGGGGGCAACGCTGCCAATCGTCGCTAAGATATTCAGTCGATCCCCCAGCCGGTCAACTTCGGCAGCAATTGCGGTATTCATACTGGTGGCCAGGCGCTGGCGTGTGCCTTCCCGATCCATATTGCGATTGCTGGTCGACCGGCGCCATTCAAAAATACCCGCCTGAAAGACACGGGCAGAGGGCAGGGGATCATCCTTATGCACTTGATAAAAGGCGTTGGTGTCTTCCGCGTTCCAGAAATCTCGCTCAAACCGATCACAGCCGCGCATGGCCTCGCGCATTTTGCGCGCATGAGACAAGATGATTGCCCAAGTCCAAATGCTGGCAAGCAATAGGCCCAGCATCACGAGCTTCACGACAATATCCGCCTGCAAAAACAGGGCGATGGGCGAAAGGCTGGTGGCATCAGTGGCAAGAATGGGCGTCATGCAAAGGCTCTTTTCAGTCAGATGGTCTGGTTGGGCAATAACCGGGTAAAGGCATCCACCCAATTGCGGGGCTGGCGGCGGGGGCGGCCTTCAGGCGTAATGAAGGCAGCCGTGACACGGGCATCGGCAATCAGCTCCTCCCCGCGCCAAATACGCTGTTGAATGATGCAGGCGGCGGCTCGCAGTGCCTCTACGGTGGAGATGATGAGCAGCGCATCATCAAAATGGGCCGGGCGTTTATACTGAATGTTCAGGTCCGCAACGGCGTAAACCCCTTCTGCCCCATCAAAGGCCGCGCGCTGATCAATCCCAGCAACGCGCAGCATGTCAGACCGGGCTCGTTCCATAAACCGCAGATAATTGGCGTGATAGACAACGCCCGAAAAATCCGTGTCCTCAAAATAGACGCGCACGGGAAAACGGTGTTCGCGGCCAACAAAGCGTCCGGCGGTTGGAAAGTCGATGTCAGCTGCGCTCATAAATGCATCTTAAACCAAGTGGATTCCGAAATGAATCCCAGCCGCATCATTATTTTGTATCAAACAACCCATCTTGGCTTCCGGCGGGCGGATTCAGGCCCAAATGCTTCCAGCCCGGCGGGTTGAGCTGACGGCCCCGCGCGGTGCGCGCAATCAGCCCCAATTGCAGCAAATAGGGCTCTATCACGTCCTCAATGGTGTCGCGCGGTTCCGACAAGCCTGCCGCCAGCGCCTCGACCCCGACGGGCCCGCCCCGATAGACATCGGCAATCATCGTCAGATAGCGCCGGTCCATGGCATCAAGGCCAAGCGCATCGACTTCCAGTCGGTTCAGGGCGGAATCGGCAATGCGCGCGGTGACCAAGGCTGCGCCTGCGACATTGGCAAAATCGCGCACGCGGCGGAGCAAGCGGCCCGCAATACGCGGCGTGCCGCGGGATCGTTTGGCAATTTCATGCGCGCCATCTTCGGCAATGCCCAGATCGAGCAAGCCTGCCGCCCGGCGGATCACCTGCTCTAACTCGCTATGGCTATAGAAATTGAGGCGCACAGGAATGCCAAAGCGATCCCGCAAGGGGGTGGTGAGCAGCCCTTGGCGCGTGGTTGCGCCCACCAGCGTGAATTTTGGCAAATCAATGCGAACGGACCGCGCCGATGGCCCTTCGCCAATCATGATATCCAGCGCCCGATCTTCCATCGCGGGATAGAGCACTTCTTCGACCGCCGGGTTCAGTCGGTGAATTTCATCAATGAAGAGGACATCACCATCTTCCAAATTGGTCAGCAGCGCCGCCAAGTCGCCCGATTTGGCGATAACGGGGCCAGATGTGGCCCGAAAGCCGACGCCCATTTCGCGGGCAATAATCTGGGCCAAGGTCGTTTTGCCAAGGCCCGGCGGACCAAAGAACAAGACATGGTCCAACGCATCGCCCCGCGATTTGGCGGCTTCAATAAACACGCGCAAATTGTCGCGCGCGGCCTTTTGGCCGACAAATTCTTCCAGCGATTTGGGGCGCAGTGCCGCATCCACATCCTCAGGGCGGCGGCCTGCGCTGATCAGGCGATCTTCCTCGCTCATTTGGCGGCTTTCTTCAGCGCCAGCCGCACCAGAGCATCCAGCGTTGCGCCATCGCCCAATTCTGCCTCGGCAGCGGCCACAGCGGCCCCCGC
>JBEDNE010000120.1:0-5169 GCA_041170745.1 Pseudomonadota bacterium
GATCCACAGCGAGGGACGCCCCCGCCGTAAAGGCAGGCCGGGTAAAGCCAAAGCCAATACACGCCAGGGCATAGGCCGTTGCAATGCCATAAAGGCTAGAGGCTATGCCTGTGGCGGCACAGCCAAAGGCCGCCAGCACAAGGCCCAATATCACCATGCGGCGCGGTTCCAGATTGAACAGGGGGATCAACCCCCATTGCACCAGCAAGGCAGCCGCCGCGCCAATCATCAGCACAATGCCAATCGCCTCTTGCGAATGCGCAAGTGGCAGTTGCAGCCGATCAATCACCAAAAAGCCAACGGCTTGGCCCGTCATTGCCTGCGCATGGCCCATGACAAGGCCCAACAGCATCCACGGCCAAATCCGCGGATCTTGGAGCGCAAGCGGCTTGCCCAAAGGGGCCGTTGCCGCCACCACACTGCCCCCCGTGGGTGCGCCCCCAATTGAGGGATAGCTGACGGCGGCGCCATGGCCGGCATCATCAGACGTATCGTCGCGCAGATACCGCCAGACGAAGAAGAGAACGACACTGCCAATGCCCGCAAAAACAAAGGCAGGGCCGGCCAGCCCGACAACAGGCATGCCCACCAGCCAAGGGGCCGCTGCTGGCCCTAAAATTGTTCCCAGACCAAAGGCAGACCCCAGCATGGTCAGCGCCTTGGTGCGATCCTTGCGGCTGGTGCGCAGCGCAACCATAGCCTGCGCCGCTGGCGGCGCTGCGGCACCAAAAATGCCATAGAGCATTCGCGCTGCAATAAAGGCAATCATCGTTACCAGCGGGCCCAAAATGCCATGCAGGCCGAGCGAGAGGATCACGCCGCACAGGCCAACGGACGAGATAAAGCCAATCAGCCCCAGTATCACCATTTCGCGCCGCCCATCACGATCAGACCGGCGGGCCCAGCGTGGTGCCGTAAACACCCAAATCGCCGCCGAGACCGAAAAGGCAGCGGCAATCACGCTATCGGGCACGCCAATGGTCCGGCCTAAAGTGGGCAGTACAGATTGCAGCGCCGTATTGCCCGCCCCCGTGATCAGCATCACAAGGAAAAGCATTGTAAAATCTCGATTATTGGCGCGCGGATCAGTCATTCTTGGTCCAGTCATAATGGCGCGAGATCAGCGCAACATCCAGTGTGTACGAAGAGTACCAACGGTCCCGACCCGCCTCGCGCACAGCCTTGTGCGTTGGATCATCCCGCCAGGCAGCCGCCGCGGCTTCATCTGTCCAATAGCTAATAGTCATGCCCATACCGTCGGGGCCACGTGTGGACACCATGCCGCAATAGCCCGGCTGCTGCGCCGCGAGTGCTGCCATAGCAGCCGCCGCCGCCTGATAGCCCGCTTCATCTTCCCCTGTGCGTACCGAGGCAAAGATAACAGCCACCTGCCCCACACGTGCCTTGTCCATATCGCTGCGATACCGATGGCATGGCCTGGGCGATACCCCTTTTATTTTAGCGCGCGGCGGACGTGTTTTTCCTATCCCGCATTTCTAGCGCACGGAGATGAATTGAGAATATTGGAACATCCGCCCTTAAGCCCTGTTTTGGGCATGGGTGCCCAAGCGCACTTAACGATTGCCTTGTTGGCGCCCAGTCGATAGCGGGCTGCCTCAATAAATTTGTCCAAAGGAAATGCGTGTGACTGCAGCCCAGCTTGATGTCGTAGCGATTGGCAATGCGATTGTAGATATCATTGCGCCAGCCCCAGACAGCCTGATTGTTGAGGAAGGCTTGACCAAGGGCGGGATGCAGCTGGTGGATGCACCACGGGCAGATGCCCTGTATGCGCGCATGGGGGCGGCACATGAGGCCAGTGGCGGCTCTGCGGCCAACACCATTGCCGGCATGGCCGCCTTGGGCCGCAAATGTGGCTTTATCGGCCAAGTCGCTGACGACCAATTTGGCAAAGTCTTTTCACACGACATTCGCGCCATTGGGGTGGACTTTACAACGCCGATGCGGGGCGAAGAGCCGCCAACTGCACAATGCCTGATTTTTGTAACGCCTGATGGTCAGCGCACGATGAATACGTTTTTGGGCGCCTCGCAATTTTTGCCGGCCGCCGCGTTAGACCGCGCGATGATTGAAAATGCAGCCGTCCTCTATCTTGAAGGCTATTTGTGGGACCCGGAAGAACCACGTGCCGCGATGCGCGAAGCCATTGCCATTGCACGCAAGGCAGGCCGCAAAGTGGCGTTCACCCTGTCTGACAATTTCGTGATTGATCGGCACGGCGATGATTTTCGCGCTTTGTTGACGGATGGGAAAATTGACATCCTCTTTGCCAATGATGGCGAAATTCGCACGCTGATGCAGACGGATGATTTTGAAGCTGCCGTCGCCGCCGCCGCGCCACTGGTGAAGACGCTGGTCGTGACGCGCAGTGAACATGGCGCGCTCGCCATATCGGGCGGCCAACGCTGCGACGTGCCAGCCGAACCCATTGCCAAGGTGGTGGATACCACTGGGGCTGGGGATTTGTTTGCCGCAGGCTTTTTGTCAGGTCAGGCCGAAGGACGCAGCCTTGCCGACTGCTTGACGATGGGGGCGGTGTGCGCCGCCGAAGTCATCTCGCATTATGGCCCGCGGCCCGAAGCCGATTTGAAGGCGCTGGTGGCTGCGCGTCTCGGCTAAATCATCGCGGATGAGAGATAAAAAAAGGGGAGGCCATGGCCTCCCCTTTTCATTTGTCGGTGGTGTTCGATCAGCGGATCGGTGGCACGCTCGACGGCGGCACGTCACTATCCACTTCATGCACTTCGACATGGCCAAGGCCGACATGGCTGCGCGACCGGCTGTAGAGGAAGTACACAACCAGGCCGATAAGCGTCCAGCCAAGGAACATCACTTCGGTATAGCCTGACAGCTGGAAGAACAGGAACACACAGCCTGCAGCCGCCAGCGGGCAGATAACCCAAACCAGAGGCGTCCGGAACGGGCGATGCCGTGTCGGATCGGTCCGCCGCAAAATCAACACGCCAATCGCCACTGTGAAGAAGGCAAAAAGCGTGCCCGAGTTGGAAATATCTGCCAGCTGACCAACGGGGAACAAGGCCGCAAACAGAGCGACAAAAGCGCCCGTGCACATGGTGACGACGTGCGGCGTGCCAAAGCGCGGGTGCAGCCGCGAAAACACATTGGGCATCAGGCCATCACGCGCCATCACGAAGAAGATACGCGTCTGGCCGAACATCATCATGAGGATGACTGAGGGCAGCGCGATCCCAGCGGCCACAGCCACCAAATCCCCGGCCCAGCCATGGCCAATTTCACGCAGGACAAAGGCCAATGCATCATCGGATTGCGACAGGGCACCGCCCGGCTGCGCGCCAATGGTGCCAATCGCACCGGCCGCCACCAACAGATAAATGGCGGTACAAATGCCAAGGCTGCCAATCAGGCCAATGGGAATATTGCGTTGCGGATTAATGGTTTCTTCTGCAGCGGTCGACACAGCATCAAAGCCGACATAGGCAAAGAAGATCGAGGCTGCCGCCGCAGCCACACCCACCGTCACCATGTTATTGGTAAGGGGGTTAATGACTTCGTTGGCGAAAAAGCCATTGGGCATGAAGGGTGAGAAATTATCGCTCGTCATTGCCGGCAGAGCCAATGCCATGAAGAGGAACAAGGCTGTCACTTTAATCGCGACCAGCACGGCGTTGAAGCGCGCACTTTCCTTCGTGCCAACAATCAGCAAGGCCATGCAGACCAGCCCAATGAACATCGCTGGCAAGTTGATCAGGCCAGCCGTTTCGCCCGGACCCACAGGATCAAACGGGCCTTTGACGAAGGTATTCGGTATATCCAGCTTGAATATCTCTTCGACCAAGCTGACCATATAGCCCGACCAGCCAACGGACACAGCCGAGGCCGCAATGGCATATTCCAGCACCAGCGCCCAGCCAACAATCCAGGCGACAACTTCGCCAAAGGTGGCATAGCTATAGGTATAGGCTGAACCGGAAACTGGGACCATTGCCGCCAATTCTGCATAGCACAAAGCAGCCAGCGCGCAGACGACAGCCGCAATGAGGAACGAGATCATCATGGCTGGGCCAGCTTTATCAGCGGCCGAGGCCGTCAGCACGAAAATGCCGGTGCCAATAATGGCCCCAATGCCCAGCATCGTCAGCTGCAGCGCCCCCAGCGTTCGCGTAAGAGCCTTTTTCTCGGCTGTTGCGAGAATCGCATCAAGCGGTTTGACGCGTTGAAACAACATGAACTTCTCCCAAGGATATGTCTTTGATGCGCAACCTAAGGCCTAATCCGGCCCGCGCAACAAAATATCAGCGGGGAAGCATCGCGCCCATTTGTTTTCCGCCAAAAAGATGCACGTGCAGATGGGGAACCTCTTGATGGCCATGGCCGCCAATATTGGCCAAGAGCCGGTATCCGGGAGCGGGAAGCCCCAATTCGCGGGCAACATGACCGACAGCTCGGATGAAGCCCACAATTTCTGCTTCGCTGGCTTGGGCCGAAAAATCATCCCAGCTAACGTAGCGACCCTTGGGGATCACAAGCACATGCACGGGCGCTTGCGGATTGATGTCGTGAAAGGCCAGTGCCCAATCATCCTCATAAACCGTTTTATTGGGAATCTCGCCGCGCAGAATTTTGGCGAAGATATTCTGGTCATCATAGGGGGCAAGCGCGTCAATCGGCACAGATCACTCCTTACGGGCAGCTTTTTCGGCAAGGCCCGACAGGCCTTCGCGCGCATCCAATTCTGCCAACACATCCGCCAGCGCCACGCCGCGATCTGCCAGCAGAACCAGCAAGTGAAACAGCAAATCCGCCGCCTCGCCCGTCAGAGCCTTATCATCCTCGCTGAGAGCAGCAATGATTGTTTCCGTGGCCTCTTCGCCCAGCTTTTGCGCAATTTTGCCCCGCCCCCGCGCCGTTAGCTTCGCGACATAAGACGCCGAAGGGTCGGCCAAGCGGCGCGCGCGGATGGTGTCTTCAAGGCGAAAAAGCGTGTCGGCCATGGCGTGTCTGTGCGCGGCAGGCCGCCTTGCGTCAAGCCTTTGGGAAAGATCAGGCCACGACAGGATGGCGCACGGGCAAGCCCGCGGCCGCCAGCGCGCGGTGCGCATCCCCAATGGTGGCATCGCCAAAATGGAAGATCGACGCCGCAAGAACGGCACTGGCATGGCCCTTGCT
>JBEDNE010000121.1:0-3093 GCA_041170745.1 Pseudomonadota bacterium
ATACATCGGCACCCGTTGCGTAAGTTGTGTCGCGATCATTGGGTTGGCCTGCAATATCGGACAGCCGCTGCTGTTCTGCCTTGGCGTTTAGATTTGCAGGCAAGGTCAAACGGCCAGACGCAATTGCCATGTCCACTTCTGCGCCGCCGTCTGACAGGGATCGCAAGAGCAGTGATAAATTCCCAAGCGATTGGGCAACCGAGATTTTTTCACCAATCTTGGGGGTGACTTCCAGCGTAACCGTCTGGGACAATTGGGGATTGGTCTGTCCCTTATCGTCCAATTGGCTGGTCCGCTGGTCAGCGGCCAAAACGCGCAGGTTGCGCACAATGGTCTCAGAGGCTTTGACGTCAGCCCCATTGGCTTGGATGGTCTGCGTCAGGACAATATCGACACGGTCCCCGGGGAACACAAAGCCCGCAACGCCCGTTTCGGCAGACACCGGCACTGTCATGGCGCGCATTCCCGGGCTGAGGGCTGCGGCGAGAAAGCCGCGCTCACCCGGCTTGACCAGCGCGCCTTGCGTAATGGGTTGGCCTGCGGTTAGGGCCGCGCGCACGACGCGGCCAGCAAGCGATGTCATGTCGGTTCCCGACCCTTCTTTGAAATAAGCGTTTTGGATCAGTTCGCTCGGCCAAGGCTGAAAGCGCATGCTGTCGGTCGTCAAAATGGTCCCAACCGGTAAGGCCCGCGTTGCGACAAGAATTTTTGGACCCTTAGGCACCACGGATTCCGCTGCTATGTGCGGGGCAGGCGGGGCGCTTGTGGCAAAGAGCGACCGTGCCAACAAAGCTGTGGTAATGGCGATGACCAGCGCGCCAGCCAGCAGCGCAATTTTTTTGACGTCCATCTTGTGGCCAGCCCCAATGATTTATGGTGTATTCAACAAGGCTATAATCATCACCCAAATGGGTTAATATTGGGTTCCCAGAGCGTGCAAAGCGCGGCGGCGGCAATGGCTACGCCATAAGGAATTTCTAAGGCGGTGTTGCGCTTCAATAGCTTGTGGCCAATCCAATAGATCAGCCCCACCACGCCGCCGATCAAAGCCATCAACACCAGCAATCGGGCCATGGAGATGGCGGGGAACCATAAGCCTAAGGCGCCAATCAGCTTTACATCGCCGCCGCCCATCATATTGGCGGCAAAAGCCAGCGCAAAAAGCCCAAAGCACGTAAATCCCACAAGCATTTGCCATGCCATAGCCGGCCAGAAAGCAAGGCCAGAGGCCAGCCAATAAAGCGGGGCAATGAGCGCAATGGCGAGCGTCAGCCAGTTCGGAATGATGCGCCATCGCATGTCGAGCCCAGCTGCGCACAGGACAAGCCCGGTCAGCACTAACTGGAGGAGGGTGGCAGAGTTTCCAAGCATGGGGCCTGCCTAAAGGCGACACTTTACCAAATGATGAGCGCCACAAATTGACGTTCTTGGACAAGGCTTTGCAGGATAGCCCAAGGCACAGGCTTGACCCTCTTCCGCCTCCGGCGCAGGGGCAGATTATGAAGTTTGATGTCGCCATTGTGGGTGCAGGTATGGCGGGGGCCAGCCTGGCTGCCCAGCTTGCGCCGCATATGCGCGTGCTTTTGCTCGAGGCAGAAGATGCGCCCGGCTATCACGCGACAGGCCGATCTGCGGCATTTTGGGTCGAGACATATGGCGGCCCGCTGGTCCAACCGCTGACCAGTGCCTCTGGCCCTTTTCTGGCAGCGCCACCGGCTGATTTTTCCGATCAAGGGTTTTTGCGGCTGCGCGGCGCACTGATGATTGGCGAGGCAGAGGGCGCCGGGCAGGCCGACGCATTTCTCGCTCGATTTTCAGAGTCTGGGGTGGCGTTGCAGCGCTGCGATGCCCCCGCCTTGCGCCAGCGCCTGCCGGGCCTTTTGCCGCACTGGATCGAGGGCGTCTGGGAAGCAACGACCGCGGATATTGATGTGGCCGCACTTCATATGGCGTATCTGCGCGCCGCGCGCCGCGCGGGGGCCATCCTTTTGACGCGCCACCCTGTTTCGCAGCTATGCCGAACGCAATCAGGCTGGGATATTTTGGCAGGGGGTGCCGAATTTTCGGCGGCAAAGCTCGTCAATGCGGCTGGGGCTTGGGCCAGCCAGATTGCACATATGGCAAAGGCCGCACCCATCCAGATCCAGCCGCTGCGCCGTACGATGGTGCAATTGCGCTTGGCCCAGCCTATTTCGCCTGATTTGCCGTTGATTGTGGATTTGGCCGAGCGCTTTTATTTTAAGCCCGAGGGGGCCGATCGTATCTGGCTGAGCCCGCATGACGAGACGCCATCTTCGCCCTGCGATGCCGCGGCAGATGAGGCCGATGTGGCCTTGGCGCTCGACCGGTTTTCTCAAGTGGTCAATTGGCCTGTGGCAGCCGTTGAACGCCGCTGGGCTGGCCTGCGCAGCTTCACGCCAGATCGGGCCCCCGTTTTTGGTGCTGATCAAGACTGCCCTGGCTTTTATTGGTGCGCGGGGCAGGGGGGCGCCGGTATTCAAACGGCACCCGCTATCGCGGCGTTACTGGCAGCAGATATTCTGGGTGTTGCCCCAGCGGCGGACTATGCTGGGGTTGATATCAGCCGCTATGCGCCCGCCCGCTTTGCCGGGATTACCAATGGCGCTGGTGACTAAGCGATAGCGCTGCGTCGCTTGCCAACTTATCGGCGCGTTCATTATCCGGGTCGCCCGCATGGCCCTTTACCCAGCGCCAATCAATTTTGTGCGGGGCGCAGGCGGCAAGCAATTCCTGCCATAGCTCCGCATTTTTCACGGGCTTTTTATCAGCTGTGCGCCAGCCATTTTTCTGCCAGCCAAAAATCCATTTGGTTATGCCATCGCGCACATAGGCGCTGTCGGTTTCCAGGATGACATGGCAGGGGCGGTTGAGTGCCTTTAGGCCCTGAATGGCCGCCATTAACTCCATGCGATTATTGGTGGTGCCCGGCTCGGCGCCTGACAATTCCTTTTCCACCCCATTAAAGCGCAGCACCACACCCCAGCCGCCGGGGCCGGGATTGCCTTTGCACGCGCCATCAGTCGCGATTTTAACATGCGGCAGCGTGGTCACAGGCGTGCGTAATGCTCCAGC
>JBEDNE010000122.1:0-6294 GCA_041170745.1 Pseudomonadota bacterium
CAAGTGGCGCAACAATGACTGCAAGAATAGTCGCCAAGGCATTGCCGCGATTGTCATTACCGCGGAAGAACATCCCAAAATTGGCCAGCATGGAAATGGCCCCCGCCACTGTTGCCACCATTGTCATGATCAATGTGTCACGGTTCTTAACATGGCCCAATTCATGCGCCATCACGCCCGCAATTTCATCTTGCGTCAGCATATTGAGAAGCCCCGTGGTCGCCGCCACTGCTGCATTTTCAGGATTACGGCCTGTTGCAAAGGCGTTGGGGTGCGGTGAGTCAATCACATAGACTTTGGGCATGGGCAACTCTGCGCGGCGGGCAAGCTCTGCCACCATTGCATAAAATTCGGGCGCAGACTGGCCATCCACCTGTCGCGCGCCATGCATACGCAAAACAATTTTATCTGAATTCCAATAGGAAAACAGGTTCATTCCCAAAGCGACAACAAGTGCAATCAGCGCACCTTGCGACCCGCCAAAGGTAAAGCCCAGCGCCATCAGCAAAGCTGTTAACGCGGATAAAAGCATCAAAGTCTTGAAACCGTTCACTTGAACTCTCCGTGTGCCCGCCCCAATGTGGGAGAAGAACGTGCCAGCTTCAAGAAGGAAGATGACTGATGGGACAACGCCCCGCCCATGTAAAACCGCCCGCCTATCTATCTAAGTCCCCGCCTGTGCCCAAGCCGCAACCAATGGAGACAAAAGAGGCAACCGACGATCCACTTGGCCTGAACCCCGTGCGCTATGGCGATTGGGAACTGAAAGGCATTGCCGTTGATTTTTAATCAGGGACTTAGCTGATTAGAAAGACGCTTCCCCACGGATTGGGCGGGAAAGAAGGGCTGTCATCACCCCGCCAACATCCATATCGCCTGCCAAAAGCGCGCAGACGGCATCGACGATGGGCATCTCGACACCAAGTGCGCGGGCGGCTTGTTGCAGCACTGGGGCGGTATAGGCGCCTTCCGCGACAGTCCGGCGATCAGCGAGCAAGGCTGCAGCAGATTGCCCCTCGCCTAATCCCTTGCCGAGGGAGAAGTTACGCGAACTGGTGGACGAACAGGTTAATACCAAATCCCCAAGACCTGACAGCCCGGCCAAAGTTTCTGGCTGAGCCCCACGGGCCACGCCAAAGCGCGTCATTTCCGCAAACCCCCGCGCAATAAGCGAGGCCCGGGCATTCTGACCCAATCCCGCCCCTTCAACCACGCCGCACGCAATCGCCAGCACATTTTTGACCGCCCCGCCAATTTCGGCGCCAACTACATCGGTGGACAAATAGGGCCGAAAATGCGGTTGGGCGATGCGCTGCGCCAATTGTTGGCCCAGAGCTTCATCTGCGCAGGCCAATGTAATGGCAGTCGGCAAACCCTTGGCCACTTCATGCGCAAAAGTGGGGCCAGACAGCACAGCAATGGGCGCCTTGGGGCAGGTCGCTGCTGCCACATCTGACATCAGCCGCTGCGTTTCGGCCTCAATTCCTTTAGAACATAAAATCAGCGGACGATGACCTGACTGAGCCTCAGCTAATACCCGGCCCAAAAATTGGGCAGGCGTGACAACCAACAGCGCGTCACAGGCCTGCAAATGTGCCAATTCCGATGTTGCAATGATCGCTGGAGACAGCGCCACCCCCGGCAGAAACAGGGCATTTTCATGCGCTTCGTTAATCGCAGAAACAACCTCGGCCTCGCGCGCCCAAAGCAGCGTGTCCTGCCCAGCGGTGGCGGCAATCTGCGCCAAGGCAGTGCCCCAAGCGCCAGCGCCAATAACCCCCAGCTTCATGCCTTTACCCCTGCTCCTCTCGCTTTTTCCGCATCTGGATCCAGCGGCCAGCGTGGCCGTGCCGCTATATCGAGCGGATCAGTTAATCCGGCCGCAAAGCGTTCTGCCCCGGCCCATCCAATCATGGCGGCATTATCTGTGCAGAGCCACAGCGGAGGGGCGAAAAAGGGCAGGCCATTGCGCGCGGCCAAGCCTTCCAGCGCGGCGCGAATTGTCTGATTGGCAGCCACGCCGCCGGCTACGACGAGTGCTGTCGCGCCATCAGCCACATCCACAGCACGCTGGGTGCGATCAAGCAGGCAATCAACCACAGCCTGTTGGAAAGAAGCTGCAATATCTTCCGCCTTGTGAACGCCTGCATCGCGCGCGCGCAGCACAGCGCTTTTTAAGCCCGCAAAGGAAAAATGCGGCTCTTTCGTGCCTAGCAAGGGCCGTGGCAGCGGCACCGCTTTGGCATTGCCCACTTTGGCAGCCGCTTCCACCGCTGGTCCGCCAGGAAAGCCAAGACCCAATAGCTTTGCTGTTTTGTCAAATGCCTCGCCCGCAGCATCATCAATTGTTGTCGCCAACCGACGATAGCGATCCACAGCTTCGACAAACAGCAATTGGCAATGTCCGCCGGAAACGAGAAGCAAAAGATACGGAAATTGGAGGTCCGGATTGGCGAGACGCGGGCTCAACGCATGGCCTTCCAAATGGTTGACGGCAATCAGCGGCTTGCCTGCCGCGTGCGCCAGCGCCTTGCCTGTTACAAGGCCAACCATGACGCCGCCAATCAACCCTGGCCCAGCAGTTGCGGCAATCGCATCCACATCAGCTAGACGGACATTGGCCTGTGCCAAGGCCTGCTCGACCAGGGGTGTCATTACTTCCACATGAGCGCGGGCCGCAATTTCTGGCACCACCCCACCAAAGGGCCGGTGATGCACGTCTTGCGTTGCCAAACAATGTGCCAAAACCGCCCGTTCGCTGGTCACCAGCGCCGCTGCCGTTTCGTCGCAACTCGATTCAAGGCCAAGGATCAATGCCATTGCCCTTCCCTCTAGCCGCACAGGCCGCTAGCACAAGCGTCACTATGACTGATCGTCCATTGAAATTGGGAACCCGGGCCTCTCCGCTGGCACTGGCACAAGCACATCTCGTCCGCGCAGCGCTGCTTGCGGCGCATGGCTGGGATGAGACTCGCGTTGAAATCGTGCCGATGACAGCCAGTGGCGACCGTATTCTGGACCGGCCACTTGCAGAAGTGGGAGGCAAAGCCTTGTGGACCAAAGAGCTGGACCGCGCCCTGATGGATGGCAGCGTCGATTTTGCCGTTCATTCCATGAAGGATGTTGAAACGCTTCGCCCGGCAGACCTATCCATTGTCGCCATGTTGCCGCGGGCCGATGTGCGTGATCGACTGATTGGTGCCCCGAGCATTGCAGATTTGCCCCAAGGAGGACGGATTGGCACCAGCTCGCCCCGGCGCGCGGCACAATTGCGCCGTTTGCGACCTGACCTTCAGATCGTGCTGTTTCGCGGCAATGTTGCGACACGCTTAGCCAAGCTCGACGCGGGTGAGGCAGACGCCACACTGCTTGCCGCCGCTGGACTGGATCGTCTGGGATTGGCCGATATTGGTTCCGCGATTGAGGAAACAGAGATGCTTCCCGCCCCGGCCCAAGGGGCAATTGGCATTGAATGTTTAAGCACCAATGCCCCAGTTCATGCGCTGCTGGCGCCAATCAACCATGCCGAAACCTTTGCCTGCGTCATGGCAGAACGTGCTTTTCTCAAAGGGTTGAAGGCTGATTGCCATTCCCCTGTCGCCGCCCAAGCGCGTCTGGATAATGGCGCACTGTACCTGCGGGGAGAGATTTTGAGCGAAGATGGCAGGGACTATGTGGCTGACCAAGGATCAGATCCTGCAGCACTTGCCGCCGCGCTGTTGGACCGCGCCTCTCCAAGTTTAAGGGCTATATTCGGGTGATCCCGCTGGTTGTCGCACGGCCAGAGCCGGGCAATCATGAGACAGCTCTTGCGGCCCATGCGCTTGGGCTAGAAGTGTTTGCCTGCCCATTATTTGCTCTAAAAGAACTCACCTGGAAAGCTGATATTTCAGAGAGTTATGACGCGTTATTTATAACGAGTGCAAATGCACTTCGCGCAGCTGGGCCGGATGTAGCAGCCTATCGCCATCTGCCACTTTACGCCGTCGGGGCCGCCAGTGCTGCTGCCGCGCGGACGGCAGGCTTTACAACCATTATTGAAGGCACGGCTGATGGCGCAGCTCTGGCCGCCATGGCTGCAGCAGATGGGCGGCAACGCGTGCTGCATCTCGCCGGTCGCCCACACAAGCCAATTGCGCACCCCAGCCTCTCTTTCGATGTCCAGCTGGTTTATGAGATGGCGGAGTTGCCTGTACCAAGTTCATTGCGAACGGTACTGGCGCGGCCATGCGTCGTGCTGGCACACTCCCCCCGTATGGCGCGCGCATTGGCAGACCTGACGCCTGATCATAGCTTGTGCCATTTGGTCACCATTAGCGCACAGGCAGCAGAAGCCGCCGGACACGGCTGGGCCAGCTGCCATTGGCCGGACCAGCCAGATAGCAGCGCGATGCTCCACATCGCCGCCCCCTTGTGTCGAGGCAGCTAACAGGGCAGGACTGGTCCATGGACGAGCCTATTTTACCTCCCACCGCCCCGGCCCGCACCCGCGCCATTCGCGGGCTTGTGATATCTGCAATCGTGCTGTTTGTTCTTGGCATCGCAGTTATCGGTTGGACCCTCCTGCGATCAAAGCCGGAAGAAGCCGCACCACCTGCCCTCGCACCCGCCCCTGCGCTGTTGCCGGAAGCGACAAGCCGGCCCACGGCGTCTCCGCTTAGCGCTGCTGATACCGCGACCCGAATTGCGACAATTGAAAGCCGCCTTGCAGCAGCAGACCGCATGTCCAACCAAGCACTGGCCGATGCAGCAAAGGCGGAACGCTTGCTCATCCTGCTCTCGACGCGCCGGGCAATCGACCGGGGCCAGCCGCTGGCCTATCTGGAACCCGCCTTGGCGCAGCAATTTGGCGGCGCCTATCCGGGGGATGTGACGTTGATTGTCGATCACGCCCGCCGCCCCGTTCGTTTGGACGCGCTGGCCGATGAGCTGGCATTGCTGGAACCAACATTAATCACGCGTGCAGGAGAAGAAGGCTGGCTCGCGGGCATTTTAAGCAATGTCCACACGCTTGCTGTTGTCCGCAAGGCGGATCAACCCTCTGACATTCCAACCAAAAAGCTAGAACGCGCCCGCCGCGCCTTGGTTCGGGATGATGTAGAACTGGCTGTCCGTGAGATTGCCACCATGCCGGGCGCTTCAAAGGCAAAAGCTTGGTTGGAAAAGGCGCGACGCTATGTTGCCGTCCACGCCGCGCTTGACCGGCTGGAGGCAGCCACAATCCTGAGCCAGCAGCCCCAAAGCTAGACGGGAGCCCTGCCTAAATTGTGGTGGTGTTATAGTGATGCCATGCCAGAACAGCGGCTGCCCCACGATAGGGTCGCCAATTTTCAGCTACAGCGCGCACTTTGCGTTCTGATGGACGCTCAGCCAGCCCCAAAAGCCGCCCAACTTCAATCTGCACAGCCAAATCACCTGCAGGCCAAACATCTGGCCGGCCTTCAGCAAAAAGCAGGTAAATTTCGGCTGACCAGCGCCCAATGCCCTTAACCTGTGTCAACAGCCCAATTGCGTCTTCATCATCCTTGGGCAGATTATGGAGGTCTAGCGCACCATCAGCCACGAGGTGCGCAAGGCTAAGTGCATAGGATTGCTTCTGTCGCGAGAGACCAAAGCTGCGCAATGTCTGCTCATCGCTGGCAAGGATCGTCTCAGGCTTGGTTAAATCGCCCAAGCCGGCCTCCAGCTTGGCCCAAATGGAAGCCGCCGCCTTCACGCTCACTTGCTGGCCGATAATCGTGCGCAGCAACGTATCATAGCCTGTGGGGCGCTGGCGCGGCTCGGGATACCCCACACGCGCAACCACATCGGCAAATTTCGGTTCAACCCGAATTAGGGCATCAATTGCGCCACGCAGGCTCTCGGCAGTGGTCACCATCTGCACATCCTTTATCGTTCGGCCTTGATAACTTGCGAAGCCGCGTCTAGCGACGTGCAGAAATCCACATCTGGGTGCAAGAGGAATAAGCATGGCGAAGCTGGTTGTTGTCACGCGCGACGGAACGGAAAAGACGGTTGAGGGTCAGGCCGGCCTGTCTGTCATGGAAATCATCCGCGATGCGGGCTTTGATGAGCTGCTCGCGCTGTGCGGCGGGTGCTGCTCTTGTGCGACCTGCCACATCCATGTTGATCCAGCCTTTGCTGATAAGGTCGATCCGATCAGCGAAGATGAAAATGATCTGCTCGACAGCTCGGCGCATCGCAACGCGCAATCGCGCCTGTCGTGCCAAGTTCACTTCACTGATGCGCTTGATGGCCTGAAGGTCACAATTGCACAGGAAGACTAATCTCTTT
>JBEDNE010000123.1:0-7037 GCA_041170745.1 Pseudomonadota bacterium
ACGCTTGTTTTGTCGGGCGCAGTGCACAAAATATCCAACGTGCTTTGCGCCTCGCTTGACCTGCCGGAATTGGTGCAGCTGAGTTAGAGCGCGGCGGTTGGGCGGTCAGATGGGTGGCCGCACGCACACCAGCCAATTTTGAATGCAGTTTCATAATAAATTTGGAGGGGGCAAAGGGCACTTAACCCTTGTCAAACAAGCCGCGGCGTCGGCTCTATTTATGCGGGAGCGCCGACCGAACAGCTGCAATTGCCTGCGCGACTCTGTGTAAGGCGGGGAGTCCGGCCTCCAGCTCAGGACGTCGCGGGATCTCAACACTGACAAGGCAATGGTCAGGCAGGCAGGCAACAAAGCTGGGGAGGTCAAATGCGCCACAGCCTGGCAGCAACCGGCAAGAAGACGCTTCGTCTTCGATTTGATCTGCGGCACAATATAACGGCCCATCAGACAGTTGGGCGAAGAGCAAAAAGTCGCTGGGAATGTCGTGCAGATCCTCTGGCGCGCCTCCAGACCGCATAAGATGCAGTATATCGACATTCAGTCCGACTGAACCCGGGCGATTGACCTCAGACACGAGCGCCAGAGCATCCCCCAAAGTTTGCACTTTGGATATTGGGTAAAATTCCACCACAACACCCAGCCCAAACGCCGCCGCAAGCGCACAAAATTCGCTAAAGCGGGCGCTTCGCCTGATGACGTCACGATCGTAAACTAAAACATTTACAAAACGGGCACCAAGATAAGCGGCTATATCGAGAGCCTTCTCAAAATCTTGAACCGAGCTGTGCGTTGAAATTGTGAAAGGATAGACAAGATCGAGACTGATGCCCGATTCAACAAGGCTCGTCCGCAACTGCTTGCGGTAGACTGGGTCCCCTAGAATATCAAACTGCGGCATGTGGGGAAGAACGGACATAGGCTGCAGGAACATGCAGACGCCATCGCAGCCATTTTGGGCGGCAAGGTCAACCAGCTCTATGGGCGTAGCGTCAACCGCAGTGATATGATCTAACGACAATCTGATCATTGAGGCCTAATCATTCCGAAATAAGACGTGTTACAAAACACAATAGCGTAGGCAGTTGAAATTCACATCGACTGACGTGAATTTTCTGTTTCGAGTGAGATGCTTATGATCGTCCGAAAAAAATCTGACCACGATCCGAATACACGGCCTGCTTGGGCAGTACCACCAATCCGGAGGCCAAGCCGTCGCCTTACTGGTCGATGAGTTGCTCAATGGCGGCGAGTAGGGCTGCCCGAGATGTTTGACCGGGCAATGCGGGCCATTGCGGGCGCGACCTGCCGAGTGTGACCCACGCCCCAATACTCATCGTTAAAATCGCCAAGGCACGGCCAGCGCGAGAGGCTTCGTCAAGATCTGGGCGAATGGCGCCAAGCAAAGCAGCATAATGGCCGGCAATCCAATGATACCATGAGCTTTGGCGGGCCAGCAGATCTGGGTTGTAGAGATAATGGGCAAAAGACTGAAGCGCCAGCCGATCACTTTCGTGCATGGCATACCCAATATGGAGGTCACAGAGCGTCATTAAGCGCGCGCGCGGTTGACGATCTGGCTCGAGAAGCACTTGCTCGGCAGACCGATAAAAGCCCCGAAAACTATGATCGAAAATGGCATCAAACATGCTCTCGCGCGTTGGGAAATGATGCCGCAGCGCGCTTTGCGTAATGCCAACCCTTTTGGCGACGGCATCTTGCGAGATCGTTTCAATGCCCATTTCGTCGATCATGGTCCGGGCCTCGGCCATGATCCGGCGGCGCGTGCGCTCTCCCTTGGTTTCCCGATCGGGCAAATCCGCTGTCTCCACGCTGTCGTCCCTCGCGCCACGGCCTTGGTTAAGGCTGTTTTTCTAGCTCACCTAAAGTCAGCTTGTTATGTAAAATAAAACCACTTGTTAAGTGGTAAAATATGCGTAGTCTTTCCCAAAAGCAGAGATGGAGAGAGCAATGTCCCTTTCGGTGCAGAATATTACGCCAGTCATTGGTGCGGAAGTATCGGGCGTTGATCTGGCACAGATCGACGATGTTACCGCCGCGGCCCTGCGGCGCCTGCTTGCGGATCGCGGTGTCCTGGTCTTGCGTGACCAGCATCTCGACCATGAAGCCCATAAGCGCGCGGCGGCGTGTTTCGGTACGGGTCAACTCCACCTTCATCCCTTGGCCACCATATCGGGCAGCGCAGACCCAGCGGTGCTGACAGTCAAGGCAACCGCCAAGTCCGCCTATGTTGCTGGCGACGGTTGGCATACCGATGTATCGTGCGATCCTGCGCCTATCCGCGCCTCTTTGCTCTATATGCACGAAGCACCGGAAAATGGCGGGGGCGACACCGTCTTTGCCAGCATGACGGAGGCTTATGCCCTGCTTTCAGAACCAATTCGGGAAGTGATTGGCAAGCTTCGCGCCGTGCATGATGGCGCCGTGCCGTGGCGGCAAGGCTATGGCAAAGAGCCGCCCGCAGGGACAGAGTATAACCGTACGGCGCATCCGCTGGTCATTGCCCATCCAGATAATGGCAAACCGCTTTTGTGGGTTAATCGTGGCTTTACAACGCATATCGAAGGCATGAGCCGGTTGGAAAGCCGCCATTTCCTTGAAATGCTATTCCATCACATTGAGGCGACGCCCCGCATCCAATGCCGCGTGCGCTGGGACAAGCACACGCTGGTGATCTGGGATAATATCGCCACGCAGCACCATGCCGTGTGGGATTATTTCCCGCACACGCGCCATGCAGAGCGCGTGTCGGTTGTTGGTGGAGCGTTGCAAGCGGCCTAATCGCTTCCCGGCGTGTGGACAAACAGGTCAGCACCCTAAGCTTAGTTATCAAAAGGTATTCCCAATGGAAACTCGCCCCTGGCGCCCCTTTGGACTGCTCTTCTTATTCCTGGTGCTCCACATCCTGAACCAGGTTGATCGCAACCTGATTGCAAGCTTTGGGCCTGAGATTGTTGCTGATCTCAATCTCAGCAGAACGCAGTTCAGCATCGTCAGTGGGCTGGCCTTTACAGCACCCTATGCTTTGACCGCTCTGGCCGCTGGCATTCTTGCAGACAAATATGGCCGGACGCGGGTTATGGCGGCAGGCTTGGCAACTTGGAGTGTGTTTACGGCACTTTCGGGCGTTGCGCGATCATTTTGGACGCTAGCGGCCATGCGACCCTTTGTTGCGACCGGTGAGGCAACACTTGTGCCCACTGCAACGGCCCTTTTATCGGAGAAGTTCACGGTTGACCGCCGGGCCACCGCAATTGGCGTGTTCTTCATGGGGTTGCCGCTTGGGGTGGGGGCCAGCTTCTTTATTGCGGGTCAATTGGGGCCAGTTCTGGGCTGGCGCACTGTCTTCATCGTGCTCGGCCTTATTGGCGTGGGGCTATCCGCCATCGTTTTAACGCTGCGCGACAGCGACCCCAAAACGCCTGGCACACAGGCGCAGCCGCCCCGGTCCAGCCGCGCAATCCTGCTTGATCTGGCGCAGGAGATGCGCACAAACAGCGATTTCCGCCTCAGCCTCGCTGGCGCGGTCCTGATGCACGTGTATCTGGCAGGGAACCCCTTTGTAAAAATTTGGCTTGTCGAAGAGCGGGGATATGGGGGAGACGAAATCGCCTCCACTTATGGGTTGGCGGTCATTGTTTTTGGGCTTTTGGGCGCGGCATTCGGTGGGGTCGCCTCAGACTGGTATGCCCGTCGCTTTGCAGGCGGACGGGCTATGTTTCTCGCTCTATTCGTGGCTGTTCTCTCGCCTTTGATCCTTGCCTTTCGCTTTGCTGACCCAGGCTCGCTGCTCTTTTATGCTGGCATGGGGGCTGGTATTTTGTTCTTTTCTGCCTTTTACGGCCCTGCTTTTGCGGTCCTACAATCCGTGACGCCTCAAAGATTGCACGCCTCGGCAACGGGCCTCTCGATGCTCTTGGTGAACGTGCTGGCTTTGGGATTGGGCGGATTGGCCATTGGCATGGTGAGCGATCTTCTGACCAAGCTCGGCAGCGATTATGCGCTGACTGGCCCGCTATTTGTGGCAGACTTACTCGCCCTTCTGACCATTCCCTGCTTTGCGATTATCGGGCGGCGGGCACAATTGGCCAAATGAGAAAAAGCTGCCGCGTCCCGCACACCCTGAGGAGAAATTAAAATGCAACAGCCAAGCGGCACCGCACTCGTGGTGGGGGCATCTTCGGGGATCGGAAAAGCCATTGCCGAGCAACTTTTGGCGAGCGGCTGGCGGGTCGGAGTCACATCTCGAAAGCTCGAAAATCTGCAAGCTCTGGTTGCCAGAAATGGCGGCCGCGCTGTCCCGAAAGAAATTGACATTGATGATCCGGAAGGCGCGCGGCTGGGCCTAAAGGCGCTGGCGGACGATCTTGGCGGCGTTGATCTATGGGTGCTCAATGCTGGGACAGGGATCTTGAACCGTCATTTTGATTGGGCGCCTGAACGCCAGACAATTGCGACCAATGTCATGGGCTTTGCGGCCATGACTGATGTCGCTGTGCATCATGCTATTGCGCGGGGGGAGGGCCGAATTGTGGGTATTTCCTCGGTCGCAAAAAAGCGCGGCCACCCCTTCACTGCAAGCTACAGCGGATCAAAAGCCTTTGTGTCACTGTATCTGGATGGTGTCCGCCAATATCTTCGGCGCGCGGCCCCCAAGGTCAGCGTGACCGAAGTTGCGCCCGGCTATATCGATACGCCGCTGCAGCAATTTGATGAGGCCTTCTGGGTGGTCAGCGCAGAAACAGCCGCAAAACAAATTATTGCAGCGGCCCTGGCACGACGCAAACATGCCTATGTCCCCCGGCGCTGGGCCATCATTGCAGCGCTGCTATCGCTCATGCCGCGCGGGTAATTGCAGCGTCGGGAGGTGCTTTTTAAAAAATCTTCGTGCGACATGAAAAATCTGGGTGCGACACTGAGGCGATGGTATAAGCGAGCGACATCGCATGGGGAGCAGGCCATGGCATTTCGATCTGTTTTTGTGATCCTATTTGCAATGATTTGGGCCGTTGCAGCCAAAGCGGCCACGCTTGATACGCCCGGTCAATTAGAGCGAGAGCGCACCATTTTGCAGGTTCTAAAGCAGCCCGATATGCGCGCTGCACTTGCCCGCGTAGAAGCGCTTTATGCCGCAGACCCTCGTGCAAAAACGGCATCTGGCAAAGCCACCATCAAACGCGCGGCCCATGCGATTGGCGTTCAGGCGATCCATTATGCGCTGATGGAAGATACAAGCCGCAGCGATGTTATCTGGACGCCCCATTCGCGCCATAAATGGCATGGGATGGATGTGCCAAATTCCGGTTACGGAATTGAGAACCCAGACAATATCTATCAAGTGGCAACCGTGGTGGGCGGCGGCAAATATCGACTGCATGGCCGCTGGCCAAAGCCCGGCCCGGTGCAGTTTCATGTCGAAGTGCGCGATTCATTGCCGGGCTTGGGCCAAATGGCGGTGGAAGGTTTTCGCCAGCTGGCGACGCTGCAATCCGAACAGATGACAATTGCCGAAGATGGAGGCTTTGTCATTCACATTGACAGTGATCCCGCAGGAGATCGAGCAAACCACCTTGCCATTCCCAAAGAAGGTGTTCTGCAAATTGGCATCCGGCAATTGCTGACGGACTGGGCCACCCAGGCACCCATTGCGTTGCGTATGGAACGGGTGGATGCTCACCCGACGCCAATGCCGCGTAACTATACTGTCTTGGCCGCCAGATCCGCTGCTATTCTCGATCAAATTGCGCCTTACTGGCTCGACTATAATAATCGCTATATCTACCCCAGAGCCGCAAACAGCATCGCGCCGGTCCGCCAGCGACCGGGCGGGCGGGGTTTATCCAGCAGCGGCCATTATGATTTAAAGGCAAATGAAGCGCTGCTGATCCAAGTGGATCCGCTTGGTGCCCTGTCATTTGGAATACAAGTGACGGACCCCTGGGGTGTGGCCTATGACTATGACGAGAACACCAGCAGCTTGAACAGCCGTCAGGCGAAAATTGACGCGCAAGGCCTGATCAGCTTTGTGATTTCTGCAAAAGACCCCGGCGTTGCCAATTGGTTGGACGCAGGTGGAAAATCATCTGGCATTGTGACTTTGCGTTGGCAGGGCGTGCCGCCCGCTGCACCGCTCGACCAAGCGGTCCGTCAGGTGAGGATTATGGACTTGGCCCAGCTCAATCCCTCGCTTGCGCGCGTCACGCGCCAAGCGCGCGTTCAAGAGCGGCAAACCCGCCGCAAGGACTATCAGGTCCGGCTGACCCACTAAGGCCGGATGCCATTTCGGTCTCGGAACGCGCGTTATCCCGGCGGGCTGCACCGCGCAGGCAGGCCGGATAGGGCCCGGTTATTGCGATGCGTTGTCTGAACTCCACCCATCAATGGCGACCCGCCATTTGCCATCAGCGCCGCGCCGGAAGATATTGATGCCCTTGCCAGCGTCCGTCGTCACCTTGCCCGTTTTCCGGTCCGTATCAGTTGACTTATAGGTGTAGCGTTCAAACGCCCAATCACCGCTGACAGTAAAGCCAATCGACGTTTTCTCCCATTTGGTTTTGAAAGCGCCGAAATAGCCGGCAATCCAATCGCGGACAGCGGCCTTGCCGATAACCTCTGGGGCTCCAGGCGCCTGCAAGACGATATCATCGGTCAAATCTGCCATAAGCACGTCAACGTCATTGCTATTGATCGCGTTCACATATCCCTCATGCGCGGCCTTTTCGATCGCATCGGTCGTTTCATGCGCATTGGCCGCAACCGAAAATGTTGCGGCGAGACAGGCAATTGGAAAGGAGATGGAGGCGCGTTTCATAAGCAGGTTCCAAAGTTTTAGGCCGCGTGGCTGGTCGAGTTTAGAAGCTGAACTTCTCCGCTTTTGTGAGAGATTGCAACCACTTCAGCGAAACAGGCTGCGAAGCTGGGGACAGTTCGGAGATTTGAGGTTAAGGGTCAGATCAAGCGATTTTGATTCTGGTTTCTTGATGAAACTTGAGCGAACGAAGGTATTCGAACCCTTGATC